>JBAXKX010000039.1:0-15250 GCA_037135115.1 Rhodospirillaceae bacterium
CCTGACATAACTAGAAGATAATGATGGTTATCGACGGCTATGCAATCATAGAGACACTGCACGAAGGCATCCGCGCTAACGTCTACCGCGCCCGCCGTTGCCATGACGACGCGCCGGTAGTTCTCAAGCGGCTGGAACGGCCGCGCAATGGCTCCACCGACGGCCCCCGCTTTCATCGGGAATACGAGATCGCCCGCAAGCTTAATTGTCCCGGAGTCGTGTCAACCCCCGGAGTCGTGTCAACCCTCGACTTGGAAACAAGCAATCATGGATTGATACTGGTGATGGGCGACAGCGGCGGCGTCAGCATCGCTGCAGCGCGAAATATGGGACCGCTCACACTTGCCGAGATCTTGCACATCGGAGCCACCGTAGCGACAACCCTCGACCACATTCACGCTAACCGCGTCATACATAAGGATATCAGCCCCTCCAACATTATATGGAACCGGACCACCGGCACGGTTGAACTGATCGACTTCAGCATTGCCGCTGAACTGCCTCGTGAAACCTCACCGTCCGAGATCGGACAATTGGAAGGCACGTTCGCCTACATCGCCCCGGAGCAGACCGGGCGGATGAACCGCAACCTGGACTGGCGCTGCGACTTATACTCACTGGGTGCCACCCTTTACGACCTACTGACTGGCCGGCCGCCGTTCGAAGGCGACGATGCGCTGGCGGTGATCCACGGTCACATTGCGCGGATTGCAATACCGCCCCACCAAATCGACCCAACCATTCCGCCGATGCTATCTACAATAGTGCTCAAGCTGCTGGAGAAGGATCCAGAACAGCGCTACCAAAGCGCAAAGGGTGCCGCCGCCGACCTTTTGACCTGCCTTAATTCTCTCAAAGCTTGTGGTGAGGTGCCAGAGTTCGCCGTCGGCCGCTACGACTTTTCACCCCGCTTCCACATTCCCGAGAAACTTTACGGTCGAGAGGCCGACGCAGCACGGTTGCTGCGAGCCTTTGATCAGGTTGCGGCGGGTGCGGTGCGGCTTCTGCTCGTTTCAGGACCGCCCGGCATCGGCAAATCAGCTTTGGTTCTGGAGGTGCAAAAGCCTCTGGCCAGGCGTGACGGTACCTTCATCCAAGGCAAGTACGACCAGTTCAAACGCAACATTCCGTATTCGGGGCTGGTCCAAGCCTTCACGATGCTTGCCCGGCGCCTGTTGGCCGAACCTGAAGCCGTGCTGGCGGCCCGCCGCGCCAGTCTCGTGCAGGCAATTGCCGGCAATGGCGCAGTGGTTACCGAACTGATCCCTGAATTCGCGCTGGTTTTCGGTCCTCAGCCGACAATACGGGCGATGCCGCCGGCAGAAAGCGAGTTCCGCCTCCACATTACCTTTCAGAATATGGTGATAGCTCTTGCCACCGCTGAGCATCCGCTGGTGCTGATGCTCGACGACCTGCAATGGGCCGACCGCTCGTCGCTTGCGCTGCTGGCTAGGCTTATTGGCGACCCCGAAATGCGCTACCTGCTAGTTGTCGCAACCTGCCGGAGCGGTGACGATGCTGGCAACCTGCCGCTAGAGCGCATCGGCGAGGCGATGGCGCGAGGGGGCGTGGGCGGCGCCCGCTTGCTCTTGACAATCATGGTAGAGCCATTGCTGGCAAGCGATGTGCTGGCGCTGGTCGCTGACGCTACCGGCCGTCCCGTTGAAGATGACGAGGCCGCGAAACTTGCCGCCCTCGCCCACGCCAAGACCGAAGGCAACCCTTTCTACCTGATTCAGTTTCTTAAATCACTGCACGACGACGGTTTGATAACCCTCGACCAAAGCCGAAGCCATTGGTGCTGGGATACGACTACTATCAACGATCGCGACAGCACTGATAACGTGCTCGACCTGATGATTACCAAAATTTGCAGACTCGACAAAGCGGCAGGGCGAGCACTCAGCTTGGCGGCTTGCGTCGGCGGCAGTTTTGATCTGACAACACTGGCCGTGGCGGCGGGTGGCAGCGCCGAAGGACTAGCCGAAGATTTGTGGCCGGCTTTGACCGATGGCCTGATCTTGCCCATGGCCCAAGCGCAAACGGCACAAGCGCAAATGGACCCGGTGCCGATGCTGCGCTACCGCTTCCTCCATGACCGGGTTCAGCAAGCCGCTTACACCATGATTCCCCCCTCAGAGCGCGCAAGCGCTCACCTGCGGATTGGCCGCCTGCTTATGGCCAAAAGTTCAGGGATCGGGCATGACGACCACCTTTTCGACATCACCGACCAGCTCAACCGTGGGCGCAGCCTTATAACCGATGCGGCCGAGCGCTTGGCGGTGGCGACCCTAGACCTTGAGGCGACTCGTCGAGCACGCGCCTCAGCGGCGTTCGAACCGGCGCTATCTTACGCTCAGGCCGGCATCGACCTGCTTAACGATGATGCTTGGCGAAACAATTACGCGGTGGCTCTGGGCCTCCACGTCGAAGCGGCCGAGGCCGCCACCATGGTCGGTGACTTCGCAGCAATGGAGGGCTATGCGCAGGCGGTGCTTGCCGCCGCACGCGATCCGGTCGACGCGGCCCAGGTCCAAATGATCCGCCTGACCGCAGCCACCGGACGCGGTGATCCGACCTCCGCAACCGCCATCGGGCTGGTGGCGCTGGCGGCGCTTGGTGTCACATTGCCCGACGCGCCGGGCCGGCATCGACTACGTCTAGAGGTTTGGCGCGGCCACTGGGCGCTGGTTCGCGCTCGGCTTGGACTTTCTTTCAAGAGCGGTGACGATGGCGGAAGGCGAGCCACCACCGCACGCCTGCTAATGGCCATGATCGCCACCGCAATCATTTCGGCCCGCCATTTGCTGGTCCCAATCGCTGTGCGCCTGCTGGAGCTGGCTCTGCCGGTACGAAACGCCGGAATTTCCTCCTTTGCCGCCTTGTCTTGGGCGATGATCCGCTCAGTCACTGGCGACCCGGTCGGGGCTGGCCGCTATAGTCAGGAGGCGCTCGACCTGCTCAATACCGACGCCCAACGCAGCCGCTACATCCGGGTGATCGTGATGGCCAATTATTGCGGCCAACATTGGGTGCTGCCGGCGGAGGCGCTGCGTCAGCGCTATCTCGACAACTTCCATACCGCTCTTGCCGCCGGTGATCGCGAATACGGCATCTATAGCTTGGCCTTCCGCCTACGCACCGGCTGGCAAACCGGGCTGGAATTGACCCTGTTCAAGAACGAGCTATATGAGGCCGAGCGCATCCTCGCCCGACTCGGCAACAACCTCTACACTACTTACGTTGCCGGAATGCGTCAGGCGGTCGAGATCATGGAAAAGGGGAGCAAAACCCCCGCCCGGCTCGACGGCATCCACCTGTGCGAAGACGAGGCGCTGGACGCGCTGCGGGCCGCCGGTAATAAAATCGTGCTGACCAACCTACTTTCGGTAAAGCTGATGCTAGCTGTGACTTTCGGCGACATGGTGGCTGCACGGGATATTCTTGCCGAGATCGCGCCCGACCGGCACTTCCTCGACGGCTATTCAACCCAACCTGTCATGATGCTGCTAGAAGTATTAGTCGATGCTGGTACCTGTCCGCGCAATCGGTTGGATGAAAGGTTGGCCGCACTCCGGCTGGCCCCGGTTATCCGCTGGTTCAAACGCGCTGCCGCCGTCGGACCTGACAACCAGCGCCATCGGCTGCTATTAATCGAGGCCGAGTCGCTGCGGCTGCGTCGGCACTATGTCAGGGCCAGTGAACGCTATGAGCTGGCTGTAGCAACCGCATCCGAAACCGGACACCCCCACGAAGAAGCCCTGGCCAACGAACGAGCGGCCGAATTCCACCGCGAGCGCGGCAACATCACCCAGAAACGGGCCTACCTTCGTCAAGCGCGCGATGCTTGGCGGCGCTGGGGTGCCTGGGCCAAGGTGAGTGAACTTGAGCGGCGATTTCCCGATTTGGTTGCAGAACAGCGGCTATTGGACACCGAGCACGAACGCACGTTCAGCTCCGTCACCGAGCGCTCTGGTGCCGGAATGCTTGACTTTAGCGCCGTATTGAAGGCCGCGCGGGCGATTTCAGGGGAAATTCGGCTCGACGCTCTGCTTAAAACCATGTTGCGGACCGTACTTCACACCGCCGGAGCCGAACGCGGGCTGCTGTTGTTGGCCAAGGGCGATCAGCGGCTGGTATTGGCCGCCGAGGGCGGCCAGCGACTAGTATTAGCCGCCGAAGGCGACGCTGGTCGCGACTGCTTCGCGGCGCTGCCCGACATTGCACCCGACAGTCTAAACGAGAGCGGAGCGCCACGACTACCGATGGCCGTCATGACCTTCACCGTGCGCACTGGTGAAGCCGTGATGCTGACCGACGCCGCCTCCGATCCACGTTTTACAGACGACCCTTACATCCGCCTGCGCCGACCGCACTCGATTCTATGCCTGCCCTTGCTGCGCCAAGGCCAACTGGTTGGCGCCCTCTACCTGGAGAACAACCTTAGCGCAAACGTATTTACCAGCGAGCGCCTGGAAACCTCACAACTACTGGCAGCCCAGATGGCGGTCAGCCTGGAAAATGCCCGACTTTACAACGAGCTAAGCAACTTTAACCTCGCACTAGAGGCGCAGGTGACCTCTCGGACCAAGGAGCTGAGCGCCGCGCTCGCCTCCGAACGTGAAGCCCACGAATTGTTGCGGGCCGCTCAAAAACAGCTGGTCCAGGCCGAAAAGATGGCCTCGCTAGGTCAATTGGTCGCAGGCATGGCCCACGAAATCAACACGCCGATCGGTAATGCCCTAACTTGTGCAACATTCCTCGCCGACTCCACCATCCAGATCAAAGGTGCGGCAGACAAGGGCAACATCCGACGCTCCGATTTCGCCGCCTTTCTCGCCACACTGGACGAGACCACGGGAATTCTGCTGTCCAACATCAGCCGCGCCATAAATCTGGTCGAAAGCTTCAAGAACGTTTCCGCAGACCTCGCCCGCGATGAACGACGTAATTTTGAACTATATTCATATCTCAAGGAAATAATACTAAGCCTAGAGCCAACTTGGCGCCGAGCCGGCCATTGTATTATCATCGAATGCCGCGAGAATCTTAAACTGGACAATTACCCTGGAATAATCGCCCAGATCATCACCAACTTCGTGGTCAACTCTGCAACACATGGCTACCCAGAGGCGCGGAACGGCACCTTCATTATTAGGGTAACCGAACCCAACCCCGACACCGTGGTCTTGACTTACGCCGATGACGGCATCGGCATTGCCACGGAAAACCGAAGCCGAGTTTTTGACCCCTTCTTCACAACCCGCCGCAGCGGCGGCAACACCGGTTTGGGCCTGCACATCGTCTACAATCTGGTGACGTCCAAGCTTGGCGGCCACATCGAGCTGATGGGCGGTGAAACGCCGGGTGCGCGCTTTGTCGTCTCCATTCCGCGCCGCGCCCCCAACCCGACAGTGGGACACATGCCTAGCGGCTGAGCATTATCAGCGTCAACGGCCAGCGGCACGCTATCCACTAATCCGCAACCGCCTCATCCGCAAGCAATTGACACGTATTTTTTGTTAGGTTAATATGCTGGATGCGCTTGCTTTTGCGCTCTTCGTAAGATGCACCTCGCTTGGATGGTCCAAGCGCGTTGAGTTTGGAGCCAAGCTGGCCCTCTTGTGCTGAGGCTCGGCTGAATTAAAATGAATTGAGGTGAGCGATGAGTCAGATGTCAGTAGAAATTGTAAAGACCAAGCAACCGGCGGAACTTGCCTCTCTGTCCCCCGCTTTGGCCGCACCGCCGCCTGCGCCGCCGTCCGCGCCGCCGGTAGACAAACTCGGTGAAACGGAAAGCACCAAGGTTAAATCGGCGAAACCTGCGGCTCCCACCAAGGTTTTGCATGGCTTCAACCCGTCTGCTCGGATCGATTCCGAGACGCACATCGTTGTTTTGACGGTTCAAGACCAAGAAGGTAAGGAGATTAGGCAGTTACCAAACGAGCGCGAGTTGGCCGCCTACAAGGCTGACTACAAGGCTGATGCAAACAAGAAGCCGTGATTTATAGGCGCCGCAATGCTGCGACCAGGACTGACCTTGTTCGTCCGGGTTTGTATTCGTGCATGTCATTCAAGAGCAACTCAACCCGGAAGCCATGGCGTTCGACTAGCCGCAGTAAATAGGGCTCGGAGTGAACGAAGCAGCCTTCGGGGACTAGGCCGTCAAAGCTGTCGACCCGGTAATCGCCACCCGCGTTACTCGTGTTACCATCGTCCTGATTAGGAAAAACGGTAAACACGAACACCCCACCCTCACGCAAGGATTTAGCAACAGCAAAAAATACCGGCTCCAAGTCACCAAAGTGAATTAGCGTCGCGGCGCAAGTTATGACATCATAGCTGTGCGGCCGATCATTAATATAGGCCACCATGTCCTGATGGGTAAGATTGGCGTATACGCCGCTTTCCTCAGCCATCTTCAACATCGCTGGCGATATATCCACCCCGTCAAGCCGATTAGCGAGGTTGTGGATCAGCCGGCCGACGCCTCCGGTGCCGCAACCAGCATCAAGAATGTCTGGCCGCTCCGATGGGGACCGCTCCGATGGGGTCCGCTCCGATGGGGACCGCACCGATGGAGCCAGAACCTGAGCAAGCATCCGCGCGACCAGTTCAGCGCCACGATATGTCTGACCGCCAGGGGTGCCGCGACTTGCATAGAGCCGGGTTATGAATGCTTCTGAAGCCCGCGCTGGTACCGGCTCGCAGCCCAGCCGGGCCAGTTGTAGCCCAGCGCCATGACAATCCGCAGCATCGCGTTCAAGACAATAGCGAAAGTGTCGCCGCGCCGCATCTTTCCGCCCGCACCGGGCCAGCAGTACACCAAGGGCGATACGCACCTGCGCATCATCCGGCTTGAGCGCCAGCGCCTGCTCAAACTCGGCCAGGGCGTCATCAAGCTGACCCTGCTCAGCTAAGGCGGTGGCAAGTATAGCGTGAGTCGCCGCTGCATCCGGTCGAAAAGCCAACGATTGACGCAACCGCATCACCGCCCCGGCCAAATCTCCCTGTTCCAGCAAAACCGTGCCGAGATTACTGCAGGCTTCAACATGGTTGGGCTTAAAAGTGAGCACACGTTCATAACATGCGGCAGCCTCATCGAGTCGGCCTTGGTTTTTAAAAACATTGCCAAGATTGTTGTGGGCGTCGGCATAATCTGGCTTCAGCGCCAGCGCTTGCCCAAGCTGTGCCGCAGCCTCAACCAGACGCCCTGAGACAGTGTAAACATGCCCAAGGTTATTGTGAGCCTCGGGGACACGACAATCAAGCAAGATGGCCTGCAAGATCAACGCGATGGCCTCTTCATTCCGCCCGAGTTGATAACTGATCACGCCGAGCAGGTGATGACTCTCGGCATGTTCGGGAGCGCGGGCGATAATCTCCAGGCACAACAAGTAAGCTTCATGCAACCGCCCCGCACTATGATCGCGCAACGCACAAGCGAACAAGTCGCCAGCCCTGGCCTCAGAAACGGTCATAAACCTGCATCCTTATATCCCTAGGTTGCTAATATCTCGCCACCGCCCCGGCTCCAGCCCCGCCAGTGTCCACGGCCCTACCGCGAAACGTATCAGGCGCAAGGTTGGAAACCCAACGGCGGCGGTCATGCGCCGCACTTGACGATTTCGGCCCTCACGCAAGATCAGCTCAATCCAGGCGGTCGGAATGTTGGCCCGGTAGCGGATCGGCGGGTGACGCAGCCACAAACCAACAGGCTCGGCAACCAGCCGCGCTGCCGCTGGCATGGTCGGTCCATCATTGAGAACGACGCCGCCGCGCAATCTCCGCAACGCCGCGTCATCCGGCAGTCCTTCTACCTGCGCCCAATAGCCCTTGGTTTTTTTGTGACGCGGGTCGGTGATCAATGCCTGAAGGGGGCCGTCGTCGGTAAGAACCAACAACCCTTCGCTGTCCCGATCCAGCCGACCAGCCGCAACCACCCTTGGCACCGTAATGTACGAGGCCAAAGTCGGGCGCCCGAGTCCGGCATCTGTGAACTGGGACAGCACATCGTATGGCTTGTTGAAAAGGATCAGGCGGGGCATTAATCATCCGCAAAATTCTCAAGGTAAATCACCAAAGGCGATCAGAGCAATACCACGGCTCGCGAAAGCCAAACGAACCCGCTCACTAGTCAACGCCTGCAACTCGCCTTCATGATCATAGCCGGGCATGTTGGCAATCAGTTCAGGACAACGGGAGGTGGCAGGATGGAAATAAAATTCAGCCACCCGGTCATTATCGAGGCCCCCTGCCCGCTCCAGCCGTTCCAACAGCTCCAGAACTACCGCTTCGGTCATAGCTCCGGTGTTCGTTAATCCCAGCACAAAGTCGTTGCAGCGAATGCCCGCCCGGCGCAATCGGCCACGCAGCAAAGCAGTCCAAGGGGATAGCGCCCACTCGCCTAAACCGGACAACCACGGCTCACGCGGCAACCTGATCGCCCGCAACCCGAACTCGCGCCCAACCTTAAGGATCAGCCCGAGAACCGTGGGATGCAAGTGGAAGTGATTATGGGCATTAACATGGTCGAGCGCCAGGCCGGTTGCAGCAAACGCTGTAAATTGAGCCCGCAACTCAGCCTCCAACTGCCTTCGCGCCCCCGGCAGGAAGAAATAGCGAAAGCCCGCCGCCGTCAGATTTCGCAAAAACCGGCCGTCAGTCCCGACCAGCGCCGGCAACAGCTCCGACGGTAGCAGCGGCTGACCATCAACAAGTACCACATGCAGCCCGACCCGCAAGCATGGCAACCGCCGTGCCCGCTCGACGGCATCATCGGCCGCAGCGGCACCGACCATCAAGCTGGCAGTGGTCAGCACACCAACGCGGCAAGCGATCTCCACCGCCTCGTTAACGGCTACCGCCATGCCAAAATCATCGGCAGTGATAATAACTCGCTTCATCAGATTAAAACTCGAGCAAACACAGCGTCAATGGTTAATTGGTGAGCTGTACGCCAGTTAAAATAGCCGGAGCCGAACAGAACCGGAGCAAAGCCTACAACGCCAAGGCGTTCAATGGCGCACAGGTAGTCAGGCTCGTCTGGATAGACCGGGACCAACGCCAGCTCCATCTGAATACCATGAACCCGCTCCAGTACCCGTTCGGCACCTCGCAATGCCGCAAAGTCATGACCCCGAGTTGCCAGCCGAAGGAACACCCGGTCATCAAGCCCAGCGTGATCGTCGAGGATATGATCCAGACGGGCGAGCGGCACAGTAACGGCACCGTCTTCAAGGTCGCAACCGGATGGTGGGTGGATAGTAATGTTATCGTTGTGATCGCCCAAGGCGAGCGGTGCCGCCACCCGCCAGCGCTCATCTCCCATGGCGGCGGCCCGCAGGGCGCGGTGGCGATCTGCCACCGGCTCAAACGAGACAATCCAGCCGGTGTAACCGCCCCGACGCAATTTAATGGGGTACAGGCCGACATTGGCACCGACATTGGCACCGACATCAAGCACCAGTGAAATACAATAATACTCCAACACCCGAATCAGGGCTCGAGTCTCGTTGTTAAGCGGAGCCTGGGGCGAAAGCGGAGCCTGGGGCGAAAGCGGAGCCTGGGGCGAAAGTGGAACTGGCATGTCGCCGTCCTTCATGCGTGGGCGAAGTCCCAGTAAAGGCGACGGGCAAGCCGGCCCAAAGGTCCTGGTTCAAACTCACGCGCCCCGAACTTGGTGAGCGGGACAACCTTGCCGTAATTGCCGGTCGAGAAAACCTCGTCGGCGTTTGCTAGATCGGCCAGCGTCAAGGTGCGCTCAACCACCTTAATGGCGGCATCACGCAACAGCTTAATCACCCGCTGGCGGGTAATGCCGTCCAAAAAGGTGCCGTTAATGATGGGAGTATGGACCACGCCGTGCCGGGCTAGGAATAAATTAGCAATGGCGAACTCGGCGATATTACCCAGCGGGTCGAGCACAACCGCACTGTCAAAGCTTCCGCTGCGGGCCTCGCGCAGCATTTGAGCGACGTTAGGATAGAGACAGGCCGCCTTGGCCTCGGTAAGGGCGCTGGCGGGGAGCGGCCGGACCCTAGTCGACAAACAAGCAGTAAAACCGTCAGCCGAAGGCATCGGCAGTTCAAACAGGGTGACGACAAGCCGGGTCGAAGACGGCTCAGGGACGACGAAGCCCTCGTCGGCAAAAATTATCGGCCGGATATAAAGGGCCGCCCCGGGTTCGAACAGGCGCAGACCGTCCAGGGCAATTTCGACAAGTTCCCCCGCATTAAGCTTCGGCTCCAGGCCCATAATGCTGGCCGAGCGCAGCACCCTGGCACAATGGCCGTCAAGATCGGGGGCGACCCCTTCAAAGGCGCGGGCACCATCGAAAACAACCGAAGACATCCACAGGGCGTGGCTCATCGGCCCAACCAGAGGGGGATTACCGGCCACCCAGCGATCATTGACGTAAGTGAACGCAAGCCCGGTCATCGCCGCCGCCTTTCTAGAGAAGAACCATCACATAACGATATCGCGTTTGCCGCAACGTTCAAACTCGCATTCGCAACAGCGCCCTCAGTCGCCGCACCGTTTCTGGCAACGCCAAGCCAGACAGCCAACCAGGGTGAAAGTGGCGCTGAAAGGCTAGCAACGTCAGCGGCAAGCCTGCGCCCTCGACGTCATAGCCCCATTCAGTCAGCATTGAGGCGACCTCGCCCGCCGTAGCATTCGAGTCGTCCTCAGAAGGAAGCTGTGATAGTCCCGATTCTGGCCAGATACCGATGCCGTCTGCGGCCAGACCGCGCCAGTCAAACAGTTCGCCCGGATCCTGCTTGCGGGCTGGAGCAATATCGGAATGACCAAGCACGCGCTCGGGTAAAATGGCGTGGCGGCGGATTATGTCGCAAGCAAGGCTGCTAAAGGCGGCCATCTGCTCAGCAGGGAAAGGGCGATAACCGAACTCGTGGCCGGGATTGACCAGTTCGACACCGATCGAGCGCGAATTAATGTCGCGACAACCCAACCAACTGCCAATTCCGGCATGCCACGCCCGGCACTCCTCGGCGACGTGGCGGTAAATCGTACCGTCTTCGTCTACAGTGTAATGGCAGCTTACGCCCGACCCAAGTTGAGTCAGTCGTTCAAGCGCTACTGCCGCAGTCGGCAGGCCGGTAAAGTGGACCAGCAGGATATCTACGGCAGCCCCACCCCCCGGCCGCTGCCCTTGATTGGGCGACGGCCGCTCGATAATGGGTGCCGGAATAGCCGCCGGAAATAGCACCGGCACGACCTGGGTCAGGTCGCCGAATCCTTGCTCTTGGCCGGGTCCCTAACCGGAACTTTGGCCGGAGCAGCAGCCGACTCGGAAGGCGAGGCGAGACTGTCGTAAATGGCACCAAAGCCATAGGCCGCCATTGACCCGATCATTGCCAAGCCACAGCCGAAGACGACGTTGCCGATAACCAAAGTCGTTGCCGGCAGAGTAGTGGCCGCCGAGGCAACCGCCGGATAAAGCAACATCGCTGCGGAGATGCCGAGAACGGTGGCACCAAAGAAACAAGCTTGTCCTGAGTCGCGCCAAAACTCATCGGCCTGAGACGGTGAGGAGGTCGCGACTAGGACCGCCAAGACCAATAGCAGTCTTCTCATGACAGCACTCCACAAAATAGGTCAGAATATAACGTCGTAAACCCAGCCGACCACGGTCGAGGCAGCGGCACCCGCAACGCCGATGCCACAGCCGATGATGGCATTAGCCGCGATAACTTCAGTAACAGGCAGCACAAGCGAGCCGGTAGCCAGCGCCGGGGTCAAGGCATAATAAGTAGTAACGGCGAGCACGCCAGCACCAAAGGCGCAAGACGTCATGACGTTGCGCATCAAGGGCGCAGATTCGGCGGCCTTGACAGGCACGATAAGGGCAAACACCAGGACTAAGGCGACAAGTAAACGCTTCATCGGTACTTCCTCCGTTCAATGCATAAAAAACAGGCGGCTGCACACAAGGCGGCTGAGCATGTGGTGACTAATCCAGACCAGATTACGCCAAAATCCGGGGCGGTCAAGGGAGTCTCGTTGCCATGGGCCATGTTGACGCAATGAACCGCCTGCCAAGCATCGCAATATTTTCTTCCCGACCGATTTTTGATATATTTTCATCGACAGACGACTGATGCTAAGCCACCCTCGCAGAATGTAAAAAGCAGCAGCAAAAAAGCGCCGCTTTTTTACACTATAATTAGGGCGGCCTGATGTGCCGACGGGAAGGTTTAGGCGCGTCCGGCCGGTTATGCCTGCTAACCGAGAAGGAATGCCATGCCACAGTCCAACAGGAAGTCAGCACCACGTTGTGCTGCCATTGTCGGCCCCTATCTCAGTGGTAAGACGACATTATTGGAGAGCCTGCTCGCCTCGGCCGGGGCGATAACCCGCAAAGGCTCCGTTCGCGATGGCAACTCCATCGGCGACAGCGCACCGGAAGCAAAGACCCGGCAGATGAGCGTCGAGGTTGGGCTGGCTACCGCAGAATATCTCGGCGAGCGCTGGAATTTCCTCGATTGTCCCGGTTCGGTTGAACTGATGAACGAAACCAGATCAGCGCTAATGGTCGCCGACGTGGCAATTGTGGTAGTCGAGCCAATTCCCGAAAAGGCACTCCCGCTCGCACCGCTGTTCAAGTTCATGGACGACAACGGCATTCCACACATTTTGTTTATCAACAAGATCGACACCCTGTCTGGCGGCCAGGAGGCCCGAATCAGCGATGTGATGCGAGCATTTCAAGCGGTATCGTCACGACCGCTGGTGCTTCGTCAGGTTCCGATTCGCGATGGCGACACCATAACCGGCCACGTCGATTTGGTAAGTGAAAGGGCATGGATTTACAACCCGCACGCGCCTTCTGACTTGGTTCCGGTCCCAGACACCGTTAAGGAGCGAGAACAGTCGGCTCGGCAAGAACTGCTGGAGGCGCTGGCCGACTTCGACGACAGCTTGCTTGAGCAGTTACTTGAGGATGTGTCCCCTGACAAAATGGAAATCTATCGGCAGCTGACAACCGACCTGGCCTCGGACCTGATCGTGCCGGTGTTGCTTGGCTCAGGCGAGGGTGATAATGGGGTCCGGCGGCTGTTAAAACTACTACGTCACGAGGGGCCGGAGGTGAGTGCCACGGCGGAGCGACTCGGGATCGAGCCAGAGGGCGTAGCGATAGCCCAGGTGTTCAAAACCTACCTTGCTGCCCATGCTGGCAAGCTCGGCTTTGCGCGGGTATGGCATGGCACCGTCACCGATGGCATGACCCTTGCCGGTGAGAGGGTCAGCGGTCTTTATCGCATGATGGGCGCAGAACAGCTGAAAGTTCCAGAGGCGGGAGTGGGTGAAGTGGTGGCGTTGGGCCGGCTTGACCGGGCGGTTACCGGCGACATCCTTTCGGACAGGGGGACCGCCCGGCGCTCGCCGCTGTGGCCGGTGGTTCCGCCTCCGGTGTTCGGCCTTGCCATCCAAGCCGAAAATCGCAGCGATGAAGTAAAGCTCTCTAGCGCAATCCAAAAGATGATCGAAGAAGATCCGACGCTTAGCCTTGAGCTTAGTCCAGATACCGGCGAACTTGTGCTGTGGGGACAAGGCGACATCCACATTCAAATCGCGCTCGACCGCTTGCGTGGCCGTTACAATATTCCGGTAAAGTCGCGCCAGCCTCAAGTGCCCTACAAAGAAACCATCAGGAAAAGCACGTCCCACCACGCCCGCCACAAGCGCCAGAGCGGCGGCCACGGTCAATTTGCTGACATCTATATCGAGATTAAGCCGTTACCTCGTGGCGATGGTTTCACCTTCACCGAAAGCGTGGTTGGCGGCACCGTGCCGCGCCAGTACATTCCCGCAGTTGAGCAAGGCGTCCGCGACTATTTACCGCGCGGTCCGCTTGGCTTTCCGGTGGTTGATTTGGCGGTCAACCTGTCAAGCGGTCAGTTCCATCCCGTGGACAGTTCGGAAATGGCCTTTAAGACTGCGGCGCGCATCGCCATGACCGACGGCATGCCCAACTGCGAGCCTGTGCTGCTCGAACCAATCCTGTCGGTTTTAATTGCCGTACCAAACGAATTTACTAGCAAGATGCAGCGCATTATCAGCGGCCGTCGCGGCCAGATCCTCGGCTATGACGCCAAACCCGATTTCAAGGGTTGGGATGAGGTCAGGGCCGCCATTCCACAAGCTGAAATCCACGATCTGATCGTCGAGTTGCGCTCGACCACTCAGGGGGGGGGCACCTATACCTTCACCTTCGACCATCTTGCCGAACTGACTGGCCGCATGGCCGAAAAGGCGATTGACGGCAAAAAAGCACTCCTGGAGGAAAGAGGAAGGTAGCAACCAGAGTTTTCCCCCTTGCCCCCGCGCTTCCACCAAGCGAGGCGGGGGGTGGGCTTTTTATGTCTGCAACAGTAATATTTACCAACGCCAGCATCCGTGATATAACCATTAATGGTTCGTACTGGGAGCTTGGTCGGGCCCGCCCTTTCTAAGGCGGCGTCCGGGGCGGGCTGGGGAGACAGGCTGGAGCCCGGCGGCCGATCGGAGACAGTGATGGCGATTAGATTTGTTTGCACTATCGTTATTTTAATGGCTGAGTTCTATGCTTGGTTGATGACGGCCACCGGTTTACAGTTGACGCAGTACCGGCCAGCCTTCGGCGGTTGGATCGGGGATGCCCAGCCTTTTGTATTGGCGGCGTTGGTGCATGTCGCTATTTCTTTGTTCTATCTGCGCCTAGCGTCTCCCGTAATTATGACTCGGCAAGAAAAGGTTGCTTTGGCCCTGTCGGTGCCGCTGATCCTGATCTTCGTGGTATGGTCAATATTCATGTCGACCTACTCGATCATGTTTGAGCGCCGGGCGGAAACATCATTTGTCGAAGCAGGCAACAAGCTAGAGGGGCTTTCTGAGAGTTTGCGAATTCTTGATGGTGAAATGACGACCAATTACAATGGTGTTATTACCAATATCAAGGACAGGATGGAACAAGAGATCAAGAAACCAGAGCCTGGTGTTTTGGCCGGGTGCGGTAATCGGTGCAAGAGTATCCGTCGCGCCTGGACCGATCTTCAGGATTTTCAATACTTAAGCTTGCCGGTTTTACGTAGTAGAACCACTTATACAGATCTTGCTAAAGAGCTGAGTGCTCTTGAGAATGAATATGAAACTATATCCGGTAGACTTGAGGGCTTCAAAGCTGCTGGAAAAGTATTCATTGATCTTAATCGTCTACTAAGCGGAAACACGCGCGATGCCAACAGCC
>JBAXKX010000040.1:0-15100 GCA_037135115.1 Rhodospirillaceae bacterium
CTCTAATGAGGTGGGCACGAGTTCTTTATTATTAGTTAATTTCGGGTTAAAATGATATTCCTTATATTTAATTACATCATAGTAATAGGAACTTATGATCTCGCCAATCCTGTGCTTATCGACCCAATAAACATATTTCCCCATGTCCAGACCAAGAGTGCCAACTGCTAGTTGGCATTCCTGGTACATGTGACTGAACTTTTTACTACTTGCGTCTCCGTAGTATGTTTTGTATATATAAGAGATACGCCTAGACACTTCTGGATGATCGGGCATCTGTAGCCAATCGGAGACTATTCTTGGCTGGGCTGGCGAGCAGCACACTCAAGGATAAAGTTGATATTTCTCGCAATTTCCTCACGGCTGCGCACAACGTACTGCACTCGCTCCCCGTCGTTTTCGCTTCCAACGCATGAGGTATCCTCGTGCTCAGCGGCCCACCATGCCAACAACTCCGCCTCTGACTCTGGTTCCTGCTCTGGAAATAAGCTGGCCATAATTATTGTCCTCAGTCTGCTGACATTTGGTATGAGATCACATATAGCCAGCATCAAGCAACCCTATCCACTGACTTACTATAAAATTACGCCCCCCGCCGAGTCGCAGTCAACCAAAATAACCAGCCTCCGGCAATTTCTTTTCCCAAAAACCAGATCGTACATGCTAACCACGTCGCTAACCATTGGCACGCGGATCCGGTCGGGCTATCGTCCACAGCTTAAGCATACTCCTCAAGCTTGTGGCCTGACATGACCTCAAATCGCTATGCCCCCCCACCGGAAAACCTTCGCGCTTTCATTACACGGGTGATGGATCCGGATGGGTCGTGTCGGGGAGCGCGGCTGTTCCGCGCTGCCAATATCGCGGTGATCTTTGTCGGCCTGCTTGGTGTGGTGCTAGCGACCGATCCGACCTGGGGGACGCGGACGGATTTACTAATAATCCTGCCCTTGCTGACCTTCATTGTCGAGTACGGTCTGCGTTTGTGGACTGCCCCCGAGCGGATGGCTCGTCACACCGATCATCCTCACCAGGCACGATGGCTGTGGGCGAAATCACGGCGCGGCCTTGCGGATCTGCTTGGCGCGGTTCTTGTTCCCGCTGCGTGGCTGGCCGGAGCCGAACCAGATATCACCGCGCTGTTTGGCGTCTTGTGGGTGCTCAAGCTGGCTCGCTATTCCCAGGGGCTCCACGTCCTGAGTCGGGTCATTCAGCTTGAGGCCGAGCCGTTGATCGGGGTTTTGTTCGCCTTTCTCGTCGTGTTGCTGTGTGCATCGGTGCTCGTTTACCTGTTGGAGGGTCGCGCCCAACCCCAGTCTTTCGGCACCGTGCCCAAGGCCCTGTGGTGGACCATCGTCACCCTTACCACTACCGGCTATGGCGACATGACCCCGATAACCCCACTCGGGCGAATGCTTGCGGGCCTGGTAATGATGAGTGGCATCGTGGTCTTTGCGCTCTGGGCTGGCGTTCTTGCCACCGGTTTCACCCAGGAGATGCGCCGCCGGGCCTTTCTCAAGACCTGGGACTTGGTGGCGCGGGTGCCGCTGTTTCATGACGTGGGTGCCGCCGTGATTGCCGATGTCGTCCAGCGTCTGCGACCACGCGACGCCGCCAGCGGCACCGTCGTCGTACGCAAGGGCGAGATCGGCGACTGCATGTATTTCATTGTCAGCGGCGAGATCGTAGTGCAGCTCGCCGGCCATGTTCTGCGCCTGCGGGATGGTGATTTCTTTGGTGAAATGGCACTGATCAGCGGTGGTCGCCGCAACGCCACCGCAGTTGCCAGCCGCCCAACCCAGCTGCTTAGTCTCGATATCATGGATTTCCGCGACCTCGCGTCGCGTCACCCCCAGCTGACGCAAGCAATCCATGATGAAGCCGAAAGGCGGCGATTGAGCAAGGAAGCGAAAGCAACGGCTAACCCCGAAACCCCTGACCCATCGGACTGATCTCAACTCCCATGACCAAACCACGAAACCTGGCATTCACACCGACCTTGGCCCCGACCTTGGCCCCGACCTTGGCCGATATAGAAATGCTGGCCGGGCATGTGCTGGCAACTTTGCCGCCCGAATTCTTGCGCCCGATCGCTGGCGTCGGCATCCACATCGAGGAGTTTCCCGAAGAGGAGGTCGAGCGCGATATGGAATTGGAAAGCCCGTTCGACCTGCTCGGCCTCTATCGCGGCATTGACCTTGCACATGGCGGCTTTAATGACGTGCGCACCAGACCGGACGCCATCTTTCTCTACCGGCGTCCAATCCTGGATTATTGGTGCGAAACCGGGGAGGACCTCGCCGAGATAGTCCGTCACGTTTTAATCCACGAGATCGGCCACCATCTGGGCCTATCCGACGACGACATGGAGCGAATCGAGGCGGAGGCTAACAAGTAAGCCGACAAACCGTATCCGCTTGTCATCGTACCCTCGGATCGGTATAACACGGCTTGATGTGATTCCAAGGTGGCTACTCGAAAGTCACCGGCAATGACCGGATGGATAGTCGTGCCGGTTTGTGATCCAGCCTATAGCCAATTCAACCGAGGACGCGAGGACGCCGCCTGTGCTAATGAAACTTTTCCACGCTTTGATGCCAAAAGAAGAGCGTTTTATCGATTATTTCTGCGCTCACTCAGAAAAAATCGTTGCCGCGACTGAAGCTTTGCAGCGTTTAATGGACGCCCCTAGCGAAGCCGCTTCCTACTGCCGGGTCATATATGCCAAGGAAGGGGAAGCTGACGTCATCACCCGAACAACTCTTCAGGCCATCCACCGCACGTTTATAACGCCGTTTGATCGGGCCGATATCCATGGTCTCATTTCAGCAATGGACGACACCATCGATTTGGTGGAGGAAACCGCACAGAAAATTGAGATGTACGAAATTAAATATTTTACCGATGAAATGAAGGAAATGGCTCGCGGTGCCTACAATTGTGCCGAGATTATCAGACAAACCGTGCCACTCTTGGCAGCCATCAGCAAAAATTCGGTACGCATCAACGAAATGTGCGTTGAAGTTAGCAAAATCGAAGGCGAGGCAGACCGACGCATGCGCCGCGGCCTAACTCAATTGATCAAAAGTGGGGCCGAACCGCTTGTAATAATGACACGAAAAGAAATATATGAAATTTTGGAGTCCATCATCGACAAGTGCGAAGACGTAATGGATTCCATCCAGGGCATTGTGATTGAACATGTTTAGTATCTTATCAAATATATTTGAACCTAGCGGGAAGCAGTGATGGATTTGACGACGTCTGTATTGCCGCTGCTAGTAGCACTTATACTGGTCGCTTTGCTCTTTGATGTGGTAAATGGTCTCCATGACGCTGCGAATTCCATAGCGACCATTGTTTCCACTCGTGTCCTTTCACCTCAAGCCGCTGTCTGTTGGGCCGCCTTTTTTAACTTTGTCGCTTTTATGGTCTTTGGCCTGAGCGTGGCGAAAACCATTGGCACTGGGATACTTGATCCAGGCATCGTTGACACAAGGGTTATCTTCGGTGCCCTGATGGGAGCGATCACCTGGAACGTATTTACATGGCAACTTGGCCTACCGTCGAGTAGCTCACACGCCCTGATCGGTGGTTTGGCCGGGGCCGGGGTGGCTAAGGCCGGGTTTACCGCGATCCTATGGGGAGGATTCATCAAGATCGGGGCGGCGATCGTCTTGTCGCCACTGGTTGGTTTCGTCCTCGCCTTGCTGTTGGTTCTCGCCGTCTCATGGATATTCGTGAAGTCGACACCGTTCGGGGTGGATCTCCTGTTCCGTCGGCTTCAGTTTGTCTCGGCTTCACTGTACAGCCTTGGGCATGGCGGCAATGACGCACAAAAGACCATGGGCATCATCGCAATCCTGCTTTATTCGCAGGGATATCTTGGCAAGGAATTTTATGTGCCGTTCTGGGTCGTGCTGTCTTGTCAAGCGGCTATGGGGCTGGGCACGCTGTTTGGCGGTTGGAAGATCGTCCGGACCATGGGGTCCAAGATAACAACGCTCAAGCCGATGCAGGGCTTTTGCGCCGAGACCGGAGGCGCCATTACGCTGTTCATGGCGACTGGCCTCGGCATTCCGGTATCAACCACCCACACCATTACCGGGGCCATCGTCGGTGTTGGTGCCGCAAGGCGAATGTCGGCGGTACGTTGGCGCGTCGCCGCCAATATCGTCGTCGCCTGGGTGTTTACTATTCCTTGCTCCGCCCTGATCGCCGCCGGCTTCCACCATCTGGCGCTGCTGATGTGGTAGGTTGGGGTACTTTGGTATTACACATCTGCAAAGCCAGCCATCGCCCGCACGGCGGCGGATGAATGGCCGGCATCACGCAAGGCGCGCAGGGCAAGCGCCCCATCGCGCTTGGAAAGCCGCACCCCATCGGTGCCGCTCAGCATGTCATGATGGTGATATTCGGGCACCGGCAGACCAAGCAAGGCCTGAAGCACACGGTGGCTGTGGGTAGCATGAAAGAGGTCACGGCCACGACTAACCAGCGTTACCTCTTGCAACGCATCGTCAGTGGTTACGCAAAGGTGATAGCTCGCCGGAGTATCCTTTCGCGCCAGTACTATGTCGCCAAGATGCCCCCCATTAAGTTGCCCATCACCGACGCGCTGAGGGCCGGCGGCACGATCATGCCACACCAGCAGGCCGGTCAACGTGAGCGCCCTCACCATGTTCAATCGCCAGGCATAAGGCCGTCCCGACCCGGCCATGGCCTCGCGCTGGTCCAGACTGAGATCACGGCACAGACCAGGATAGACCGGGCCATCGTCCCCACCAAGACCACCAGAAGTAAGATGTGGCGCATAACCAGCGGCGGCAATATCTTTACGGCTGCAAAAGCACGGATAAACGACTTCCATAGCTTTGAGGCGATCAAGGCTCGCGCTATAGTCGCTAAAATGCTCGGATTGCCGCCGTACCGGTTGCTCCCAGGTCAGACCAAGCCATGCCAGATCTTCCTGCAATTCGGCAGCAAAGCCGGAGCGGCAGCGCTGGCGGTCGATGTCCTCAATGCGCAGCAAAAAACGACCACCCTCCGCCTGTGCCATCGCCCAGGCGAATAGCGCTGCATGGGCATGGCCAAGATGAAGGTGTCCGGTCGGACTGGGAGCGAAGCGGGTAACGGTGGGCACGGCAGGAGCGCTTTCGGATTGCCGCCTTAATGGTACTAAAATCGCAGAAAGGGGGAAAGCCGCTCTCCAGACTTTTTTCACCGTCCAAGGAAATAATTTGCCGCGACGGGTGTTAAAGCTTCGTAGGCGGACTTTCTAGCGGTTTCAGGCTATAGTCGCGACAGCTTTTCCCTGACGCGATGGATGGCGCGGTGAATACCTTTGGCATCGAGCTGGAAGTCCATATCGCTTCGCTACGGCGCTATGCGCGGGCCTTGGTTCGCCAGCCCAGCGATGCTGACGATTTGGTGCAGGAAACGCTGGCCCGGGCACTGTCGCGCGCCGACAAGTTTGTGGCGGGAACTAATTTACGCGCTTGGCTGTTTACGATCATGCATAACCTTTATGTCAATCAGGTGCGTAGCCGGGCCAGTCGCCCCCGCGAGGTGCCGATTGACGATGTAGTCGAGGCACGACTTGGTGAGCCCGCCGGCCAGGAAGCCTGGGTCGAACTGGGTGAGATGATGAGGGTTCTTGATGCCCTGCCCGAGGAGCAAAGGCAGGTTCTGCTGCTGGTCGCTTTGGAGGGCATGAAGTACGAGGAGGCGGCCAAGGTGCTGGAAGTACCGGTCGGAACGGTGATGTCGCGGCTGAGTCGGGCACGCGAGGCGGTACGGGTCAGGATGGCGGGCGGAGTAGCGCCAATGGCCCTGCGCCGAGTCAAGTAGCGGAAGGGAGTTCAATATTATGCGCGACAGCGATCTGCATGCCTATGTCGATGGCCAGTTGGAACCCTCCCGGCGCGTTGAGGTTGAGGCTTGGTTGGCCGAAGACGAAGAGGCGACGCGCCGAGTCGAGGCGTACCGCAGCCAGAATGCCGCCCTGCACATTCTGTTCGATCCGGTACTGAGGGAGCCACCCTGCACCAGCCACAGCGAGCTTGCCGAACAGCTCGGGGCACGGCTGGCCTCGCTGCGAGAGCGGCAGTATTGGTGGTTAAGGTCGGAGAGGTGGACCCGGCCGGCTTCGCTACGCGAGCGGCCTTTGTGGTGGACCAAGCCGAGCTGGCAGCGCATGGCTGCTTCAATCGCCCTTGTCATGGCCGGGCTTGGAGCGGGCTGGCTCGGGCATGGCCGGATGGCCGCTCCGGTTGGCGTGCCAGCCGTGGAACGTCCAAGCGTACTGTCATTTGCAGAGGAGGCAGCCCAGGCGCACACCTTTTATGCCCATTCCCGATTCGAAGTCGAGATGGGCGGCGACGACCAAGAAGCGCTCAATGGCTGGCTGTCGGAACGGCTGGGGCGGACAGTTTTCGCTCCGGATCTTGGCACCATGGGCTACAGGCTCAAGGGCGGTCGCTCACTGCCCACCGACAGCGGCGCCGTAGCCCAGTACATGTATGAGAGCAGTGACGCCAATCGCCTAACTTTGTTCGTAGGTTCACCTCACGTTAGGCAGCAGACGGCATTCAGCGTCGTTCAGCGCGGCGACCTTGCCAGCTTTTATTGGGCCGAGGGCCAGCTTTCATACGCCCTGGTCGGCCGATTCGATCGCGAACGCCTTATGTCGATCGCCCAGGCCGTTCATCAGAAGCTCAAAAGTGGCCCGGCCCCGCGTCAAGCCAAGCCCGAGCCCCAAGGCAACCCCGACGTCAGACCTTCGCCCAATCCTTCCGACCCCGCGCCACAGCCCGGACCAAGCAAGGGCGGCGACCAAAACCGGCCGAAATCGAGTTGAGCCGGCAATCACAGCCGCGCCACTAATCACAATAGCGCCAGCACCTCGGCCAGCTTTCCGAATGGCGAAGCGTCCTGTGGCAGCGAAAGCGGCCCGGCCCGCTTCAGCCCGTCACGGCCGAAGCGATCGCGTACGGCGTCAATCATCCAAGTCTCGGCCTGCTGACGGCGCTGATGCCCCAAGCGACCTGCTTCGGCCATGAATGCGGCACGGACGGCCAGCACGTCAATCAGAATGGCCGCATCCTTGGGCCTTAAGGCCGACAGAGCCAGCACCGGCACAAGCCAGCCCTCGGCATCGGGCACACCCCCGAGCACTCCTGCCGCATCGTTGCGGGCTCGTTCGGCGATCGAGCCCATGTCGGCCTTGGTCACCACCACGATATGGGGAATTTCAACAATACCAGCCTTCATGAACTGGAGGCTGTCACCGGAGCCGGGCTGAACGCAAAAAACCACCGTATCAGCAACGCTTGCGACATCGGTTTCCGATTGACCGACACCAACGGTCTCAATCAGAACCACGTCAAACAGCGCTCGCATTAAGACCATCGCCGTTACCGTCAATCCTGCCAGCCCGCCCAGACGGTCGCGCGCCGCCATCGAGCGAACGAAGACGCCAGCATCCTCAGGGTCGGTAGCCAGTCGTACCCGATCGCCAAGCAAGGCACCACCGCTGCGCCGCGACGACGGATCAACCGCAATCGCCGCCACAGTGCGACTCCGACGGCGCAATTCGGCGATCATGGCGCCGGTTAAGGTCGACTTGCCCACACCAGGCGGCCCGGTCAGGCCAATGACTTCAGCCCTCGGAAACTGCCATGCCGCGTTCAGAAGCGCCAGCATGGCAACCCCGTCGGCATCGCGCTCGAGTCGCGCCAGCGCCAAGGCCAACGCAGCCTTTTCACCTCGCCCAAGTGCCGCCGCCAAATCGGCCAGCGCCTGCCGTCCCGCATCAACCATCGTTACTTCCCGACATCACAGCGCCCGACCTCGCAGGACTGGCCCATTGCGGGTACTATAATAACACCAATGGCCCGAGGCGAAGAATCATGACGTTGGTCTGAGGCATCCCGCAACGGTTGCACCCATCGTTCGTGTAGGCTAACCAAGAGACATGATCAGTCCAGCCTTTTCCGGTACCAATCTGACCTGCCTGCGCGGTGAGCGGCTGGTGTTCGTCGGCCTGGAATTTTCCCTGGAAACGGGGGGGGCGTTGCTGCTGGCCGGCCCAAATGGCAGTGGCAAATCAAGCCTGCTGCGGCTGATGACTCTGTTGCTGAAGCCATTTTGCGGCGATTTATTCTGGCGCGGCGAAACGGTGACCAATGACCCCGACGGCCACCGCGCCCGCCTGCGCTATATCGGCCACCTTGACGGCATAAAACCAGTGCTGACCGCGCAAGAGTCACTGAGCTTTTGGGCGGCCCTCGACGGAATGCCCGACCCCAGGCACCGGGCGGAATCGGCACTCGAGCGGGTCGGACTTGAGCGCCTAGCCCTAGTTCCCGGGCGCTACCTGTCGGCCGGGCAGAAGCGGCGGCTTAACCTCGCCCGGCTGCTTCTTGCCCCAGCACCGCTATGGCTGCTCGACGAGCCGACCAACGGCCTGGATGTGGCAGCAACGGCCTTGCTTGAGGATGAATTGGCGGCGCATCGCGCGGCTGGCGGCATGGTAGTCGCCTCGACTCATACTAAATTGGCGCTTGACGAGGTTGTAACGCTGCGACTCGACGACTTCACCCCCGAATATGCACAGGAGGAGGCATGACCCGATTCGTGCAGTTGGTCGGGCGCGATTTACGGCTGGCACTGCGTCAAGGCTCCGATGCAACCGCCGCCGTGATGTTTTTTGTGCTGTGCGTGGTACTATTCCCGTTCGGCGTCGGCCCCGAGCCAAACATTCTAGCCCGTATCGCCGCCGGGGTTATCTGGGTCGCGGCCTTGCTGGCTTCGTTGCTTTCGCTGGAACGTTTATTTCAGAACGACTTCGAGGATGGCACCCTGGAACTGATGGCGCTTGGCGGGCTGCCTTTGGAACTGGTGGTACTGGCCAAGACCGTCGCCCACTGGCTGGTCACCGGGCTGCCATTGCTGGTGGCGGCACCGGTGCTTGCCGTGCTGCTCAACATGAGCCATGACGGTTTCGGTGTGCTGTTGGCCACGCTGCTGGTAGGAACGCCGAGTCTCAGCCTGATCGGTGGCATCGGCTCCGCCCTGACCCTTGGGGCACGGCGCGGCGGCGTCCTGATCTCACTGCTGATTCTGCCACTCTATATACCTGTGCTGATCTTCGGGGCCGGGGCCATCGACGCGACGCTTAACGGCCTTTCCCCTCGGCCACATCTTTTGATTTTAGCGGCGTTGCTGGCCGCCGCGCTGCCTCTGGCTCCCCTGGCCAGTGCCGCAGCCCTGCGTCTGGCTCTGGAATGAGGTGAGGATCGCAGCGGTCATAGCTGTTGTATGGTTGCGTGATCCATGACACAATTAGGGCCACACAAAATTGGCCCAGGGTTAGGTTGGTTCAAAAAGGAGTTCGAAATGAAATTACTATGCAAGCAGGTAGTCAAAGGGCCAGGGCCAGGCGAGGTTATCGTTGATTTGCCAACCTCTAGTGGCACTGAGGACGTTATAGTTGACGATAGTTTTGTAACTGATATGTATCTTCACGTTTGGGAGATTTGCTCTCAAGGAGATAAAATTTTAGTTGAGCTTCCTCGCGAGACCTCGGCGGGAAACTGGAAAATATGGGTTTCTCGTGACTCCGTAGCCGCCTAACTCGCTATTTATATTATTTATATAAGGAGGCGTGTTGTGATTTTGACTGATCGGGAAATCGCGATTGCACTCGAAACCAAGCAGATTTCAATCACCCCGCAACCGCCTTCGGGTTGTTTTAGTCCTAGTAGTATTGATCTATCCCTTGGCGATAAGGGACGTAGGTGGAGGAAGACGCCAGGAATGCAAATTAAACCTGGTTCACCAGGTTATAATTACAATGGGCTTTTACACCTCCAGGATAATATAGATATTTCTGGCCATATTTTGCAACCAGGTGATTTTATATTAGCATGGACAAAAGAACTTATTGATATTCCTGAAAGGTCGCGCTTGGCTGCTCGCGTTGAAGGTAAGAGTTCAATAGCTAGACTTGGTGTTGGAATACATATTACCGCGCCGACCATACACTCCGGCTTCCGTGGTGTAATTCAACTTGAGATGTTTAACCTGGGCGTCCTTGACATTGTTCTCAGTCCGGGAATGAGGATATGCCAACTCATTTTCGAACAAACACTAGGAACTCCTGAAAAAGGGTATTCCGGGATATTTCGTGATCAGAGTGCCAACGAATGATCATCACCAAACCTATATCAAGATGATCGCGTCTCCCCGTCCCCTATTTATCACCGGCCTACCGAATCCACTGGAGTTGCGTGAGAGTTTACGGGCGCGGCGCATGATCCTGCGGCTCGACTCGGCGCGGGGGATAATTCAGGTGGTGGTGCCGGCCGGGCTTGCCGAATACGAGGCGGTGAGCTTTGTGAGTCGCAATACCGGTTGGATTCGCAACCGACTTGCCAAGCTGCCTCCACTGCGACCGTTCGAGGACGGGGCGCTGGTGTCGGTGTTAGGAAAAGAGCATGTGCTTCGTCACGATCCTGCCTGCCGTGGTGCCGGCCAACGCATTGACGGCGAGATACGAGTCGGCGGCCAGGCCGAGCACATGGCCCGCCGGGTCCGCGACGTTTTGACTATCGAAGCGCGCCGATTGCTCGCTGAAAAGGCGCGGGTAATGGCCGAGATGCTGGGGGCCAAAGTCCAGGCGATCACGGTCCGCGATACCCGCACGCGCTGGGGCAGTTGCTCGGCAAGCGGGCGGCTGTCCTTCTCATGGCGACTGATCCTGACGCCAGAGCCGGTCTTTGCCTATGTTGTCGCCCATGAGGTCGCACATCTGTTTGAAATGAACCATTCACCACGTTTCTGGGCGCTGGTGACCCAACTGGACAATAATGCCGACCATCACCGGGCCTGGCTGCGCCGCCACGGTGCCGAACTCCTGCGCCACGGCTGATGGTGCCGCTAAGGTTAATGAAAGAAAAAATATTTTGCACAAGCAGCAAATTTTCCCTTTCAATAACGGCCAACTGCTCGTATGAAACGCCTACTCGCAAGCGCACGTGCCGCTGGCCCGCCCCTCGAACTGACCCGTAACTGCGACGGGATCGAGAAGTGGTTATGCAACGACGTAACGCGTATCCCCGAACCGCCGCCTTTTGCTGGGCGGATGACTTGGAGGTTACGATGTTTCACGTTGTCGGTGGGTTCTCGCCCTATCTTCAGCCCCTTCATCCCGGCCTGATGGTCTCAGTATCTGGTGAACAATCCAGTATGAGCACGAACGCGTAGGCTTGCGCGTTCGTGTAATTCGGCGACGGTTTAAACAATTCGGCATATAACCGCTTATCCTGGAGAACGGGATGAACGACAAAATTGAACGCTTCTTTGCGGAGCGACGTCCTGCGACCCCTTGCCTTGTCCTAGATCTCGGCGTGGTCGAAGATAACTTCAAGGCTCTGTCCACCGCCCTCCCCGATGCCCGCATCTATTACGCGGTCAAGGCTAATCCCGCGCCTTTCATCCTGAAACTACTGGTCCGCCTGGGCTCGTCATTTGACTGCGCCAGTGTTCAGGAAATCGATATGGTACTGGCTGCGGGCGGCTCGGCGTTCGACATCTCTTACGGCAATACCATCAAAAAGCAAACCGACATTGCCCGAGCCTTCGCACGCGGTGTGCGCCTTTACGCCTTTGATAGCATCGCCGAGTTGGATAAGATCGCGCTGGCTGCTCCAGGCTCGCGGGTGTTTTGTCGCATCCTGACCAGCGGCGATGGTGCCGAATGGCCACTTTCGGTCAAGTTCGGCTGCAGCCCGGCCATGGCCAAGGATCTGCTGCTTTTGGCTGCGGACAAGGGCGTTGTGCCGTTTGGGGTGTCATTCCACGTCGGTTCCCAGCAGCGCGACCCCGGCCAGTGGGACAAGGCACTGGCGACCACCGCCCGGCTATTCCGCGAACTGGAAGCCGAGGGTGTCGAGTTGAAGATGGTAAATCTTGGCGGCGGCTTTCCCACCCGCTACCGCAGAGATGTGCTGTCTGCCGAAGCCTATGGCCGGGCGATCCTGAACGCCTTGCGCACCCATTTCGGCAACCGCATCCCCGAAACCATTGTTGAACCCGGTCGCAGTATGGTGGGCAATGCAGGCGTGATCGAAAGCGAAGTCGTTTTAATCTCTAAGAAGGGCGGCGACGATGACCGCCGCTGGGTCTATCTCGACATCGGCAAGTTTAGCGGCTTGGCCGAAACCACCGACGAATTGATCCAGTATGACATAAAATCCGATCGGACCGGACAAAGTGAGCGGGTAATCATCGCCGGTCCCAGTTGCGATAGTGTCGATGTCCTGTACGAGAAATCGGACTACCGGTTGCCACTTGACCTTTGCATCGGCGACCATCTACGCATCAACGGAACTGGTGCCTACACCACAACTTACGCATCAATCGGCTTCAACGGCTTTCCACCACTGGATGAGCATTACATCTAAACGTAACTATTCGCTTGTTCCGCATACGGGCGCCCTTTTGAAGGAGGGGCGCCCGGCGTGTGACCGGTCAAAGCTAACGCTTCACCGGTTGATCCTTGCGCAGGCTTCGCCCGGCGGCGACCATAGAGTTGAAGCGCGCCAAGTCGTTGACGCCAAGTGCCATCTGGCCGTGCATGTCACGGTTCTTGTGGCTGTCAAACAAGAATCGCTCGAGTCGTCGGTCGGTGGTGCGGATGTGGGTGGTCAACCATCCCTTGAGATACTGGGAAGGATCCTCGTCGAGTGGCACAGTCCCGGAGATCAATCGGGAATTATACATCTCGATGCTGCGAATCATCATCAGATGCTCGCTCCTGTGGGCGCGAATGTCTGGATAGTGATATTGCTCCATCAGCACTTCCTCACGCAAGAAATGCTCCCTGGATTCCTTGATCAACCGGTGAACAACATCCCGGCAACGCTTACGTTTTTGGACCTTTGATGAAGCATCGTCGGTGCGTTCGCCTGCACCATGACGCAATTCACCAAGGATGCTGTAGAGAAGGACATGATCTTCACTCATGACCGAATAAATATTTTCAGGCAGGGCGGGCTTCCGCATCCAGTCGAAAAGTCCCATGTCCGTGTCTCCATTGTAACAGTTAAAATATATTTATGTTGGTCCGGCACACCTCCATCATCGAGGTATCCTGCGCGGCCGACGTCCTAATTAAGAGTTAACACTTGCCGTTGCTTTTATCAAACCTTGTACTTGGCCACGCGACCTTTCGCCGCAGCCCCGCCTATGATCAAGCCACTTGGCAACACCATTCGGTCTACTGGGCAATAAAGCGCAATAATAGCCAATTCCAAAATCTAGTGGGTCAACCCTAAGGAATATCTATATATGCTGTGATGAATAGTCACCGGCCGGCGGGGACAACTAGCCACAACTCAACTCGAGTGATGCGCCGGTCAGCGGACCAACCACTCGACCCGGCTGCCGCCGGTTCCAAGCACCCCATGCAGCCAGGGCAGCAGCGTGGCCAGAGTTTCATCGAGCTGCCAGGGCGGGTTGACCAAGACCATGCCGCAGCCGTTAAGCCGACGCCAATCATCCTCGGGGGCAATGGTCATTTCGATGACGAGTTGCCGCGTGATGCCGGTTGCAACCAGCGCCTCGTGCAGCCGCCATGTCCAGGCCCGCTCCTTGATCGGATACCACAGGGCGTAAAGGCCGGTGGGCCAGCGCCGATACGCAAGCCTGAGTCCGGTCACCAGCCGTTCCGCCTCATCCTCCGTCTCGTAGGGTGGATCAATCAGCACCAATCCACGGCGCTCGGAAGGGGGCAACAACGACTTAAGCGCTTGGTAGCCATCCTGTTGATGAACCGCAACCAAGCTGTCGCCAGCGAACACCCGCTTGAGAAGAAGAGCATCCTCGGGGTGTTGCTCACAAAGGACCAGCCGGTCGCCCGGCCGCAGCAGCATACGGGCAAGCCGAGGCGAGCCGGGATAGCGCCGAATCAGGCCACCCTCCCCGCCATTTGCGGCATCCACTGCACCTATATATCCTGCCAGCGAAGGCGGCCCGGCCCCGCCGTCCAGCGCGGCCATCAGCCGCAGGATACCGCCCTCACATTCATGCGTGAGCTGCGCCGAAACCGCCGTTAGGTCATAGTCGCCGATGCCGGCATGGGTATCGAGAACGTAAAACGGTGCCGGCTTGCGTCCCAGATGCTCCAGGATCAGAACCAGCACCGCATGCTTAACGACATCGGCAAAGTTGCCAGCGTGATAGCTGTGACGGTAATTCATCCCCTTTACAGCCGCGCTCTAAACTTGGCTTAATCAGAGGTTTGGGTGGCGATGCCCTTGGCCTTCAGCAAGTCCTGAAGCTCACCGGCCTGGAACATCTCGCGGACAATGTCGCAGCCGCCGATAAACTCGCCCTTGATGTATAGCTGAGGGATGGTGGGCCAATTGCTGAACCCCTTGACGCCATCACGCAAGGTCGGATCGACCAAAATATCAAAGCTCTTGTAGGTTACGCCGAGCTGGTCAAGCACCTGGACTACTGCGGCGGAAAAACCGCATTGTGGGAAGACCGGCGTGCCCTTCATGTAAAGGACAACATCGTTTTCGTTGATATCGCGGCGAATACGGTCTTTAGTCGAAACATCAACCATGGCACAGTCCTTTAATAAAATTACAACGACTTAGGAACGACGGTCTGCAGCGCCAGGGCATGCAATTGGTCGCCCATTTTGCCTTGAAGAGCCTTGTAAACCATTTGGTGTTGCTGAACCCTGGTCTTACCGGCAAAGCTCGCCGACTCTACGGTCGCCGCATAGTGCTCACCGTCGCCGCGCAGATCGTCGACGCGCACCAACGCACCGGGGATAGCGGCTAGAATCATGTGTTCTATGTCCTTAGCGTCCATTGCCATCGCGGCGGATACCCCCATCTTCAGCTGCCAAGTTTCACAGCCAAGTTTCACAGCTAGGTATTGTCTGGTTTGGATACGCGCCCACGACCTAAAATGCAACATCGTCGCCAGTTAACCGAATATGCCATGATGGCACTTGCATAGGCACCGGGGATTTGCTAATTCAAACGAATGTTGAATAGCTGATGGAAAATGCGGTCGTGGC
>JBAXKX010000041.1:0-14909 GCA_037135115.1 Rhodospirillaceae bacterium
CAAGTCGTCGAGCGTGCGCTCCGCCCGTGCGGCCCGAGCGACGATATCGTCCATCGCGGCCAGGATCGACTCGTGACGGCGGTGGAGGTCCTGGCCGGGAAGGCGGGCCTGGAGGGTCGCTATCCGATTGATCGCCGCCTCGACAAGTCCACGTTGTGTCAGCAGAGAGGTTAACGCTTTATAGTTGTGCAAAAGCTCGGTTGGCGTTAGGTGCTGGGCTTCAAGATAAGGTCGAAATATCTGTCTGAGAGAGGCGCGGCTGTTAGCTGCGAAATAATCGTCCGGTTTAATGCACAGCGCAACCTGTTCGATGGTGCCGATTGCCGAGCCATAGGTGGCCGGCGGCGGTCCAATCGTTTTTGTGTTCATGTCCCGCCCACGCTCAAGCCTCACCGCAGCACTTCGCATTACATATTATCGATTACCGCGATAATTTACCACCTAAGCCTTTTCACTGTCGCTCGATCAGTTCGATGCGGTAGCCGTCCGGATCCTCGGTGAACGCGATTACGGTGCTGCCGTGCTTCATTGGACCGGGTGGACGCGGAAGCGGGACGCCCTCGGCGGTAAGGCGGTTGCAAGTCTCAATAATATCGGTAACGCCAATCGCGATGTGGCCAAAGCCGGTGCCGATGGTGTAGCGCTCCCGTTGGTCCCAGTTGTGGGTCAGTTCGATCACGGTGCTGTCGGCCTCGTTACTGTAGCCAACGAAAGCCAGGGTAAAACGCCCACTCTCATAATCGGTACGGCGCAACAACTTCATTCCGAGCAGGCGAGTATAAAAGTCAATCGAGCAATTGAGATCATAAACCCTGATCATGGTGTGTAGCAGGCGTGTCATGGCGTGTTCTCCACCATTCTAGCAAAGTGTTAATTTGCGGTTTCACATGTTCTCGCGCGTTTTACATGTCATCGCGCGTTGCCAGCCGCCACACCACTTCGGCGGCGCGAATGCTGGGCAGGGTGCCGCCAGCGCCTAACCACTGATCAACGGCAATCAGCCCCTCGATCTGGATCTGGCGGGCGATGGGGTCTTCGAGCAATTGCGTCATGGCCGCCGCCAGCCGATCGGGCCGGCACTTTTCCTGCACGAGTTCGGGCACCACCTCTCGGCCGTGCATGATGTTCACGAGGTTAACATATTTGGTCCGAATCAGCCGCCTGTATACCTTCCCGGCCAGCCAGTTAATGCGGTAAGCGATTACCGCAGGCAGCCGGGCTAAGGCAAGTTCCAATGCTACCGTGCCCGACGCGGCCAGCGCAGCTTCGGCTGCGGCAAAGGCCCCGTATTTGTTTTCGTCGCCCTCGACCACTAGCACCGGCATTGGCCATCCGGCCACGGCAGTACGTACCGACTCGGCTAGGTGCGGCACGGTCGGTACAACTGCCACCAGATCCGAAGTTCGCGCCGCTAACAGTTTCAGTGTCGCCTTAAAGTCGGGCAGCAACCACTGAAGCTCACTGGTTCTACTTCCCGGCAGCACCACGATCAGCCGCGTGGCGGAATCAAGACCATGGCGGGAGCGAAAGGCCGGGCCGTTACCGCAGCCAGCACCGCTCTCAATGATCGAGTGCCCTACGAACGTGCAGGCCAGCCCCTCGCGTTCAAACCAAGGCGGCTCGAATGGCAGCAGCGTCAGCAGGTGGTTGAGGAAGGCTGCAACCTCGCGCGCCCGTCCGGGTCGCCACGCCCACACCGACGGCGCTACGTAATGGATCAGTGGCACCGTGCATACCGGCGATCGACTCTGGCGCACACGCTTTGCGACTCGGAAGCAGAAGCTCGGTGCGTCGATGGTTACTACCGCTGCGGGCCGCATTTCTTCAATTGCGCGGACCGTTTGGTTGAGGCGGCCGAGCAACACTGGCAGTCGGGGCAACGCCGCGAATAGTCCCATCACGGCGAGTTCCGCCATTGGAAATAGCGTCTCCAGCCCTTCTTCTATCATTCGCTCGCCACCGATGCCGACGAAGCGGACCGGACGGTCGGCACGCTGCCGCAACGCCGCAATCAAACGCGCGCCCAGCACATCCCCCGACGGCTCACCCGCGATCAGGAATAAAGTCATAGCGTTAGGGTTCGCCGTCATGGCGACTCGGTGGTCACGGGAATAATTCCGGGGTTAATTCCAATTACGAACAAACCGGTGCGGTCTGCGACGGCGATCAACTCCGGTCGATCCATTACAAGTGTTACATCAACCTCGACGGCGATGCCGCTCAACCCGGCCGCCGCCGCCGCCTCCACCGTCCGCACGCCGATAGTCGGTAGGTCAAGCCGATGGTCCTGTTGTGGTTTCTTGACTTTGACCAGGACGCCGCCTGGTCCCAAGCGGCGCAGTAGGCCGCATCGGGCGATCAGGGCGTCTGTGCCTTCGATGCCCTCAACGCCGAGCACCAGCCCTTGCTGGACCACCACGGCCTGGCCGACATCGAGTCGGCCCAACGCTTGCGCCACTTCCACGCCGCGGGCTATGTCAGTTTCGGCCACGGCGTCGGGTCGGTAGGTTCCCAGCGGCCCGGCTGGCGCTACTAAGTCGTTAAGTATGTCCTGGATGGCGATGATTCGGAAACCTTCCTCTTCCAGGCCGCGACTTACCGCGCGCAGGATGCCGTCGTCGCCAAGGGCCCGGGTGCCGAGCTTGACCAGGAATTTGGCGGCTCGCCAATCGGGTCTGATCTCCGCAAGTGACGGCCGTCGTAATGGGCCGGCAAAGACTAGGTCCACGACATCATGCCGGCGCAGAAATTCAAGAGTGGTCGCGGCGGCACCGATCCGTACCCACAGATGGGTCTCGCCCGCAACAGTGGCCGGGTCGGTATGGCCTTCGAACGCAATGCAGACCACTTCACGGCCGGCACCGCGCGCGGCCATCGCAAGACGGGCCGGCAGATTGCCGCCGCCGGCCAGGATGGCAAGTCTAGCCGCCATTCCCTGAACGCGGCTGGCAGACGGCGCGTGACGACTTGGTTCGGATGAAAGCGATTACATCGGCAACCGCCGCATTGTCTTGGAAGCTGTGCGCAACTTCATCAACTCGCGCGGCTAGTGTTCCTTCGGGGCCGAAAATCATGCGGTAAGCGGCCCGCAGTGCCTGGATCGTCTCACGGCCATAGCCGCGCCGTTCAAGCCCGACAAGGTTGAGCCCGGCCAGTCGCGCCCGCTCGCCCATCACTAGGCCAAAAGGAATCACGTCGTTTTCGACTCCGGACATTCCCCCGATCATGGCATGGTGACCGATGCGAACGAACTGATGCACTGCACTCAGGCCGCCGAGAATCGCGTAGTCTCCAATAACGACATGGCCGGCTAGCGTTGCGTTATTTGCCAGTATGACGTTGTCGCCGATGATGCAGTCGTGCGCGACATGGGCGCCAACCATGAACAAGCCGCCGTCGCCGATCTTGGTCACCATTCCGCCCCCCGCAGTGCCGGGATTCATGGTGACGTGTTCACGGATGCGATTGTTGCGGCCGATGATCAGTTCGGACGGTTCATCCTTGAATTTAAGATCCTGGGGAGGTGTTCCCACCGCCGCAAAGGGGTAAATGATCGTGGCGGCACCGATCCGGGTGCGGCCATCCACCACCACATGCGAGACCAGACGAACATCGTCGCCGAGTTCTACATCAGGACCGACGCAACAAAAGGGGCCGATCTGCACCCTTTCGCCAAGGCGCGCCCGTGGATCGACCACCGCGCTGGTATGAAGCGAGATGCTCATTTTTCGTTCAATATCATGGCTGCGAAGGTGGCCTCGGCGCACAAGACCTCGTTGACCTTGGCCTCGCCCTTGAATTTCCAGACGTTACCGCGCTGGCGCAACTTGGTGACGTGTATATAGGCGGTATCGCCCGGCGTCACCGGTTTGCGAAAGCGGGCATCGTCGATGGTCATGAAATAGACCAGCTTACCTTCAGCCTCATGACCAAGGGTGTGTACCACCAGAACCCCCGCAGTTTGTGCCATCGCTTCGATGATCAGCACCCCGGGCATCACCGGTCGCAAGGGGAAGTGGCCTTGAAAAAAAGGTTCATTGATGGAAACATTCTTGATTCCAACCGCGCTTTCTCCGGTCACGACCTTGATGACTCGGTCGATCATCAGCATAGGGTAACGATGCGGGATCATTTGCATGACCCGCGCAATGTCGATGTCGGGCACCGCATCCATTCCCGTTGTCACCCCCATCGTCCGCCCGCCCTTTCGTCCGCCCTTTATCTTTACGCATTAAAGTATAGGTATAGCAGCATGGGTACCAGCATTAGCATTCACTCATCCGCATCACCCGTCGCCATAGTCGTGCCGGGAAATGCGGATAATGTGAGAATACCTTATTTCTTGATCGGCGGCAAATTCACTACCACCGACGGGATCTTGGTGTTGAGACGTTCCAACACGTCCTGGGACAGGTCCATACTTTTCTCAACGATCACTACCTGTTGTTTCGATAGCACGATATTGACGCCCTGCTCCTGAACGAGTGCGGCGATAATCTCGAGCATCGCGCGATGAATGGCCTGCATGGCTTCATTGCCGCCCTGCTCAAGCGACTTTCGCCGAGCCTGACCGTCACGATTATAATCGCCAAGTTGCTTTTCGAAATCGCGCCGCTTTTTGGCGAATGCCTCCTCTGAGAGGGTTCCGCGCTGTCTGCCTAAATCTTGCTCAGTTTGGCGCAGTTTGTCCTCCTGCGCCGCAAGCTCCTTGGCGAAGACCTCGCTTTTGCTATCGATAACCTTCTGAACGCCCTTGCCAGCGGTCGATTCGTGAAGGACATACTGGACATCAACCACCGCGATCAGCGGTGGCTTTATTTCAGCCCGTGCAACGCCGCTCGCTGCCACTGCCAGTACAAGAGCTACAAGTATCGCCCACCGCACTTTACATGAAGTCATGACTTAGAACCTAGTGCCGAAGTTGAAGCGGAACTGCTCTGTCTTGTCGTAACTTTGCTTGGAAATTGGAACTGCAATGTCCACGCCCACCGGGCCAAGCGGCGAGCGCCACTGCACGCCCAGGCCACTCGCGGCACGTAGGGAGTTCTCGTCCTTGACGTTGGGATCGGTTACTCCGGATTTGCTGAGAGTGCCGAAGTCGGTGAAAGCGTGCCCGGTGAGGCCCAATTCCTCGGGCAAGCCCAACGGGAATTTCAACTCGACATTGCCACGATAGAACTGGCTGCCGCCAAGCGCGTCGCCGGTTATGACATCACGGGGACCGATACCAGCCACCCGGAAGCCGCGTAAGGTGTCGCCACCAATGAAGAAACGGTCGGCAATATTTAGGTTGTTTTGCAGACTCTTGATATAGCCGACCTCGCCGGTGACGCTGCCGATCCATTCTTCATAACCCGGTACGGCTTGGTAGACAGTGCCGGAGGTTCTGACCCGGGCATATTTGGCATCACCGCCGACTCCAGCAAAGTCGGTGGCTAAGCGCAGGAGATAGCCTTCAGAGGGATCGATTTTGGTGTTGCGTCGATCGTAGCTCAGTTCCTGCCCTATCATGGAGACTTTACGGGAGCCGACCTGCTCCTTGATGTAACGGGAAGCAGAAAATGGCACATTGCTGATGTCGGTTTTTTGCAGGCTGTAGGATATCTTTTGGCGCAGATATTCGGTCAGCGGATAACCGGTGCGCAGACCAATGCCGGTGTCGGTTTCATTGTATGAGCTGTAGGTTTGATTGTCGCGGGTTATACGGAATACGTCCAGGCCCGCAGACAAATCACGATTGAATAAGTAGGGTTCAGTAAAGGAAATGTCGTATTCCTGCCGCCGCCCCGAGACCAACGCACCGAAGCGCAGTTCGCGGCCGGTGCCCAGCAAGTTACGCTCACTGATGCTAAAGTCGCCCAAGGCACCGTCAGTGGTCGAGAAGCCGGCTCCGAGCGAAATTTCACCGGTGGACTGCTCGGTCACGTCAACCTGAACCACGGCTTGGTCGGGCTGGGTGCCCTCAGTGGTGCTGACATTGACCTTTTCGAAGAAGTTAAGACTCTTGACCCGCTCTTCGGAGCGCTTTAGCTTGGAGGTGTTGAAAGGGTCGCCTTCAGCCACCAACAATTCACGCCTGATGACCCGGTCGAGAGTACGAACGTTGCCTGTGATGTCGATGCGCTCGACATAGACGCGCGGTCCTTCCTTGATTTCAAAGGTCACGTCAACCGTTCGCTCCTCGCGGTGCCGTTCGACTTGCGGCCGAACATCAACGAAGGCATATTGGAGGGTGCCAAGTTTGGCAGTCAGCGCCGTGATCGTCTTTTCGACCGCGTTCGCGTCGTACCAGTCGCCCTCGCTAAACGGCAGTTGGTCGCGCAGTAACTCGGGATCGAGTCCCTTGAGGGTGGTGGTGAGATTGACCTTGCCAAACTGATAGCGCTCACCTTCCTCAATAGTAAAGGTAATGTAAAATGCGTCACGCTCTGGAGTAAGTTCGGCGACTGCGGAGGTCACACGGAAATCGGCATAGCCCTGGCCAAGATAGTGCCGGCGCAATAGATCCTTGTCATAGTTCAAACGATCGGGGTCATAGGTGTCGTCGCTAGATAGGAAGCGGTACCAGCGGGTTTCCTTTGTCTGAAGGATTCCCATTAGCGAGCTGCGACTAAATTTTTGGTTGCCGACAAAATTTATCTGTTCAACTTCAGTGCGCGGGCCTTCGTCGATTTCGAAGACAAGATCAACTCGATTCTGATCGAGTTCGATTACCTTGGGCTCGACTGTAGCGGCAAAGCGTCCATTGCGTCGGTACAGGTCAAGAATACGCTGAACATCGCTTTGGACGCGAGTTCTGGTAAAGACGACGCGCGGTCGCAATTGCAGTTCAGTTTGTAACTGCTCATCCTTTAGCCGTCGGTTACCTTCAAAGGCTATCCGGTTGATGATGCGGTTTTCCTTGACCGAAACAACCAAGGTTCCCCCCTCGCGGCGCAGGGTGACATCGGCAAATAGGCCGGTGGCGAACAAGGCTTTTAGTGACAGGTCAAGTCGCTCGGGGTCGAAGGGATCACCGGGCTGCACCGTCAGATAGGATTTGACGGTTGTAGCCTCGATACGCTGAATACCATCGACTCGGATGTCCGCAATTGCCCCGGTTTCGGCTGACGCCCCCCCGGCAGTAATGGCAGCAGCACTCAACGGCGTTGCCGCAGGCGCCTCGGTACCAATGGTAAAGATGCCTGCGACCACAACGGCCGGCATCCACAACATAATTTTCTGCCTCACATCGTCCCCCTGACAATACTTTACTCTAGGATATTAATCCCTTGAAAAACTCGACGACCTTAAGATGGACAAGATCGTTCCACGTAGCAAACACCATCAGGCTCAATACCAGAGCTAGCCCGAAGCGAAAACCATATTCTTGCGCACGCTCGCCTAACGGCCGACCTAGCGCCGCTTCGATGCAATAAAACAACAGATGGCCCCCGTCAAGAAGGGGTATAGGAAACAGGTTGATCAATCCCAAATTGATCGATAGCAGTGCCAGAAACCAGACCAGCGAGACAATCCCGCTCTGCGCTACTTCACCCGACATTTGAGCGATGCGCAGCGGCCCGCCCAAATCTTCCGTGCCGCGAATGCCGACGATCATCTGGCCGACGCCCTTGAGAGTTGAGGCGGTCATGGCCCAGGTTTCACGTATGGCCTGCCACACCGCCGTTTGTGGCGAGTGGCGCTTGTAATCAAGCCCCGTCCGGGTAATGCCCAGCAGGCCGATGGTATAGGTATTGCCGAAGCGGTCGGTGATGGTCGATAACTTGGGAACTACAGTTAGCAGAATTTGTGCGCCTTGACGCTGCACCGTAATTTCAAGTTTTTGTCCGGGGGCCATGCTGACGATCGATTTGACCTCCTCGAAGCGTTCGATCCCGTGCCCATCGATGGCAACGATGACGTCGCCCGCCTTGAGACCGGCCGCTTCGGCGGCGCTGTCCGGCTGCACCGAGCCAATGTCGGCCGGGGTAAAGGGCTGTCCGTTGGTGGCAAATAAAATCGCTAGAACCGCTACAGCGAAAAGAAAATTCGCCACCGGCCCGGCGGCGACGATAAGTGCGCGCTGGCTCAACGGTTTGTGGTGGAAGGAGACGGCCCGCTCCTCCGGCGTCATTTCTCCCAGGTCGTCTCGCGGCGTGCTGGCCGCGCCGGCATCGCCGAACATTTTGACGTAGCCGCCCAGTGGAAACAGGCCGATTCGCCAGCGGGTGCCGTGACGGTCGTTGCGGCCGAACAGTTCCGGTCCCATACCGAACGAAAAGACCTCAATCTTGACGCCGTAATAGCGCGCCACCAAATAGTGTCCTAACTCATGCACGAAAACCAACACGGTCAGAACGACAATGAAGGGAACTGCATACTGCCACACTGTATTCAGGATGTCCATCTTTTGGTCCTAATTCGCATAATTCAGATAATCCTATAAAGGGAATTAAGCGTGGCCCCCGTGCCTTACCGCGTCCCGTGCCTTACCATATCGCTGGCCTTACGCCGCGCGGCGCTGTCAATCGCCATCACATCATCAACGGTCCGGGGCTGGTCGTGAGGCAAAGCCATCAAGGTCTCTTCAACCACGCGCTCAATATCCAGGAACCCGATTTGCCGATTGAGGAAGGCATCGACGGCGATTTCGTTGGCTGCGTTCAGTATCGTGGACGCCCCACCCCCGCTTTGCAAGGCTTGGCGCGCTAAGCGCAGGGCAGGAAAGCGTTCCGGGTCGGGACAGAGGAAACTCAACTCGCCAGTGCTCAGTAGATCGAGCCGTTGGGCTGGGGTGCGGATGCGCGAGGGCCAGCCCAGGGCATAGGCGATCGGAGTCCGCATGTCGGGAGTGCCCAGTTGAGCAAGTACCGAGCCGTCAACATATTCGACCATGCTGTGGACTACCGACTGAGGATGTACCAGTACGTCGATTTTGTCATGGGGCATACCGAACAGAAAATGAGCCTCGATGATTTCCAGGCCCTTGTTCATCATGGTGGCGCTATCGACCGAGATCTTGGCACCCATGTCCCAGGTCGGATGGGCTACTGCTTGCGCTGGCGTGACGGTCGCCATTTGCTCGCGCGTCCAGGAGCGGAATGGCCCGCCCGAAGCAGTCAGGATCAATCGCTCCACCGTCTCGCGGCGTTCGAAGTCGAAAACCTGGAAGATGGCGCTGTGCTCGCTGTCAACCGGCAGCAAGGTGGCGCCATGGTCCCGCACCAGATCCATCATGATCGGGCCGGCACAGACCAGGCACTCCTTGTTGGCGAAGGCCACGGTGATGCCCCGCCGTGCCGCAGCCAAGGTTGGCTCAAGCCCGGCGGCACCGACGATAGCGGCCATAACCCAATCTGCCGGTAGCATCGCCGCCTCGATCACCGCCTTCGGCCCAGCCGCGACCTCAACCCCGGTACCGGCCAGCGCGTCGCGCAACTCACCATATAGACTCGGTTCGGCGATCACCGCGAGTTGTGGCCGCAAACGTCGTGCTTGTTCGGCCAGAACGGTTACGTTGCGCCGAGCGGTCAGGGCCTCAATCTCATACTTTTCGGGTTCGAGGGAGATTAGGCCCACGGTGTTGCTGCCCACCGAGCCAGTGGAGCCAAGAACAGTCACCCGCCGCTTTGCCCCTGCCAGTATATGTCCCACCTTTTGCCCTCGCCATGCAGTACGTGCCGCTTACCACCACCCGAGTTCCGCCCCGCAAATCGCCCCCCAAACCGTCTGGAAAAGCGCGAGCACGGGCGCGGCCGCAATCAAGCCGTCGATCCGATCGAGCAAGCCGCCATGACCGGGTATCAGGCAGCCGCTATCCTTGACATTGTAGCGGCGCTTGACCGCCGACTCGAATAAGTCGCCCACCTGCCCAACCACGCCAAGCAGCGCCCCCAGCCCAACAGCCACCAGCGGTTCGCGGGCACCAAAAAGTAGGGCGGTTAGACCGCCGACCAGTCCGGCGGTGGCTACTCCACCATGAAATCCTGCCCATGTTTTGGCAGGGCTGATGGTGGGGGCCAACCGCGGCCCACCGATGCTTTTGCCGAAGATATAGGCGCCAATGTCGTTGGCCCACACCGTCAGGAACAGAAAGACGATCAGCCCCAGGCCGATTCGGGGATATTCACGCAGCCACATCAGCGCCACGGCACCAATCCCAACATAGGGTATCCCCAACGCCAACCACCAACGGTCGCAGCCGCCGACATTGCTCCAAACGCTCACCCCAGGTGCCAGCCCAGATAGGGCCGCCAAAGTAAGAGCCGCCAGCAGGGCCGGCAGCGGCCCGGCCAGCAGGTAAAGGCTGAACACCAAAAAAATACCGCCACCGACAAGTAATAGGGGACGATTGACGGCGTTCGGAGCAATCATCCTCGCCCATTCGCGTGCGCCAAGCAGCGCGCCCAGGACCATTCCGGCCTGAAACAGCCAGCCGCCGACGCAAATCATCCCTAGCACCAATGGTCCAAGGACGAGTGCCGAAAGTGCGCGTTTCCACAAGTTGTGCAACTTAAAATTTTCCAACAGATGCGCCATAACGGCGTTCGCGCCGGTGATACTCTTTGATCGCGGCTTCGAGGTCTTGCCGGGTGAAGTCGGGCCAAAGCGTGTCGATGAAAACCAGTTCGGCGTAAGCCGATTGCCAGAGCAGGAAATTGCTCAGTCTCTTTTCGCCGCTGGTCCGGATCACCAAGTCGGGATCGGGGATGCCTGCAGTCAGCAGCGACGACGATATCAAACGCTCGTCGATGTCCTCCGCCCGCAAATCGCCCGCTTTAACTTGATTGACCAACCGGCGAACGGTCTGGACAATCTCCTGTCGAGAACCGTAGCTGAGGGCAATGACCAAGGTCAACGCCGAGTTGGTGGCGGTCACGGTTTCCGCGTTGGTGATCAGCTGATTTATGTCGTCGGAAAGCCGGGCGCGGTCGCCGATCACCCGCAGCCGCACTCCTTGCTTGTTCAGTTCAGCGATTTCGCTGCGCAGATAGAAGCGCAGCAGTGACATCAATTCGGAAACTTCACCGTCCGGGCGGGACCAGTTCTCCGAGGAAAAACTAAACAAGGTAATATAGGCTATGCCAAGCGCCCGGGCGGCTTCTACCGTCCGCCGCACCGCTTCGGCACCCTTGCGGTGGCCAGCGACGCGCGGCAGGCTCCGCGCCTTAGCCCAGCGCCCATTTCCGTCCATAATTACTGCGACGTGGACCGGCACAGCCTCGCCGCCTCCGTTGTCGCTATTCGCCTGCATGGGTTTAGACCTGCATAATGTCCTTTTCCTTGACGGATAGCGCTTCGTCGATTTTCCTGATGTGGGTGTCGGTCATCTGCTGAATCTTGTCGGCCCAGGTCTTGTGAATGTCTTGGCTGATATCGCCCGTTTTTTCCAACTTTTTTAGGTTGTCCATGCCGTCGCGGCGAATGTTGCGCACCGCAATCTTGGCGTGTTCGGCGTATTTGTGGGCCACCTTGGACAATTCCTGGCGCCGTTCTTGGCTGAGGTCGGGAATCGGAACGCGGATGCTCTGGCCTTCGGTCTGAGGATTGAGGCCGAGTCCGGCCTCGCGAATCGCCTTCTCCACAGCCTTGACCATTGAGCGGTCCCAGACCTGAACCGTGATCATTCGCGGTTCGGGCACGCCGATGGTCCCGACCTGGCTGAGCGGCATATGGTTGCCATAGGCATCCACCGTGATCGGCTCCAGCAAACCGGCGGAAGCGCGGCCCGTGCGCAGGCCGGAGAATTCCTTGCGCAATGACTCAAGCGCGCCTTCCATGCGGCGCTTGGCGTCGGAAATATCGGGATCGGCCACTTTACCCCTCTTCCGTGATTATGGTGTAGCGGCCGCGCCCGGCCATAAGATCGGCGAAACCACCGACCGCGTGGATGGAAAAGACCAATATGGGGATCTTACTGTCGCGCGCCAGTGAAATCGCCGAGCCGTCCATCACCTTGAGGTCCCGCGTCAGAACATCCTGGTAGGAAAGGTGTTCAAAGCGCTGTGCCGTCTTGTCGATTTTTGGGTCGGCGGTGTAGACGCCGTCTACCTTGGTGCCCTTGAGCAGGGCCTCGCAGCGCATTTCGGACGCTCGCAGCGCGGCCGCAGTGTCGGTGGTGAAATAGGGATTGCCGGTGCCGGCGGCGAAAATCACCACCCGTCCTTTTTCCATGTGATGGACGGCACGGCGCCTTATATAAGGCTCGCAAACCGTCGCCATTGGAATCGCCGACTGCACTCGAGTTTGCACGCCGATGCGCTCCAATGCGTTCTGCATGGCGAGGGCGTTGATCACCGTCGCCAACATGCCCATGTAATCGGCGGAAGCCCGCTCCATGCCAGAGGCGGCGCTGGAGACGCCCCGGAAGATGTTGCCGCCGCCGATCACCAGACACAGCTCGACCCCCATCTCCCGGACCGCCTTGACTTCGTCGGCAACCCGCGACACGGTTTCCGGCTCGAGTCCATATTCGCCCCGGCCCATCAGAGCTTCGCCCGAAATCTTGAGCAGAATGCGCCGATAGCGGGGAGGGGATACATCATCGCCCCGGGTAATGCGGATCACCATCGCCGGTTCCTCGTTAGTCGGTCACAACCGGTTTCACACTTGGTTTCACATCCGGTTTCACACCCGACACGGCTGCAACCTCGGCCGCAAAGTCGGTTTGCTCTTTCTCGATGCCCTCACCGAGCGCGAAGCGGACGAACCCGGCGACCTTGATCGGTGCTCCCAAGGCCTTGGCCGCAGCCTCTATTACTGCCGCGACCTTGGATTCGCCGTCGATAACAAAGGTTTGATCCAGTAGCGCAACCTCTTCGTAGTACTTGCGCAGGCCGCCCTCAACGATTTTGGGAATGATGTTCTCGGGCTTGCCGCTGGCGCGGGCTTTGTCCGCTGCGATCGCCCGTTCGCGCTCAACCTTGACTGGGTCCAGCTCGGCTGAGGTTACCGCCTCTGGTCGCGCCGCCGCCACATGCATGGCCAGCTGCTTGCCGAGTTTAAGCAGGGCATCGGGATCGGCCGCTGATTCGAGCGCGACCAGCACGCCGATCTTGCCGATAGTCGGGCCAAGTGCAGTATGAATGTAGCTTGCGACCACACCCATGGGCACCGACAGCCGGGCCGATCGCCGAAGATTCATGTTCTCGCCGATGACGGCGATAAGGGCGGTGATTTCGGTTGCGACATCGTGATTGGTGCCGGGCCAGTTGGCCTTGCACAGGTCCTTAACATCGCCGCCGCCGGCCAGTGCCAGTCGGGCCAAAGTGTCCGCCGCCGCCTGGAACTTTTCGTTGCGGGCGACAAAGTCGGTCTCGGCGTTGAGTTCGATCACGGCACCGGCACAGCCGCTGGCGATGACCGCCACCAACCCTTCCGCCGCGACGCGCCCGGCTTTGCGTGCCGCCGCCGCCAGCCCCTTTTTGCGCAGCCAGTCTACGGCTGGCTCCAGGTCGCCGCCGGTCTCGATCAGCGCCTTTTTGCAGTCCATCATGCCGGCGCCGGTTTTTTCGCGCAGCTCCTTAACTAGTGAGGCGGTTATTTCAGCCATGGCTGGTCTCTTCCGTTATTAAATTTCACATTGCGCCGCTTGGGCCGCACCGCCTGCGACCACTAGCCCCGGCACCTGATTCTGGTAACTGGGACCGGTAACTGGGCTAGATCTTAAACCCCCGATATTAAACTAAGGTGGGGCGTTTACACTTGGGGCTGTGGCGCGTCCTCGGCCGTAGCCGTCGTCTCGGCGGAAATTACCTCGGCCGGAGCTTCCTCGCGGGAGCCGACATCAATCCCGGCCGCGACCATTTCGGCTTGGAGCCCATCCAGCACTGCCCCGGAGATCAATTCGCAGTACATGTCGATGGCCCGCAAGGCATCATCGTTGCCCGGAACCGGGAAAGCTATGCCGTCGGGATCGGAGTTGCTGTCGATCACAGCAATAACTGGAATGCCGAGCTTGTTGGCTTCCTTAACAGCAATTGACTCTTTGTTAGTGTCGATGATGACGAGAATATCCGGCAGTCCGCCCATCTCCTTGATGCCGCCTAGCGCGCGCTCAAGCTTGTCGCGGTCGCGAGTTAACTGGAGCGTCTCCTTTTTGGTGAGGCCGGTATTGGCCACAGCCAGCCGCTCTTCCATCTCGCGCAGGCGCTTGATCGATTGGGAAATGGTCTTCCAGTTGGTCAACATGCCGCCGAGCCAGCGGTGGTTGACGTAGTATTGGCCGCAGCGACTCGCAGCAAGAGCAATGCGCTCCTGGGCCTGACGCTTGGTGCCGACGAAAAGCACGCGGCCGCCGCCAGCAACCACGTCGCGGACTGCAACCATGGCGCGGTGAAGCAACGGTACTGTATGCTCAAGGTTGATTATATGTACGCCATTTCGCACGCCGAAAAGGTATTGCTGCATTTTCGGGTTGCGACGACGGGTATGGTGACCGAAGTGAACGCCGGCTTCGAGCAGCCGACGCATGGTGAAAACTGGCATGGCCATATTGTAAAGACTTTCCGGTTGTTCCGCCGCAGGCCTGTCCCGTCCAAAAAGACGGAACACCGGAGCGGGCCGCGACAGACGGCGCGCAAGCCCGCGTGTGGGGTTGACGACCCGTCATTGATAGACCTACGTGTTCATACTTTCAACAGTTCCGCCGTGAAATATCAGCACGGAGCAAGATTTAATACCAACGGCTCGTGACGGAGACTCGTGGCGTTGGTACGAGGGGGCGTTGATGGGTCAATATCAATTGCAACTGGTAAATGGGGAGCATGGCAACAGGGACGATTAAATGCGTCGACTTCGGACAAAACCGCCGAGCGCCGCCTTGACAAGAACCCGTGTCGGGGACATTATCCAGCCGTCCGGCGTCTCCGCCGGGACATTATCCAGCCGTCCGGCGTCTCCGCCGGGACATTATCCAGCCGTCCGGC
>JBAXKX010000042.1:0-14846 GCA_037135115.1 Rhodospirillaceae bacterium
ATCAAAGGCCCCCTCAGACGGCGGGCGCCCGCATCCTGCGGGCTTGCCTTCGCGCTACAAGGCTAGGCTGCGGCAGTCGCCGCCGAATACCAACACCACGAGTCTCCGTCTCGGGGCGTTGGTATAGGTCACAGAAGTGATCGCAACGTGCCGCACAGTTATGCTAGTCTAACGGAGGCCGCAGACACAAGACGAGTTGGAGAGGTCGGATGACATTTAGGAAAAAGCTACTCGAGGGCAACCGAAGATGGGCCGCTGGCAAACTTGCCGACGATCCAGAGTGCTTTAACCGTCTGGCGCGCTCGCAGAAGCCTGAATTTTTATGGATAGGCTGCGCCGACGCTCGGGTACCTGCAACAGATGTGACTGGACTGGAACCTGGTGAATTATTCGTCCATCGCAACATCGCCAATCTTGTCTACCATACAGACATTAACTGCCAGTCAGTGCTCGAATACGCAGTAGATGCACTAAAGGTCAAATATATAATTATCTGTGGTCACTACAATTGTGGCGGCATCCGTCATGCCATCACCAATACCTCGCTTGGCATCATCGATAATTGGCTGAAAGAGGTAAAGGATGTCTACCAGACCCATCGCGACGAACTGATGATCATCCCCGACCATGACAGCCGCCTCAACCGGCTTGCTGAATTGAACGTTCGTCACCAATCTCTCAACGCTTGCCGTACTAATATTGTGCAAAAAGCCTGGGCTCGCGGCCAGGAGTTGTCGGTACATGCCTGGATTTACGATGTAAAGAATGGCCATATCCACGATCTCAAATATTCATTCCGCGACCCTCACAGCGTCGAGGCCGTCTACCGATACCATGTTGATCCCGACTCGGAGGCGAGCTAAACAGCGACTGCCGCCGCGCTCCTTGTTGCGCGAAGCCCATTAGTATAATCCGGCGCCGTTGTTCGGCTGAATGACAGGTTAACGTTATGTGCGGCATAGCCGGCTTTATTGATCGCGCCTGCGGGGATAAGGCCCGCCTTACCCTTGCCGCAGCCGATATGGCGGCCAGTCTCGGTCATCGCGGCCCCGATGCCCAGGGGGTATGGGTCGATGAGAGGGTCGGGCTAGCCTTGGGCCACCGTCGGCTGTCGATCATTGACCTCAGCCCGGCCGGCGCTCAACCGATGGCCTCCGCCAACGGCCGGTTCATTATTTGCTACAACGGTGAAATATATAACGCGCCGGAGCTAGCACAACGGCTGGACTGCGAAGGCGGATTCAGGCGGGGCCATTCCGACACCGAGATCATGGTCGAGTGGTGCGCTCGCTGGGGCGCCCGTGCCCTGTTGGCGGCCTGCGAAGGCATGTTCGCCTTTGCCCTTTGGGACCGGCACGAGCGAAGCTTGGTGTTGGCCCGCGACCGACTTGGAATCAAGCCGCTTTACTGGGGACATTGGCCCGAGCGCGGGCTGCTGCTGTTTGGCTCGGAGCTAAAAGCGCTACGCCGCCATAATGGTTGGGTTCCAGAGATTGACCGTCCGGCGCTTGCCTCATACATGCGCTTCGGCTACGTACCGACTCCTCGCAGCATCTACCGCAACGTTGCCAAACTTGAACCCGGCTGCCTTCTTACTCTGGCCTGGGACGCTGAACCGATAATCGAACCCTATTGGACCTTGCGAGCTGTGGCCATGGCCGGGCGGGCCGAGCCTTTCGCCGGCAGTCCCGACGAAGCGGTGGACGAATTAGAGCGGTTGTTGCGCCGAGCCGTGCGGAGCGAAATGGCCGCCGACGTTCCGCTTGGTTGCTTCCTCTCGGGCGGCATCGATTCCTCTGTGGTGGCGGCGCTGATGCAAGCCGAAAGTAGTGGCCCTGTCAGGACCTTCAGCATCGGGTTTGGCGCTGGCGATTACGACGAAGCCGCCGCCGCCAAACGGGTCGCGGCCCATCTCGGCACCGAGCATACCGAATTCCACGTCAACCCCGCCGACGGGCTTGAGGTGATCCCCAATCTGCCCGAATGGTACGATGAGCCGTTTGCCGACTCCTCGCAGATTCCAACCTATATCGTCGCCAAGATGGCCCGCCAGCATGTCACGGTGGCCCTGTCGGGCGACGGTGGTGATGAGTTGTTTGCCGGCTATACCCGCTATGTCTGGGCCGACCGCTTATGGCGCAAACTCCGCCGATTGCCGCAGCCACTGCGCCGGGCCATGGCGGCAACGCTTGAAGCCTTGTCAGGCCCGCTGCCAGAAATACTAGCCGCCGCCGCTGTGGCGCTGATGCCAGTCGGCATCCGCCCAAGCCATCCCGCCGACAAGCTGCGCAAACTGGCCGGCATTTTGCCCTCAACCAGCGCTGACGCCCTGTTCCGCCGCCTCATCAGCCATTGGAGCGATCCTGAACAGTTGGTTTTCGGCACCGTCGAACCGCACGGGTTGCACTGGGACGAAAGCATAACCGCCGCCTTCCCCGACTTCACCGCCCGCATGCAATTTTTAGACAGCCTGACCTACCTGCCCGATGACATACTAACAAAGATTGACCGCGCCTCCATGGCGGTTGGGCTCGAGGCCCGGGTGCCGTTGCTTAACCATCAGGTCGTCGAGTTCGCTTGGCGCCTGCCGCTTGATCTCAAGATTCGTGACGGTCAGTCAAAATGGGCCTTGCGCCAAGTGCTTTACCGCCACGTTCCCCGAGCCTTGGTCGACCGCCCCAAACAAGGCTTCTCTATCCCGTTGGCTTCATGGTTGCGCGGCCCATTGCGCCCCTGGGCCGAAGAGCTGCTGGCCGTCAACTCACTTGCTGAGGACGGTTTGCTCAATCCAGTTCCGATTCGCCACGCCTGGACCGAACATCTAACCGGCCGCCGCGACCACGCAAACGCGCTATGGACGGTGCTGATGCTCCAGGCATGGCTGAAAAACCGTTGATAACAGGGGGCTTTGCAACCCTGGATGATTTGGGTGTGGCTTTTCCGGATTATTGTTGGTCCCGGTTTGGGCTGGGTTTTGTTTCTGGGCCGAAATATTTCAGGTGTCCGGCGTCGGCCAGCAAATCGAGTCTGCGCCGGTCCAGCGACGACTGGGCGGTCTGGCCCGGCATTGCGCTGGCAATCGTGCCTTGGTCATAGAGCAGAATAGTCTCGGCCTCGCGGCTGTCCACCGAAGCGCCAAGGCGGGAAAGTTCGGCCGACAACAGACTGCGGGTCGCCTGAATAATCTGATCCTCACCGACCAGCCCGGCTCCTAGTTGACGCTCCAAACTGTCATAAGCGGCCCGCATCGACTTGGCCTCGGCCGTCGAATGATTGAGCTGGGCTCGCGCCGATTGCACCGCTGCTAGATCGCTAGTAATTTGGCGCTTGACCCGAGCATCGGTATCGCGGATGACGATAATACGGTCCTCAAGCGAAAGCTGGGCGATTTCAACTGCGGCGTCGGCCGCCCGGTTCCCCAAGGGATAGGTATAGGTCAGTGAGTAGTTCTGAGTGATGGTGTCGGGCTTTGCCAGGCGAGCCTGGCTCAAGATCGGGTCGGCATAGCCGTAAACCGAGCCATTCTCGCCCAGCTTAGTGTTGATTCCGACCTTGATGTCGGGCCGGGCCTGGTTTTGTGCAAAATCGCGCCCCAACTCGGCGCTGGCGCGGTCGAGCTTGACGATGAAAAAGTCGGGCCGATTGGCCCTGGCCGCATCGAGCGCGGCATCCAGCGTAACCACGAGTGGCTTTTTCAGTTCATCTGCATAACTATATGGTAGATAAATGGTCGAACCGGTCTTGGCATCGGGGTCGCCAATCAGTTGACCCAGCGCTACCGAGGCGGTCAGGTAGGTTTGCAAAGCCGCTTCAACCTGGATATCAGCCCTGGTTACTTCTGAGTCAATCTGGGCTTCTTGATAGCGGGTGACCATGCCGGGGAACTGCTTGAGGATGCGATCCTGCCGCTCCTTCAAAGACACCACCAGTCTTTGACTGTCCACCGTGGCGCTTAGCCCTTCCAGCGCCCGAACTGTCTCAAAATAGGCCAGATTGATGTCGCGAAGAGTCTGGTTGACCACATCCTTTAGGGTCCAGTCCGCGCGCTCACGGTTGATTTCGGCGTTGCGGACATTAACTTTAGCGGGATTGTACATCCCGTTGCCCTTGGTATAGGGCAGCGGCATAGTCAACGCAGCGGTTAGGTTGCTGGTGAACTGGCCATCTTCCCAATAATGATTGGCCTCGTAGAAGATTTTCTGGCGAATGGTATTGTCGGTAAGCGTAAGCGATCCGCCCCATGGCAGCTCCTGGGTAAGACCGATCGAAACGTTCTCCTGCACCAGGGGATGGCCCTTATTTAGGGAATCGCGCCCGGGATTGGCAATGATAGGCTCGTCAACGGTCTTCGGTCCCGGCGGAACGGAGAGGGTGGAGTACATTTCTAACGCCCGAATTTGCGCCTTGGGGCTCTCGGCGCACGGGGCGAACTTACACAGATTGGTACGACGCATGGAGGGGACGTGGGTGATGGGGTCAAAGGCCGGAGTAAACTCGTTGCCACCGGTACCGGCGAAGGTCTTAGGCTTGACCGTGCCGATCTTCTGGCGCCGATAACTATCCTTGCGGTTGTAGCCGAGCGAAAGATCCAACACCGGATCGAACACCGCCCGAGCCTCCCGCACCAGCGTCTGAACCCGGTCGGGCTCGCGCCGTCCAATTGTCAGCGACAAATTGGTTTCCAAGCCGCGCATCACCGCCTCGCGGCGGTTGAGCGGCAGCATCGAGCGGCCGACGACATCGCCGCGTGAGGCTTTGCGCTGGTCGAACAAGCTCTTAAGCAGGGCCGACGCCCGCTTTTGATCCTCGGGCATAATCGAGGGCGAGATCTGTGATGTAATCACTGCCGCGACCACAGCGGCATGGCGATCAAGTGCCGAAGGGGCCAGCGCCGTTGGGGCCAATACAGTCGGGACCAATACAGTCGGGACCAATACAGTCGGCACCAATACTGTCGGGACCAGTGTTTCCGGCTCATTAGTCGGCACAGCTGCGGCCAGCGCCATCGGGGCCAGCGCCGCCGGCACGGCTAAGGTCAGCGCCAGGGTCGCTAAAAACGCAGTAGAGCGCTTCATAGTAGAGCGCGTTGGGGCATTACTCACAGCGGACCTCCGAAGTGTTTGAGGGCACCAGATGAGAGCAGCAGGGCCAGCCGCTCGCGATCGATGCCGGTCTGGGCCGTCAGTTCGCCGTACCGTTCGGCCAGCGCGCCCACCGAGGCCAACAGCCGCGACTCGGCGGTCCGCAGGGCGACCTTGGCCTGGATTAGCTGAATTTCGGTGCTGAGCAGGGTCGAAAGCCGGGCGATACCCTCATAGGCTGCAACTAGACCGAGGTCTTGCTGGACCACCGCCGAGTCGTAGACCTCCCTAGCGGTCTTGACTGCCAGCTCACCGATGCGAATCTGCTCGCGGGACGAGGCGAGCGCGCCGCGTGCGGCCAGAAACTCCTCACGAGTGGTCAGTTCGACCTGATGCAGGGCGATGGTTTGCTGGTTGAGGCCGTGCTCGGCCTGATCCAGCGCCGCCCAGGCCGCATTGTTGCCGATCGGCCGCTGATAAAGCAGGCCGAGCGTGGCAGTCAGCTGATCGCGGCTGGTAAAGGCGCGCGAGATCGATCCGGTCAGGTCGCGATAGCCGAAGGGACCGCTCTCGGCCATCGCGGTCGATGCCGTGGCGGAAAAATCGGGCCTCGTCTGAGCATCGCGCTGGGTGCGGACCAGGGCGGAAATGCGCACTGCCACCGCCTGGCGCTGGTAAAGCGGATTATTGAGCACACGCTCGGGCTCGTGGATGTCGCCGGCCGGCCGCTTCATCAGCATCTCGTAGCCCACCGGCAGCAACAAAGCATCGTCCTTGCCGTCGAGCAACTTGCGCATCGTCTCCGAAGCAATAACATAACTACCGAACAGCTGCTGCTGGCTGGTGCGGATGCGCGAAACCTGGGCATCGACCTGAGCCCGATCGCTCTCGGTGACGAAGCCTTGGTCAAAAAGCCGCTTGATGCTTGCGCGCTGGCGCTCGGCCAGGACAAGCGAGCGGTCGGCCGCCTCCATAGCAAAAACCGCGCCTACTAGCTGCCAGTAAAGCTGATCCACCTGAAGTAACGTGGCGTTGATCGTGCTGCGCACGTCAAGCTCGGCCGCATCAATGCCGTGTTGAGCTAGGTCGGAACGAAGATCGGCGTTGGAGGTGGGGCCAAAGTTCTTGGTAAATGGCAGCGGTATCGTGGCACCAATCGTAATCGTAGAGTAATAAGGCCGGTAATAGTTGTGATATAGCGGACCTAATCCATTGAGGGTGTCGGTGGTATAGTCCTTTTCCTGCCGGCGAGTAGACAAGCTGAGGTTGAGACTCGGCCCCCAGGGCAGCTGTTGGAGAATGGAAACCGTGCCGCTATACACTTCATTGTTGCGCGGCGCCGCCGGCGATGGCGAGTTGCCCATGATCTCGTCTTCAGCCGGGGGATAGAAACCCGCCGGCCGGTCGCGGGTGTACTGGAGGGCCGTGACCGCCGTGCGGTTAGGAAAAGTCAAGACATAGCAAGCCTTGCCCTGATCCGCCCCTTTGGTCATGTCCGCCATCGCCGGCCCGCAGGCAAACAGGCTCTTGGGATCAATGCTGCCCACCGCCACCCGGTCGGTCGCGTGCTTGAACTTGCTGTCGGGGTGCTCAATGCGCCGGAACTGATTGGTCAGAGCGGCGTTGGCCGAAGCGACAAAGACCGGATCGAACAAGGCCGCAGCCTCGATCAAGGCGCGGTCGGCGCTGGCCCTGGCAATGCCGCTGCGTTTGATATCAAGGTTCTTGCGCAGAACCTCCAGCGCCGCCTCCCGCAAAGCCAGCTCAGTGGTCACTGTGGGGGCGTAGAGCGGTGCCTCGCCGGTCCGGAGCAGCGCCTCGCGAGTCGAGCCGACCACCGCATTACGCTTGCGCTCACTGGTCAAGCTTTGGGCGTCGAGAACGAAGATTTCCGAGGGAACCTCGAGCCCGACCTGTTTATCTGAAGCCAGGGCGGCCGGAGCTAGAACAGCCGGAGCTAAAGCGGCTGGGGCCGGGGCAACTGGGACTAGTTGCCCAGCCAGGCCGGTGCCACCGCCAAGTAATAGCGCCGAACCGGCAAGTAATAGTACCGCCGACAAATTGATGCCCAAGAATTTATCGTCCTTGCGGTTGGTCATCGTCCATTCCTCGGCATTTACTTTTTGGGGTAAGTGTTTCGGAATCGAAACAGGGACGCCTGCACGGAGCCGGCCGTGCGCCGAAAAGCGGTCAGCGGACATAATCCTGCTCCAAGGTGCCTTGCGCCGCCAGCAAGTGGACATGCGCCTTGCGGAAGTTGACTTGGGCGGTAATCAGACCCAAGCGGGAATTTACAAGGTCCTGGTACTTATTGAGCACTTCGAACTCCGCCACCAAACCGAGATCTCGTTGGTCGCGCGCCAAGTCATAGGCACACTGGGCGAGACGAAGATCATTGCCGCTCTGGCGCACCAAGGCTTGGGTTGAGCGGGCGCTACCAATTGCCCGATCCAAAGCGCCGACCACACGCTGGCGCACCTGCCGGGTGCGGTCGAACGCTTGGCGCTCCTCTATTCGGGCCCGGTCATGGGCCGATTCGGTGCCGTTCATGCCGATCGGCAGATGGTAACGCAGGCCAATGAATAGATTGCTGTTGTCGGGTCTGATCAAATGGGCCAGCGACTGGTTGATACCGGGATAACCGAACACCGAGTCGGTCTGACCGACGGAAAGGCTGGCCGACAGGCTCAGGTCGGGCAGGTCCTGGTTTTCGCGGAAGTCCAGCGCCAGTTTGGTCGCGCCATAGTCCTCCTCCTGAGCCTTGATATCGGGATGAAAATCAAGAGTCCGGTCATAGAGGCGTTCGACTTCTGGGACGTCGCCCTGGTCGATGGATGCCGGCGCACCAAGCATCGCCTCGACATCACTTGGCAGCATCAGCGCCCGTTGATCGCCAGCAATCAGCGTACCCAACCGGCCAGAGGCGATGAGCAACTGGTTCCAAGAAGTTTCTTCACGGGCATCAAGTGAGGCTTGCTGAGCCGTAAGCTGAGCCAAGTCATAATTGGTGGCGAGGCCAGCATCAAAGAGCCGCTTCTGGCTGCTCATGCGCTCACCCAGCACGGCACGCAGATTAATTAGCGTCCGCAGCGACTGAACCGCCTGGGCCGCGTCCCAATAACTCGCCAAAGCCTGTTCCAGCGAGGCGTTGTGGACCGATTTGTCCGACCAAGCGGCCCTACGCTCGCTGGTTTGGGCAATCTGATAGCTATAGTAGCCGGGATTGCCCTCAAAGCCGAAATTCTTGGTGAAGGGCAGCGGCATCGACAACGACAGGCTGGCGGCGCTGGTCCAAAACAGCTTGGTATTCCAACCATAAGGGTCGAAGGTCAGGCCGGTGGGATAGGCGGCGTCGGTCATTGCCGGCGCCGTGCCAGCCATCGCCCCCGGCTTATGCCAAGTCGATGAAACGCTGATGCTGGCGCTGCCGCCAAAGATGAAATTGAGCCCGGCGCCGAGGCTGCCGGTCGCCTTGTGGTCGGAAATGGACACATAAGAGGCGTCCTCCCGCTGCAATGAAATGAGCGGCGGCAGCTGGCAGCCCGGCACCGCTGGCGGCGTTATGCCGTCGGCTGTGACAATGGGCAGACAGTCAAAACTGCCCTGGGTGTCTGCGGTGTCCTCCCCGGAGATCTGGGCCTTGCGTCGCCGATCTTCCTCGTCAAGCTTCGAGCCGGGGTTTTGGTCGCGATAGCGGGTAATATAGTCGCGGCGCGGATTGCCATACCGGTTAGTATAGGTCAGCGACGAAAACAAAGTCGGATCGAACACCGAGTCGCTCTGGCTAACCACCGCCTTGGCGATGGCCAAGCCCTCCGCCGACGACTGGATGGATAGATTCTGGTGCAGCACCTGATCCGCCAAGACGCCTTGCGAAATCTCGCGCACCGGCAGTTCGCGCAGCCGCGCTCGGGCTCCGTCGGTTCCGGCCGTCATTCGCTCCAGCAGTTCTTGCAGATTCCCCGAGCTTAGCCCAGAGCTTGGCCCCGAACCTAGCCGTTGCCCGGCAACAGGGAGCGGCGCCGAGCAGGAGCCGGCCGACTCGGCAGCTCCAGGCTTAACCCCAGCGGGAACCGCGCTCTTAACCCCAGCGGGAACCGCGCCTTTAACTCCAGCGGGAACCGCGCTCTTAACCCCAGCGGGAACCGCGCTCTTGATCACACCCGGCTTGGTGCCTTCGGCGATGGCGCTGGCCGACAAGCCGAAAGCCAGCAGGGCGCAGACCGCCGCCGATGTGGCTATTCGCTGTCTTCGCCCCTCCGCCCGGTCCACGACCGACGAGGGTGATATCCGAAACTTGTCATGGTACATCATCGCGAGCTTCGCCACCCCTCGTGCCTCCAGCCGCCATTCATAAGCCGTACCCCTGATTGACAGCAATTCGGCCGCAGAACAAGCTAACATGACCCTGTTTTCGGCAGTCAACGCCGGATTGGGCGGATAAACCCGCAGCTGTGGCATCAACGCAACGCATTAGCTGATGGTTGATTGGCCGAGATGGTTGATTGGCCGTAAATCATGCGGCATAGTCCGGCAGTCACTAGGGACGCGCGGCCTGTCCGGCTGCGATGAAGTTTCGTACCCGATGTAACCATTAAACATGATCGGCAGCACGGCCATGAGCGATTTGAACGAGGACCACACCGTCGCCTTTGAAGACCCAGCAGGCATGCGCCAGCGCGCCGCCGCCGCCGGTCTGGTCGATGTGCCCAAGGCGCGTCTGATCTGCACCGACCGTTCCCAGGTTGAGAGCGCGCTCCCTGGCGAAGGCGTCATCAATTTGGAGCCGGGGGCCGAACACACGGTCGGGCGGGGCGATACTTGCACCTATCCGATCGTCTCGCGCAAGCTGTCGCGCCAGCACGCCCGCGTCTTTGCCGGAGTCGGGGCTTGGGGGGTCGAGGACCTCAACAGCACTAACGGCATCCGCGTCAATGAGGAAAAGGTCCAAACCGCCTGGCTCAAGCATGGCGACGTCGTGCGCTTTGGTCCCATCCCCTTCCGCTTTGAGGTCGAGCGGCCCGACATAGCCGCAGCCCGCCCCGTCAAACCGGCCGCCAGCAGCGATGGCGACGGTGAGCACACAATGATATTCACCGGCGCCCAGGGGGCTAAAGCGGCGGCGGTGATGATCAAGGCGGTGCGGGAGGCGGAAAAGGGCGAGGAACCGCCAGCGGCGATCGTGCCGACTACTCCAACCAAGGCGACCAGGGCCGCTCCCGTCGCAGCCAAGGCGGCCAATGGCAACCGCACCATTATTATCGCCGCCGCTGCGGTGGCGGTCGCGTTGGTGATCGGCGGGATCGTCTACTACCCCACCTTCAGCAAGGGTCGGGAGATATCGGCCATACTTAATCGCGACAACCGTATAGCCGACCGGGTGATTACCCGATCCCGCGAATTAGTCGGTTCCGGCACAGCCGGTTCCGCCACAGCCGATGCCGCCTATCAAGAAGACGCCAATGTTCTAAATCAGGTCGTCTCCGAGTCGAAGGCCGCCTTGGCCAGTTATCCCGACAGCCGTGAACTAGCCAATCTTTACGCCCGCGCCAGCTTTTTAATATTTGAGCGCGGCTTCGCCAAGCTGTTCAACCGCACCGAGTCGCCCGAGGAATCACTGCGTACCGCCAATATCATGGCGCTCGAGCTGCGCTCCAGCCTCGACAGAATTGCAAGCAATCCTGTGCTGGCGCCGTTGGCCAAGGGTGGCGATTCCGGTCCCCTGAAGGAGTCTGCCGACCTTGCCGACCTTGCCTCAATCATGGTCAAATACCGCGAGTTCTCACGCAAGTTCTCCCAGTTTGGTAAGCCGGACCAGCCGACGCCGACACTGGAGCAGCTCAACGAACTGGACAAACGCAAGAAGGAGTTCATCCAGTACACCAAGCTTTACCATCAAATACTTACCCGCGATTTCCGGTTGTTCAACGCCCAAGTCACCGAGGTTGAAAATCGCGACTTCACCCTGGTCGGCCGCTGGCGCGAGTTCCTAAATACCGGCCGCTAATAATACTAAGCGTCAAACCACCGGGCCGTCAAACCACCGGGCCGTCAAACCAGTGACGGCCCAAGCGGTCTTCGATCTCGATCACCCACAGGTCACAGTCATAGCGGACTTGCCGTTCGATATAGTTATCGGCATCAACCTCCAACACCGGGACGGATCCGGTGCCACAAGTCCAGGCCCGGGTGCCGCAGTGGCGCACCTGGGTCAGAACCTGGAACCGCCCATCAAGGCGGTTTATCTTGAGCAGTACCGTGCCCCGACTGCGATCGCCCTTGCGTAATACCATCATTGAGACGCCCTGGTTGCTTCCCTGCCGCAAATGTGCCGAGACCCAGAGATCAGTTGTGATGATTGCGTCTTCGCTCATAATTGAAAGGCCAATCGCTCCCTATCTCCCGCCACAATCCGGTTCTCGACAGCCGAACACAAGTAGTGGTAGAGGCAAATATGTGATTGTTGTATCATAGCTGTATTACGTGACGGCACCGCCAGTAGATGGTCGGCCAGTGGTGCCAGCCTTCCGCCGCCCTCGCCAGTAAAAGCCACCGTGACGACTGCAGACGCGCGTGCCGCTTCAAAAGCAGCGACAACATTGGCAGCGTTGCCCGAAGTGCTGAGACCAAGCAGCACGGCCCCAGGCTCGCCATAAGCCTCAACCTGACGGGCGAATACCGTCTCAAAACTGTAATCATTACTCCAAGCAGTGAGTACCGCCGGGTTGTCGGCAAGGCATATGGCCTTAAGCGCCCGCCTTTCAAGCAAAAATCGCCCAACCAATTCGCCAGTGATGTGCATGGCGTCAGCTGCCGAGCCGCCATTGCCACACACCAACAGTGGCTTGCCAGCGCCAAGGGCCATGACCACAACATCGACCACTGCATTCATGCGTTCATCGTCGATCAACTGGGCGGTCTTCTCGATGAGTGCAATGGATTCATTCAGGTACGAACTTAGACTCATGTCATCCTCATGAAAGCATGGCGACGCCCGCTCTGGGGGCAAAATGGCGTGACCTCGGTCGAAAATCTAGTCTGGATGCCAGCTAGCGGCACAGCAATTCGACCAAAGTGCTGTGATCGGCTGATCAGGTCAAGCAGCTTGCGCCCGGCACCAAAGACTGAGGTCCTGAGCTTGACAGTCTCCCGCCCCTGCCATATCATCGAAAAAGGATAGGAATGCCAAGATCTGTTGGATAACCACCGCGATCCGGCACGATGTATCGTCGCCACCAAAGCTAACCAGATGTGAGGACACCGCCAGATGCTTCCCTCCCGGTTACTAGCCATGGTACTCGCAGTAACGCTGTTTTGCGCCCCGGTTGCTATGGCGGCCGCCGAAAGCAAAGAAGCGACATGGAGCTGGACGAATGCGTTGCTGGAGCCATTTGTAAGCTTGTCCCATTGGGTCACCGGCCTATTCTCTAGCGGGGAAGGCTTCTTCGCAAACGAAATCGAGCAGTTCAAACACACCGTTGACAGTGACCTTAGCGATTTTGACGACCTTGTGCGACAGGCTGGCTTCCAGATTGGTTCCATTTCGGTCGTAGCCAGCCTAATTCCGCATATTATCATGTCCATGGAGTTGGTGCGCTGGCTGAGCGAGGCCGAGAAGACGGCTTTAAAGGCGAAAATCACCGGAACTGCCAGCACCCTCGGAACCATCCAGCGCAGCATAATCATAACCCTACTTAACGCCGTCGAATCAACATATATGATTCGTAATGACGGATATCGGCTAACTGGGGTCGACATCGATATCGACCTCATGCCTGAGGTGACTTTCATTATGTCCAAGGAGCGATGATCGCGATTTGTTACGTCCTTAGGGCGCGAACAAGGACACACAGACGATTGCTATACGTTACTATCGTGCTCAGCTAACACGCAAAGCTCATGATAGGATAGACAAACAATATGATTGACTGCCGAAATTGTGGGGTATGTTGTTCGTACTCAGAGTGGTGGCCTGCCCTAAAACAGGGTGATAAAATTGAAAGGAGCAATATTCCCGACGCCTTTGTTCATTCTGATGGCACTCGAATGCTTTCGAATGAGAATAGATGTACGGCACTGCAAGGAAGTATTGGTCAAAATGTAAAATGCGATGTCTATCATGTTAGGCCGCATTCCTGTCGTGCATTTAGGTATGGTGGCGTGGCATGTTTGATGGTTCGCATTGAACTTGGTATTTGGATTTGAATCTGAGGTTCTCAGTATTATACTGTGCTTATACTGTGGCCAGCGGTCGGTCGGTTTGGCAGTCGGTCGGATATTATGCATAGGTTTTCCCGAACCGGTCGCTCCGCGCCAGTAAATTTGTCCGATCGTGCCAGGGGTTATTGACAAATTGTAGGTTAGTAACATATCGTCGGCTTGGAACATAATTTGGCACGTTAAGCCTGCTCGGCTAGGGTCGTTGATAGATAACCAGATGAAGAGATTGCAGATTGCTTACCATAACCAGAAATTGCTCTGAGCCGCAATATACGCCGGGCAAACCAACCGACCTGGAGCTGCACACCATGGAATCATTCAGTAAATACAACTCATTACTTACAGTTCGCTCTGATAGATTCTTTTTTCACATACATGAGCTTAACCTGATCGGTTCAGGGCCTGACGTTGCTTCGGCCTATGCTGATCTGCGGCGACGCTTCGACGAACTCTTGAATGAAGCCAAACAAGCCGACCTGCTCAACTCTTTACCGCCTCCTACTGGTGGCGGTCGCAAGACCGGTGGTTTAATTTTAGCCAACATAGTGCCATTTTTGATCAAGATCGCAATCGCGGCTGGTGTCGTACTCGCTATTCTTTTCCCTGCCCTCTCGATGGTCCAAGGCGTCGTAAAACGGACCCTCCCGAGGATTGAAGCAACTGTGGAAAAGTCAGTCGACAAGATTGAAGCGGCGGTCGATAGGGCATCCTCTAAAATTATGATTAAAAGCGGCCGCGAATTCTGGAGCGGATTGGAAAAGGGTTTGCACCGTGTGGCCGGCCCGGAAAATGAAATCTCAGATGAGCGCCGGGAAAAACTTCTGTCTAGCCTACATATTTTGATCAAGCGGGTCAGTCCGTTCACTGCGGAATTGCCTTTGCTGTTTTCTTATCAATCATCGGCTCCCGTGTGCATACCGGCCGCTGCGTCGCCGCCATGACTTCAGGCTTAAAAGCTGAAACCGGTTAATCCGGTAGTTCAAAAATATCAGCCGCCCGTTTGCACTTGGTTCATATATATGCTCGGGTTTGGGCTTGACGGCGCATTCTGGAGTAAAATGTACCATGTTTGGCCCGGCCCCAGTAGCTTTGGATAACCCGCGTGCCGACCGTGTTACGACGACGGTGCTTATAATTGGCCTGTTCCTGCTTGGTCCAGTGGTGTCTCTGGCTCCGCTCGGCCTGGCCCCGCTGGCTATTGTCACTGCGCTCTTGTTAAGCGTGCCATATCTAGTCCGCCATGGGTGGAATGGGCTGCCGCGCGGGCAGCTCACTCGCTTGCTGGCGCTTCTGTGCCTGCTCGGTGCCGCCAGTATGGCCTGGACCATTAACCCGGCACGCACCCTGCCAGCGGCGCTCAGTCTGGCCGCGATCGTGCTGCCGGGGCTAGTCTTGGTGTCGGTGGCATCCGGTTTGAACGGTCCGCGCTGCCGAAGCATCGAGGACGCCTTTTTAATTGGTCTAGGGGTAGGCGTAGCGCTTTTACTGGTACAGGTCGCATTCGGCCATTCCTTCGGAGAACTGCTGAGCCACCGCGCCTTGCCT
>JBAXKX010000043.1:0-14800 GCA_037135115.1 Rhodospirillaceae bacterium
GAGCTGACTTACCGATGCCCGTCGCCCACCCGCAAATTCTGATTGATGACGATAATAGGGCCCGTCTGCAGGAGCTGGAGCAGGCGAGGCTGGAACTTGCGCGCGCCGCCTTGCGGTTGGAGCAAATTCTGAAGTCGGTGAGCGACGGTGTCTATGGGGTCGACGGGAGCGGACGGATTACTTTCGTTAACGCTGCTTTGGAGTGCATGTCGGGCCGCTGTCGGAGCGAACTTATCGGCCAGCTCGCAGACGAAGCGCTGTACCAGCGTAAGGTGTGTGAGTGTGTGGGGGGTACAAATCCGCCACCTGACGGCGTGACGGTCCCTGCGGCCACCGACAGCGGCGGCTCCAAGACAGTCTGCACGGCCAAGATGTGGCGGCTTGACGGTACAACGCTGCCGGTCGAGTTGATTACTGCATTATTGAAGGACGGCGATAGTTCAGGCGTAGCGGTGGTGATGATACGGGATGTCACCGAACAAACTCGCTATGAGAAAGCTCTGGAACTGGCCAGCACCGCCGCAGGCGAAGCCAGCCGGGCCAAGTCGGCCTTTCTTGCCATTATGAGCCACGAGTTGCGGACCCCGCTCAATACTATCCTGGGCTTTTCCGAGATCATTCGCGACGAAGCCTTCGGTCCGGGTGAAACCGCGCGTTACCGGGAGTATGCCGCAGATATCGCCGTCGCCGGAACCCATTTGCTAGATTTAATCAACGACATACTCGACCTCTCAAAGATCGAGGCCGGGCGTATGGAGATCGACCCTGGTTGGCTGGACCTGAGCCATGCCATCAACGGGGTTACACGACTGGTTCGCGAGAAGGCGCAAAATAATGCGATTGGGATGAGCATTGATCTGGCCAAAGATGTGCCGCCGCTCTGGGCCGACGCCCGCGCCTTCAAGCAGATAGTTATCAACCTGCTGTCCAACGCCCTCAAATACACGCCGCGTGGTGGCCGTATTACTATTCAGGCGAGATGTGGGCCCAACGGCGGCATAACAATTTCGGTCAATGACAACGGACCTGGAATCCCACCCGACAAGCTCTCCCGCTTGTTTAAACCTTTCGTTCAGGTAGACAATCGCTATAACCGTTCATCAACCGGCACCGGACTCGGTCTGTCGTTGATCAAGGGATTAGTGGAAATCCACGGCGGAACCGTCTCCATCGCGAGCACGATTGGTGTCGGCACCACAGTGTCTTTCCTTTTGCCAGCGGGTCCCGGTTGTGGCCCGGTCCCACCCCGGTAGAATTATATTGAGCATGTGCCATATTTTCAAGCGCGGTTGCTATGGTTTTGGTAGCGATTTGTTAATGCTTTTGCTATTCTCTCCCGGTTGTCCGGAGGGGTCATGAAAAAGAAAGTTCTGGTTGTTGACGACTCGCTGATGATGCGCATGATGGTGGTGCAGATCGCCAACAGTGATGATCGCTTCGAGGTGGTGGGCGAAGCTGCCAACGGCAAGGTTGCTCTGGAGTTGGCACGACAGCTTAGTCCTGACATCATCCTGCTCGACATTGAAATGCCGGAGATGGACGGTATCGATACCCTGAAGCGTTTGATGCTGGTCTCCAAAGCCAAGACCGTGGTCGTTTCCTCGGTCACTCGGGCGGCCTCGGGCAACGCCGCAGAAGCCCGTCGCTTCGGCGCTTGCGCTATCATTTCTAAGCCGTCCGGGTCGTTTAGCCCCGATATCTCCCAGAAAAGGGGGCATGAAATAATCCAGGCTATGTGCATGGCGCTTGACATGCCGTACCGCGCTGGCCCGTCGCAAGGTAATTTTGACCCATTGGCGGAGTTGGATGGGTCCGGCCGATCGTTGCGACAGCGCGCTCATGGCTGATTTTGTTGCAGCACTGTGGAGCGAATTCGCGTGCAAGACTCAAGAACAGCTCGACGCGGTTGAGTCGGTTCTGGTTGCCGCCGAAGCGGGGAAGCCTGTCTGTGCCGAACGGGTGGCGCTGCTATTGCGTGCCTTCCATTCGGTAAGAGATCTTGCGGGCGCAATGGATTTGCGCGGCATGGAGTCGATTGCCCGTAGCGCCGAGGATCTGCTCATTCTTGCGCGCCAGGGGGCGGCGGCGTTCGACCCCGGTTTGGCGACTGCGCGGTTGCCAGCGCCTTTGTCGGTGCTGTTGCCAGCGCTTGAATCCCTGCGGCGGGGGTTACGAATGGCCGTAACCGAACGCCGCGATTTGGCGGCACCCGAGGCGGTTCTGTTGGACCTGGAGCACGCACGCGAGCGACTTACTGGTTCTGGGGCGGTTACCCCCTCCGGTGCTGGGGCGGTGTGCGACGATCCGGAGATGTTGGCCTATTTTGTCGAATTGCTGCAAGCTGCGCTGCCGGTATTCAACGGCATCGTCACTGCTGATTTCGCCAATCCGCAGCTTCGGCTTAAGTCACTGGATGCGATTGAGCTTATCGAGCAAGCCGCCGGGACGATGAATTTTCTGGCGTTGGTCGAGCATATGCGCGCCTTACGCGCCATAGTTGAGGCGACCGGCGAGCGCATGCTTTACCCCGACGCCCGCAAGGATGTGCTGCGACTGCTCGGCCTTATCGGCGAGGTTCTCAATGAAATCAAGCGGAGCGGCGACGGCCCGGTGTTGGCTGAAAATGTCGCCCCACATTCCGCCCTCAGAAGGATCATTGGTCGCACGTTCGAGGATGAGCTTCGCGAAACCTATTGTAATGCTGTCCAGGCGCTTGCTTTGTTTGGGCGCAAATTTGGCAGTGTGGTTCAGCCGGTTGACAGTGACGAGATTTTGGCCGATGAAATCGCCGGAATGGCACGTCTGCTTTACTCGTTTACGTTGTTTCTCAACTGGCCGCTGGCAGGGGGAGTGTTACTATTAATCGAGGACATCTTTTCGCGTGCCGCCAGTCGCGGGATTTTTCTTGGTGCAGAGACGGTCACACTAACCGGTGATGCCCTCACAGCCGTTTTCGGCTCTGTGATAGATGCTGACTGCCCGTCCGAACGGTGGAGCGACATCACGCCTGAAGCAATGGGTGAGTTTACCAGGAAGTTTCGCAAGTCGTTAATCGAGACCCTCAATCCGACACGGGTTTCGCTGGCACCGATCAAGGTCGGCTGGCGCTTTCTGGCAACGCTGGAGATCAAGCCGGCGCTCTTGGAAATGTTGTCACCAGATAATGTCTGCGCTATTATGGATATGGTCCAAGTCGGCTATGTCCATCTCTATGAGGTCCTTGCTAATCCGGAAAAGTCGCCGGACATGACTAGGGCTTTTCTGGCCTGGACCCAAAGCCAAGTCAAGCAGATCACCAACCGCAGCGTATTCATTGACGGCGAAACTTGGTTCGAGTTCCTGATTGCCTCGGCCGAGTCGCCAGCGGCGGTAATCGCTCGCGTAGCCGAGATAGACCCGGCCGGAAGCTTCATCCATATAAAGCCCTGCCTTCCCCGGCCAGCTCCCGCCCGACCTGAGCCAGCTCCAGCTCCCGCCCGACCAGAGCCAGCTACCGCCCGACCTGAGCCAGCTCTCGACACTTCTTCGGGTTCTCGCGTTAGCAGCGAGGCCATTGACACCTTTTTGGACCAGATCGGCGAGATGGTCTCGCTAAATGGCGCACTCGGCCTGGTCATGCAAGATTCGATGATCGCTGGAGGAATGAGGAGTCTGCGTAGCGGCCTCCTGCGTCTGGCGGTAGAGGGAGGGCGACCCGAGGCCGAGGCGCTGGTCGGTGTGGTTGATTTACTGCAAAACTATATCGACAAGATGCGCCAGATTGAAGGCAACCTCACCGCTTCGCTTAAGCATCTTCAGGCTGGGGTGCTGGAGCTGCGGGTGGTGCCGATTGACGCAGTGTTTGCTCGCTTCCCCCGACTGGTGCGGGAACTCGCAGCGCATCGCGGCAAGCAAATACGTCTTGAAGTAGACGGTGGCAGCGTGCGCATCGATAAGAGCATGGTTGAGCCATTGGCCGATGCTATTATGCATATGTTGCATAACGCCATCGGGCATGGCATCGAGGAGCCGGAACACCGTCGGTTGGCTGAAAAGCCGGTGGTTGCTACTATCACGTTGAACGCCGCCCGCAACGGCAACCGCGTGATGATTGAGGTCCGTGACGACGGTGTCGGCCTTGATATCGAAACGGTCAGGCGAATCGCCGTCGAACGTGGTTTGGTCGGGGCGGCCGCTGCGGCCCAACTCGCCAGCCGGGAAGTCTGTCACTTTATTTTTCAGCCTGGTTTTTCCGTCGCTGCTGCTGTTACCGAGTCCTCCGAACGCGGTATCGGCATGGACGCGGTCTGGAGCAATGTCAGTCGCCTTGGTGGCTCCATTGATGTTGACAGCGAAGCCGGCAAGGGCACCTGCTTCACGTTGTCACTGCCCTTGACCGCAGCAATCCAGTCGGCACTGATTATCGAGGCGGATGGCAACATGATGGCCATCCCCGAGCGCTTTCTCGCCGAGACATGCCATGTCATCGCAACCGACGTGCAGACGATACGCGGCCAGGGAGCGATTTTGCTCCGAGATCAGTTCCTGCCGGTGTTTCCCCTGACCCGCCTGCTCGGTCACGCGCTGGCCGAACCCGTTCCTGCCCGCTTTCCTGTGGTGGTGATCGAAAGTGGACATCGGCGGTTGGGCTTGATCGTGGATCGCCTCTATCAGCGTCAGGATCTCTACGTCAAGGATATCCACCCCCAGTTGACCACCATTCCCGGTGTTGGTGGTGCCTCGACGCTTGGCGATGGACGGGTCATCCTGATCCTTGATGGTGACGATCTGTTCAGATTGGCCGAAGCCTCGGTGCGGATTGATGTCGATGGTGTGAGGTTGCGCTAAGTCATGGACAAAATGTCTGTGCGCCCGGAAGTGGCCCCGGTACTGGCACCGATACCGGTTCCGGGTCGTCGCATTCGGGTCATGGTGGTCGATGATTCGGGCTTCATGCGGCTTGCGATTCGCAAGATGATCGATCGTACCGACGGCATCGAGGTGGTCGGCGAGGCCCGCGAGGGTAAAACCGCCGTGGACATGGCAAAGCGCCTTGCCCCCGATGTCATTACCATGGACCTCGAGATGCCTGGCATGGATGGTTTGGCCGCAACCAAGGCGATTATGAAAGAGCGCCCGGTACCGATCATCGTGGTCAGCAGCCTGACCCAGCCCGGCGCTGAGCAGACCTTGCGCGCTCTGAAACTTGGGGCCGTGGACTTTATCTCGAAATCGTCCTCCTTCGTCCAGCTAGATATCGTTCAGATCGACCAGGAGTTGCGCCGGAAAATCCTGCACTGGGCTAAACCCCAGCCGCTCGCACGCTCGCGTCCAAGTGTTGTCATTGCTGCTAATTATCGCCCAATCGTGGCACCTGCGGCGCAAGTGGACTTGGTGGTGGTGGGAGTGTCCACAGGTGGCCCCAAGATCATGGCCGAATTTCTGCATACTACCGGCACCTTGCATTGCCCGATGATTATTGCCCAACACATGCCGCAGCTCTTTACCACCAGCTTTGCCCGCCATCTCGCCTTTGACACCGGTCTTGATGTGATCGAGGGAACGGACGGCATGGAATTGCGACCGGGACAGGTCGTCATCCTGCCGGGCGGGGTGGATTCGGCAGTGCGTAGGCGTGGCGGAAGGCTGGTGTTGGCCCGGACCTACCCCGACGAGGGCACCATACACCCTTCGGTGGATGCGCTGTTTGCGTCGGCGTTAACCGCGACAACCTCCCCGGTGGCGGTGGTAATGACCGGAATGGGCCGTGACGGCACCCTGGGAGCCAAGGCCTTCGCTGCCAAGTGCTTTCCGGTGCTGGTCCAGGCACCTGAAACCTGTGTGGTTAGTGGTATGCCTAACTCGGTGATAGAGGCCGGGGTTTCGCCGCTGGTGCTGACGCTCGCCGAAATTGGCCGCCGGTTGGTTCGCTGGTGCGTCGCGCCGGGCAAACCGCAAAGGCCGTGGCCTTATCCCGAGTCCGCTAAGGGCCGAGTGCCCTTTGAACCCTTTGTGTAACCGAGGTTTCTGTAATATGGACTGGCTGAGGTCGAACTTAGTTTCCGGTGACAGATTGGCGCGCGCATGAAGATCGGGCTTCCCGCTCAGCAGGATTTGGCCGCTTGGATCATGGCCCTGGGCATCGTTTTTGGCGTAGCGATGTTCCTGACCGCCGTTTTCAATGATAATTTGTGGAACGACCATACTTATAGCAAGGCGTCTCCGGTCGTAGCTGGTATGCCCGCGCCGCACCGTGACGGCCGCGAAAAGATGGTGTGCTCCAGTTGCCATATCGTGGTTCCGGCGAAAAAGGTTGCCGGGCCGCCGAGTTGGAACCTGCCGATCATCCAGGGAACTAAGGCTCCGCACATCGATGGCCGTGAGAAATTGGTCTGCTCCAGTTGCCATACCATCTTGGCCAAGGACAAGGGCCGCTTGCAGCGGGTCAAGAGCCCGGTGGTGCCTTCGCCAAGCGCTGTAACGGTGGCGCTTGCGCCAAGCGCTGTAACGGTGGCGACCCCGCCCCCCGCCGAGATTCTTTCCCCCGAAGCTCACGAGTGGTTCACGGCCTATCGGTTCCAGGGCAAGGTGTTGCGGGCCGCCGGTACCGGAAGTCAATCTGTGTGGGGAGATGTGTATGTACTGGTCGATGATGGCATCAATCCCCCTGGCTGGATCGATCTTGCGCCGCGCTTGTTCCTTCAGGCCGGTGGCTGCCCGATTCGTCATGGTATGTTCGTCAAGGGCACGGCCTATCGCGACCCATCCGGGAGCCCGGCCGGGCTCGGCTACGCCAAAAGCATAATGGTTAATGGTGAGTTGTGCATTCTGCGCGACACGCACCTGAATGGGTTGTGGGAAGAGGCAGGGGGCGCGGATGTCGAGGAAAGGTGAGGAGGAGGGTCTGCCGCCGGCGCGAGGTTTCGACCGCCTGCAGTGGAACAACATCTATCTTCTTTCTGGTGCCGGGGCGCTGGTGGCCGCGCTCACCATCGGTATTCAGCCCCTGTTGCTCGATAAGGTGTTCGGAATTGCCTTCGAAAATGAAGGTTCGATCAACGCCGATATCCAGGTCTTTGCCGAAATAGCCTCAATCCTTGGTGTCGGCTGGTTGGGCTTGCTGTCCGATCGTATTGGCAGGCTTCCGGTAATCAAGCTAGGATTTTTGGCCATCTGTGCCGGCGCTCTTCTGTCGCTGGTAAGCTTGGAACTTGGGTTAACCATCGGCACTGGGGCGCTGACGCTGTTTTATATCACCCGCGTTTTGATCTCCGGCGGCGCCGATGCTGTTCAACTTGAGTTGTCGACACTGGTTGCGGATATAACCGAATTCCATAACCGGCCCAAATTGCTGACTAACGTCATTTTCATGATGATGTTCGGCGGAACGGTGCTGGCCGCGATCATCATGCAGGTTGCCGAGCAAAAGGGCGGTATCATCATCATCATGGCGTTGCCTTTGCTGATTGGTGTCGTTGGTTTTATGATGGCGCAAAGGTCACTGGTCGATGTCGCTCCAAAGAATAACAACGCCACGAATCCATTGCAGCAAGTATGGGGGTTGATTAGCAAGGATCCACGGATGCAACTTGCTTTTGTTGCGACGTTTTATACGCGGGCAGACGTTATTATTCTTAGTTTATTTTATTCCTTGTGGTGCATATCGGTTGCGGATATCGTAGGTGTAACTCGTGCTTATGCAACCACTCATGCCGCCGTCCTGATCGGATTGCTTGGTGTCGGTGTGTTGGTGTCAATGCCTGTGTGGAAAATTGTTATTGAGCGTCACAGCCGAATCTCGGCCATAGGTGCCAGTCTCTCACTGGCCGGAATTGGCTATATTTCGCTTGGTTTGTTTGCCAATCCGTTTAATTGGATGGTGATTCTGCCGTTGGTTTTGATCGGCGTCGGTCATGCCGGTTGCACCGTCACCTTGCAGGTCTTGACGGTGGACATTTCACCAAAGCCAATCTTGGGCGCCGTGCTGGGCATGGCCTACCTCACCGGCGGGGCAGGCATCATCATGTTGACGCAAAGCGGGGGGTACTATTTCGACGCGGTCGGGCCGCGCGCTCCATTTATGCTGATGGGTACGGCCAAGTTGCTGGTAACACTGTATGCTAGCTGGCTTGTGTTGAACGGCATCGACGAGACGTCCGACCACCACATGAAAAGCAGCCGTAAGGTTGACTGGAAGCCGCTGATATTTTTGACTGCCGCACTTCCCTTTGTCTGGCTAGTGGGGCGAAGTATGATTGGTGGCTACTTGGTTGGTGGTTCTTTGACCGAAACACCGGTGGGTTTCATCAACCGGTATCTTGGCGATTGGGCGTTTACCTTCCTGATCATTTCCCTGGCTATGCGGCCTATTCAGGAAATCACCGGATTGAGCAGTCTGGCGAAATATCGGCGGATGATCGGTCTCTACGCATTCTTCTATGCGGTGCTGCACGTTTTTGCTTTCGTCGCGTTGGAGTGGGCCTTTAATCTGGATCATATGGTGGCCGATGTCTACAGAAGGCCATTCATTATACTTGGGCTGCTCGGTTTCATGCTCATGGTTTCGCTGGCCGTGACTTCCACTAACGCCCAGATCAAGCGCATCGGCGGCAAGCGTTGGAAGATGCTGCACAAGTCGGTCTATGTGATTAATCTATTGATCGCTTTACACTTTATTCTTGCGGCAAATCATGAGAATGGAGAGCCCTATATTTACGCGGCTATTGTTCTGGCCTTGCTGGCCTATCGTGCTGACCGGGCGGGGAAATGGTCCCGGTTTAAGGAACTTCTATCTTCATCACTGCGAATAAATTAGGCGGCGTGATCATCTGGCCGGACCTCGTTCAGCCAACCGTCGCGCTACCTCGACGGCGACGTTGTTTGTGTCGTCGAGGGGCGGATAGTTCCAGGATTGGAGGCTGCCATTGAAGGGCCGAACGATGCCGTCGCGGCCAAGTCTGTCGTGGAATAGCCGAAATTTCGGCGAACCGCCCTCCAGGGGCACTAGATAGACCGGCTTGCCGGTGGAGCAAGCTTCTGACACCATAGAAACACTGTCGCAGGTGACGACTATGGCCTCAGCCAGCCCTAAGAAGGCAAAATAGGGGTTTTCACCCTCGCCGTTCCACACCACGGACGGCACATCTCGCATACGCGCCCGCAGAATCGCCTCGTTGTCGGCCCCGGTGCGGCGTGACGGCGTTATCATCAGCCCGGCACCATGCGCGCGTGCGAGGTGGTTGAGGCGCTCGGCAAGGTCGCCCATGATGGTAGGGGTCATGCGGTAGATGCCGTTATCGCCGCCGATCAGGACCGCTATTCGCGGTCGCGGCAGGTGATTGTAGAGGTGGCCAAGTCGCGCGGTCGCCTCGGCGAGCTTTGCCGCAGTGACGCGATGGAGTGCGCCACGGGTGACTACGACGTTGGCACCGCGCAGGCGGTCGTGATCGGGCACTACTACAAGATCGAAGTGGCGGCGGCCAATCACCGGATCCTGAATTTGGATGGTGAAGGTGCGTTTGCGGCTGCGCTCACGCACTGAAAGCGCTGGCAGCACACTGAGGCGGCCGGAAGCGATCAGCAGGTCCGGCCAGGGCGGGCCGATCTCGTCTCCATTCGGGTCTATGGCGAAGCGCTTGCCCAGACGCAGCCAGGGGCTAAGCTGGCGCCAGGGGCTGTGCAGGCTGATACGCTTGACCACGGGTTCCAGTCTCAGTGCTTCGGCCAGACCGAGACACTGATTCTCCATTCCGGGTTTGCCGTCAGTGACGACCCAGCAGCTTCGCTTTTGCACGCGCCTATGCCTCGAACCATCATTTAGACGATAATCCCGCAGCCACAGCTGGACGGCCAGCTTTTTTTTGATGGCAGCATTTTTTTGATGACGTTGCCAGATTATCTCATCTGTTCCCTTGGTATTCCGCTGGCTCTTCGGGAATTCCGTGTATACTGTGGCTAGTAGTCAAACTTGCGGAGCAGTGCCAGTCCCATGCGACGGGTCAAACTCGACCGGATTGACCGGCGGATTATTCGCGATCTCCAGGCCGATGGCCGGATGACCAATGTCGACGTTGCTAGACGTGCTGGCATCTCGGCGCCGCCCTGTCTGCGCCGGGTCCGGGCGCTGGAGGAGGCCGGGTTCATTCGCGGTTACCATGCGGACCTTGATCCCGAGTTGCTCGGCTACTGCGTCACTGTATTCGCCCAGGTAGGCTTGTCCAGTCAGGCTGAACCTGACCTCATTAATTTTGAAGAGTTGGTCAATAGTTGGCCCCAGGTCCGTGAATGCAGCATGCTGGCTGGTGAAACCGATTTTTTGCTCAAGGTCGTGGCGGAGGATTGGGACGACTACCAGCGCTTTCTTACCAAGCAGCTTACTGCAGCTCCCAAGGTTAGTCATGTCAAGTCTGCTCTTGCCATTCGCTGCTCCAAGTCTCTGCCCGGTGTCCCGATTTATCTTGAAGACGGCGATGTGCCGGACGAGAATGAAGGGGATAGTGGCGAGAGCGAATTATAGGTGAATTATAGGCGAATGCGACGCGCCGAAGTCTGAATGCTAGTCTGCTTTCACCACTACAAACACCAACCCGGCTACTGGTAACCCTCGCTCTGTCCGCAGCGTTGCTTGCGTTAGGTCGGTCAGCGCCAGACCGGGGGCGGCGGCGATGGTGGCGCGCAGATGGTCCGCGCCGTGTCGGACCCTTCGATTCGGCATGACAAAAAAGCTTTCGTTTGCGGTGGCGGCCTCGACGGTTGCCACAGCCCGACCGCCCGGCCGCAGGGCGAAGGCCAGCGCCTGCATCAACGAACTCAGGTCGCCAAGATAGTTAAAAACATCGGCGGCAAGGATCAGATCCCAGCGCCCCGACTCGCGTCGTAACGTTGCCATCAGATCGCCTACCAGCAATTCATGGTAGATGCCGCGCCGTCGCGCCTGTTCGATCATACGCGGAGCTAGATCGACTCCGGAGAGATGTCGGGCCTGCTTGGCGAAAGCCAGTCCCGCAAGTCCGGTACCGCAGCCCAAATCGAGAATATCGAGGCCACCGATGACAAGCTTACCCGGCCGCCGCGCGCTCGCCTCCAGCCGCGCGCTCGCCTCCAATAGTAGTGCCGGAGCGCGATAGTCAAGACGCCCTATGAGATCGGCATCAAACCTTTCTGCCTCCCTATCAAACAAAGAGCGAACATAGATGGGATCGGGTGCTTTTTGCCCGGCACCATCCCGCCCGCCGTTAGCTTGGCCCGAAGCAGTCGAGTTGGCTAGGTCGGTCAGGTCGGTTAGGGCGGCGTTGGCACCTTGGCGGTCGTCGGGGTCGAGCATCAGGCACCGTCGCCACGCCGTCGCAGCCTTGGCCGCCTCGCCCAGCGCCGCCCAGGCACGACCGATCTGGAAATGCAGGCCGGGATGTCCGGGGACCAAGCGCAGTGTCGGCTGTACTTGCTCCAACGCCTCAAGCGGGCGGCCGCTCCCAGTCAGTAGAGCTGCTATCATTTCTGCGGTGTCGGCGTTGCCGGGGTCGAGCAGCACAGCTTCACGCAAGGGCGCTTCGGCCGCCTCGGCATGGCCAAGCTGCAACAATTGCCTGGCCAAACCGATTTGCGCCGGAACGCTGTCGGGACGTAGTGCGAGAATTTCTCGATAGACTCCAACGGCCTCGTCGGTATCGCCGGCCTTGGCCAGGGCTTCGGCTAAAGCGAGTATAGGTCTCGCCTGGCCGGGTGAAAGGTCGCGGGCCGTGCGTAGCGCCGCGATGGCCTCGGTCATGCGTCCGGCCCGGGCCAGCAAATCGCCTAGTGTGGAGAAAGCCTCGGTGTTGGCGAAATCCGCAGCTATGGCGGCGCGGAACCAAAGCTCGGCTCCAGCCGAGTCGCCAGCGTCATGGCAATCGTAGCCTCGAATGAGTGCGGCGGTGGCCGATGAAGACGATTGATCGCATATGACTTCAAGCATGACTTCCAGCATGACTTCCAGTGAAACAGCCGCCAAGATTACCTATGGTTTGGCATTCTGACCGCAGATGCGATAGCCGGCAAGTGTCCCCGGCGACTCCCCGGCGACTCCAGCGCGGCAAGCAGTGCTTGGTAATAAATTGGAAACCATGTCTGTGTAGCCAGATTAAGTCACAGTGCCTATCGCTGGCTCCAGCAATGGTAAATTCTGCGGCCCGCTGGACCACTGTCTGATCGCTTGATGTTGGCTTCAAAACCGCATAAAATCTGGTAATTGGGAGGGGGCCATAGCGCACTGTGCGGGGTGAAATAGTTAACGTGATTATATTCTCTATTTTATTTGAAAAGCCATGACGAAATCGATTGACCTTTGGTTCAAGGTTCGCCCATTGTCAGAGAGACGTTAGCTCATGCAGCGTCAAATAACCTTTGCGGAGGCGGTTTTCGGACAAGGCCGAAGATCGGTGATTCAAGGGCGTGCCTCCCGGCACCCACCCGCAGCCAAGCGGGGTAACGACAGTCCCTGAATGAGGGACGATAGACAGGGAGATATGGAGATGATGGTTTCGGCGCGGCGGGGGTATCGAATGGCATTGGGAGTAGTGTGGGGCTTTATTTTGGGGCTCGGGCTGCTTCCGTTGATGAGCAAGCCTGCTTTAGCGGGTCTTAATGATTGCCACACCAATACTTCGGCGGTGGAGCGCCAGTTGCACATCCCCAATGGCCTGTTGCTGGCAATATCGCTGGTGGAAACCGGGATGGATGGTGTGCCGCAGCCCAACGCCCTGTCGTTTGGCTTTCGCTCTGTTGTTGCCCACAGCCGCCAGGAGGCGGTGCTCCGGCTCAGAGGTGGCAATGGTCAAGGAAAAAGTGATGCCTTCGTCGGTTGTATGCAGCTATCGGTTCACCACCACAAGGCCGAATTCAATTCTTTTGATCGGATGATGGATCCGCAGTCCAATATACTGTACGCTGGCCGCTATCTTGTACGATTGCACAGTCAATCAGGAAGTTGGTCGCGAGCGGTTGCGCGCTATCAGGGCGGCTCGAAGCATCAGGCCCAAGCCTATGTATGTCGGGTGTGGAACCATCTGGCCGAGCTTGACTGGAATAGTTCCAAGATCCTGGGTTCGCGCCGCTGCGGCGAGATGACGCCACCGGAAATTGCACCCAAGACCCGCCGGGCAGCCGTTCGCCGGGCTCAGGTCGCATCCGCTCCGGAATGAGCGGGGCTGCATTGTGGCGGGGTTATTGACCTTACTGCATGAGCTGCAACTTTGTGCGCCATGCTGGCCTTTTGCGAAGCTTGCCCCATTGTGCGCTCGCTTTCCGTAAAACATATCCGGAACCGTGGGTGCCATGATGAACCTCGTAATTGCCATACAGATGGACCCGGTTGAGTCCATTGATATCGACACTGATAGCACTTTCGTAATTGTGCTGGAGGCGCAGCGGCGGGGCCATCGGTTGTTCTATTATCAGCCGCAGCAATTGGCGTTGCGCCATGATCGTTTGCTGGCGCGAGGCTGTGATTTGACGCTGGAGCGGCGCAAGGGTGCCCATTGCAAATTGGGTGAGCAGCGGACGGTTGAGCTGGCTGAGATGGATGTGGTGCTGTTGCGCCAGGATCCTCCGTTTGATCTGGCCTATATCACCACCACTCACCTGCTGGAGCATCTTCCACAGCGAGTTTTGGTGTGCAACGACCCGGTTCAGGTACGCAATGCGCCGGAAAAGTTGCTGGTTACTCATTTCCCCGGCCTGATGCCGCCGACGCTGATCACCAACCAACGCGATGAGATCGAGGCATTCCGGGCCGAGTACCAGGACATTATTATCAAGCCGCTGTTTGGCTGCGGCGGCTCGGGCGTGTTTCATCTCAAACCCGGCGACGAGAATCTAAGTTCAATCCTTGAAATGTTTGCGGCCCTGATCCCGCGCGAGCCGTTGATGGTGCAGCGCTATCTGCCGGCGATTCGCGATGGCGATAAGCGCATTATTCTGATTGAGGGTGAGCCGGTCGGGGCGGTCAGTCGCATGCCACAGAGCGGCGAGGCCAGGGCTAATTTCCATTCCGGCGGCCAGCCTGCCAGGGCGGCATTGACCGAGCGTGAGCGGGAAATCTGCGCGGAGATCGGGCCTTACCTGCGTGACCATGGCCTGCTATTCTGCGGCATCGATGTTATTGGTGATTATCTGACGGAAATTAACGTCACCTCGCCCACCGGTATTCAGCAAATCAATCGGCTGGAGGGCATCAAGCTGGAGGAAAGGGTGCTGGACGCCGTTGAGGCCCGGCTGGAGGCCCGCCGCCAAGGCTGTTAAGCTAACCGCGCACGATATTCATTTGGACCAACCCCCCTGCTTGGACCAACTCCTGAGTCAAAATGAGCAACTCTTATATCGACGGCAAGGTGCGGGAGGCGCTGCTGGTGACCAAAGGCAGCCGGTCTTTGGCTCAGAATCAGTTAATGGTCTGGGCCATGAAGGATGACCGACTGCTTAAGCTGATGGCACAGCCCTTTCTCAAGGCAATCTCGGGAGCAGCCATCGCCGGGGCGATAAAACGCGGGATAACTGTGCCCGGTCTCGATGCGCCACCAGCCAAGCCGCGACCAAGCCTGTCCAAGGAACAACTGGCCGACATTCTCAGCCAGATGGGCGGCGGTGAGGTTGCTTGCAGCGGTGATGGTGAAAAGCCTGATGCTCCCAGACGCCCGCCCGCCGCTTCCACACAGGCTGTAGCGCCGGTGGATCAGGCCAGCACCATCCGTGCGCTTGCCGCCGTCTACGCTAAGAACCGCAAGCGGCCGGGCTAAGAACCGCAAGCGGCCGGGCTAAGAACCGCAAGCGGCCGGGCTAAGAACCG
>JBAXKX010000044.1:0-14655 GCA_037135115.1 Rhodospirillaceae bacterium
ACCTGAACGCCCCAAACCTGGATCTTGCGGCTTTGCCGCTGGGTGCCTCAATCGCCAATAATGGCGTCTGCCTGACCGTGATCGACCGAGCGGCTGGATGGTTTGCGGTTCAGGCATCGCAAGAGACACTCGCCCGCACCACGCTTGGTAGCTGGACGGTGGGAACGCCGGTCAACCTTGAACGCTCGCTCCGGCTCGGCGACGAGCTAGGCGGCCATTTAGTTTATGGCCATGTCGACGGGACGGCAATGGTAGTCGCGATCACCCCGGTCGGCGATTCATTGTGCTACGAGTTCGAGGCGCCGCGCGGGCTCGCACGCTTCATAGCCGTCAAAGGGAGCGTAGCCCTTGACGGCGTCTCCCTGACCGTAAATGAAGTGTCCGGCTGCCGCTTTTTCATCAACATCATTCCCCATACCCGGAAATGCACGACATTCGGCACCATGACTCCCGGCCAACTGGTCAATCTCGAAGTGGACATGCTGGCGCGATATGTCGCGCGCCTGACGGAGCCGTTGTGACCCCACAGCTTCCGGCTAACGCCCAGTCAGGCAATTTATCCTCGACCGAAGTGATCATTGAGGAGGCCCGCCAAGGTCGAATGGTGATCTTGGTCGACGACGAGGACCGCGAGAACGAGGGCGATCTCGTGATCCCCGCCGATGCCGCCTCGCCCACCGCGATCAACTTCATGATCCGCTTCGGCTGCGGTCTGGTCTGCTTGGCGCTGGCGCACGATCGGGTAGACAAGCTGCAATTACCGCTGATGACCCGGCACAACCAAACCCGGCACCAGACCGCCTTCACCACCTCAATTGAGGCCCGCGAGGGCGTCACCACCGGCATTTCGGCGGCCGATCGCGCCCGCACGGTACAGGTGGCCATAGATCCGGCTTGCGGTGCCTTTGACATCGTCAGTCCAGGCCATATCTTTCCGCTAGTGGCGCGTGACGGCGGCGTGCTGGTCCGCGCCGGTCACACCGAGGCTGCGGTCGACATCGCAAGGCTGGCTGGGCGGGCGCCATCGGGGGTTATTTGCGAGATACTGAACGAAGACGGCACCATGGCGCGGTTACCTGATCTGGTGCCGTTTGCCCGGCTTCATGGGCTCAAAATCGGCACCATAGCCGACTTAATCAGCTACCGCCGCCGCACCGAAACTCTGATTATGCGGACCTTTGAGGGCGAGATACTCAGCCGCTTCGGCGGCCGTTTCCGCATCGTGACCTATGTTAATCGCATCTCGGGAGCCGAGCATGTGGCGCTGGTCAAGGGCGACGTCGCCAGCACCTCCAGCGCCTCCGGTTCAGACCAAAGCAGCAACATCGCTCCGGTCTTGGTGAGAATGCACGCCCATGACCTACTCGACGACGTGCTTGCCGAATCGGCGGCCGGGCGCGCCGCAAATCTGCAAGCGGCGATGGCCATGATCGCCCAAGCCGAGCGTGGCGTAGTCGTGCTATTGTGCGAGGCGTCGGAAAAGTCACTGGCCGACCGGATGCGGGCGCGTCTAGAAGGCAGGACGCAAACCGGAACCGAGTTACGCGACTATGGTGTTGGCGCTCAGATACTCTTGGACCTTGGAGTGTCGCACATGATCCTGTTGTCCAACCATCGCAAGACTATCGTCGGCCTAGAGGGCTACGGCCTGACGGTAGTCGGGCACCAGACTATCGCTGTGGATGATGCTCTGTCGGCGACCGGAGGAACTGCAACTGATGGTTGAGTCGCCACACTTATTGATTGTCGAAGCTCGATTTTACGAGGATATCGCCGAAGAGCTGGTTCTCGCCGCAGCCTGCGAGATTGAGGAGTCGGGGGCCACCTGCGAACGCATTTCGGTGCCCGGCGCCTTCGAAATCCCGGCAGCGATCAAGTTTGCCGTCAAGTCGATGGACTTTTATTCCGGCCGCCGCCGCTACGACGGGTATGTTGCGCTCGGCTGCGTAATTCGCGGCGAGACCACGCACTATGACTATGTCTGCGCCGAGAGCGCTCGGGCGCTCCAGGAACTAGCCTTGACCCACACGCTAGCCGTCGGCTACGGCATCCTTACCGTCGAGAACCGAGAACAGGCCTGGGCTCGCGCCTCAATCAAGCAGAAGAACAAGGGCGGGGCCGCAGCTCGCGCCTGCCTCGATATGATCGAACTTAAACGCCACTTTCGCCTCTTTCCGCGCTGATCACAGTCATGAACGCACCAAAAACTACAAAACGTCGCAACCGAACCGGTGGCGGCTCGGCTAAAGCCCGACGCAGCGCGGCTCGACTGGCCGCAGTCCAGGCCCTCTATCAGATCGAACAGGGGGGAGGAACCTACGAAGCTGTCCGCGCCGAGTTCATCAAACTCCGGCTTGGGCACGAGGTCGACGGCATTTCCTACGTCGCCGCCGAGCCATTGCTGTTTTCGTCCATTGTCCGTGGCGTCGGTGCCCGTATTAATGAGCTAGACCTCGCGATATCCGCCGCCCTTGATCCCCGACTGCCGTTGGAACGGCTGGAGCTTTTACTACGGGCAATCCTGCGGGCGGGGGCCTGGGAGCTATTGGCCAATATCGAGATCGACGCCCCGATCATCATCAGCGACTACGTCGCGGTCGCCCATGCCTTCTACGCCGAGCGCGAAACCGGTTTGATCAACGGCGTGCTTGACACCCTTGCCGGCCGACTCCGCCGACCGACTGCACCCACCGCCTGTACAATAAAGGCAACGGCCGAATGAGAAACCCTGTTTATGCCCACACCTTCATTGACACCGACTCCGTGCCTTGACGCCCGATCGAGCGTCTTTGTACCGCATCTGGGCGAATTCGAGCGTATCGCGCGTTATTTAAGGCCGCTTGCGGCGGCCTGCCCCGGTGCCCTCGAGCTTAGCGACGATGCCGCCCTGCTCTCGGTGACGGCAGGCCACGAGCTGGTGGTCACCACCGACGCCATGGTTGCTGGCATTCATTTCTTAGCCGACGACCCACCGGACGATATTGCGGCCAAACTGCTACGCACCAATCTTTCCGATCTTGCCGCCATGGGAGCCGCCCCACTCGCCTATTCGCTGGTGCTGGCACTGCCGCAAGAGTTGGGGGATGACTGGCTCGCCGCCTTCACCACCAGCCTCGCCGCCGATCAAGAGCGTTTTGGCATCGTGCTGGTGGGTGGCGATTCGGTTGCGACTCGGGGGCCCATTACGCTGGCCATCACCGCGTTGGGGCAGGTTCCACGCGGGAGCGCCCTAACCCGCCGGGTTCGCGGCTTGGCAGACGGTCAATTAGTGTTCGTGACCGGAACCATCGGCGACGCCGCCCTAGGCCTGAAAATAGTGCTTGGCGAGCTGGCTTCCGACACGCCCGGCGCGGACCTGCTGGTGTCGAGGCTCCGTCGCCCCTGGCCAAGGCTGGAACTTGGGATGGCTTTGCGCAATTTGGCAACGGCCGCGATTGACGTTTCCGATGGGTTGGTGGCCGATCTTGGGCATATCTGCAAAATCAGTCGCTGCGCCGCCTGTATCGAAAGCGCCCACCTGCCGTTGTCGGAGCCAACACGGGCGCTGATTGCGGCACGACCGGAATTGCTGGCTACGGTACTCAATGGCGGCGACGATTATGAGCTGGTGTTCACGGCACCGCCCGACCGCGTTCAAGCCATCGCCGATCTTGCCGCCCGGCTTGAAACAACCGTGACCGAGATCGGCCGACTGGAAAGAGGTTCGGCGGGGGAAGTTCGGGTCGTGGATGAAACTGGCAAGCCGTTGACGCCATTGGGTCGCGGCTGGGACCACTTTGCCATAAAGCCTGAAAACGCATCAAGACCCGCAGCCACCAGTGTTATCAGTGTTATATAGTGGCAAAACGGACCATGTCAAAGAGCGGGGATTACCATGAAGGGCATCGTCCTGTTGGTGATAGGGATTATCCTGCTGGCGGCAGCTGGCGGCGGCAGCTATTACGCCTACACTCGTTATATCAATCCGTCAGAAGATGCCGGGCACCCAAAGGAAGTCAAGCCACTCCCTCCGCCACTGCCGGTCTATGTCCGCATCCCGGCGATCGAAGTTCCAGTGGTTGGGGCCAACCGCGTCGAACAGATAATCACCCTTGTTGTAGTTTTACAGGTCGAGGATAACGCTGCGGCAGAGCGGACATCCTCCCGCATGCCGCAGATTAACGATGCCTTGATGACCGGACTATACGCCGCCATTGATGAAGGCTTGATACTACGAGGCGAGTTGGTCGATATCTCCGCAGTCAAACAAACGATGTTGCAGATCGCTGCCCGACTCCTGGGCAAGGATATGGTCAAGGAGGTCATGGTTCAGACCGTTTTGCAGCGGCGCCTGTGAAACGGACACCGGAGGAGGCCGCGCAGATTCTGCCTCCCTACCCGTGTCAAACTGTTGCAATGTTCGGATCGCTCCGGCAGAGTGGGGGATACCTAATACCCAAGGCAGCGCCGTCGCCAATGAGATTGCGTGCGTTAAGGGCTCTTTAAGAAAATTCGGGAGAAACATTAATGACAGTTGAATTCGTTTTCGTCTTCCTCTGCGGAATCCTAGCGTTGGCGTACGGTGCCTACGCGGGTAAGCAGGTGATGGCGGCCAGTGTCGGCACCGCACGCATGCAGGAAATTTCCGCAGCGGTCCAGGAAGGCGCCAAGGCCTACCTCAACCGGCAGTATACAACCATTGGGATGGTTGGTGTCGTAATCGCCATATTCCTTCTTGCGACCCTAGGGGCAAAGACCGCCGTCGGTTTCATAATCGGCGCAGTGCTCTCGGCCGCAACCGGGTTTATCGGCATGAATGTGTCGGTGCGGGCCAATGTCAGGGTCGCCGATGCCGCAACCAAGGGCCTTGCCCCAGCGCTGGATCTCGCCTTTAAGTCAGGCGCTATCACCGGTATGTTGGTGGTTGGCCTTGGCCTGCTCGGGGTCAGCGGCTACTATGCGGTGCTGCTCCACGCCGGCGTTGAAATTCGCGGCATCCTCGAAGGCTTAGTCGCCCTCAGCTTCGGCGCCTCGCTTATTTCGATCTTCGCCCGACTCGGCGGCGGCATCTTCACCAAGGGTGCCGACGTTGGCGCCGACTTGGTCGGCAAGGTTGAAGCCGGCATCCCCGAGGATGATCCACGCAACCCGGCCGTTATCGCCGACAACGTCGGTGACAACGTCGGCGACTGCGCGGGCATGGCGGCTGACCTTTTCGAGACCTATGCCGTCACCATCGTCGCCACCATGCTTTTGGCCGCAATCTTTTTCACAGGTCAAACCCAGAGCAACCTGATGTTCCTGCCGCTGTTGATCGGTGGCGTCAGCATCATTGGTTCAGTTGCGGGTACCTTCTTCGTGAAGCTCGGTCCGTGCAACAACATCATGGGTGCGCTCTATAAGGGCCTCATCTATTCCTCGCTCATCTCGATCGTACTGATCTTCGTGGCCATCGTTGCGCTGATTGGGCTCAAGACCCCGATTACCACCAGCACCGGCCTGACCTTTAACGGCTTCTCACTGTTCATTTGCTCGCTGGTCGGCCTTGTAGTCACCGGCCTGCTGTGCTGGATCACTGAATTCTACACCTCAACCGAGTACCGTCCTGTCCGCAGCATCGCTCAAGCCTCCACCACCGGTCACGGCACTAACGTCATCCAGGGCCTTGCCGTTTCCATGGAAGCCTGCGCACTGCCGGTAATCGTGATTGCCACAGCTATCGTCGTCGCCTTCAACGTCGCCGGAGTCTTCGGTATCAGCATCGCCGCCACCTCAATGCTGGCGCTTGCCGGCATCGTCGTCGCTCTTGATGCCTACGGCCCAGTCACCGACAATGCCGGCGGCATTGCCGAAATGGCCGGTATGCCCAAGGAAATCCGCGTCACCACCGACGCCCTGGACGCCGTCGGCAACACCACCAAGGCCGTGACCAAGGGCTATGCCATTGGTTCGGCAGCGCTGGCTGCACTTGTGCTGTTTGCCGCCTACATCCAAGACCTGCAACATTATTTCCCTCAGCTCAACGTCAAGTTCGAGCTGCAGGATCCTTATGTGGTGGTCGGCCTGTTCGTCGGCGGAATGCTGCCCTACCTGTTCGGTGCCATGGGCATGACTGCGGTCGGCCGGGCCGCCGGTTCGGTGGTGGTCGAAGTCCGCCGTCAGTTCAAGGAAATCCCTGGGATCATGGAAGGCACCGCCAAGCCTGATTACGGCCGTGCCGTTGACATGCTGACCAAGGCCGCGATCAAGGAAATGCTCATCCCGTCGCTGCTGCCGGTGGCCGCTCCCGTCGTGTTGTTCTTTGTGGTTCGCGCTGCTGCCGGCACCACAGCGGCATTCAGTGCAGTCGGCGCCATGCTACTTGGCGTGATCGTGACCGGTCTCTTCGTCGCCATCTCGATGACCTCGGGCGGTGGCGCTTGGGACAATGCCAAGAAGTACATCGAAGAGGGCAATCATGGTGGCAAGGGTTCGGACGCTCATAAGGCGGCCGTGACCGGCGACACCGTAGGCGATCCCTACAAGGACACCGCCGGTCCGGCGGTCAATCCGATGATCAAGATCACCAATATCGTCGCCCTGCTGATGCTGGCCATCCTGGCCCGCTTACACATCGGCTGACGCTGGTTCTGATGGTCCGGGGGCGGGAGACTTCCCCTGGGCCACCACGCCGACCAACCGGGTGGGGCCTTGCGGCCTCCCCTTTTTTTTTCAGAGTGAACTTCAATACTTGCCGTTGCCCAGGTCATACCGGTTGACACGGGGGGTTGCGCAAAGGCAATATAGCCACCGGTATCGCTGAAAATAAAAGACTGTAACCACGATGATCGTAACCACGATTCATACGCGGCTCGTGTTGCCCCACATTTGAGAATGCGGTCGTCAGAAATGAACAAACCACCACACGGAAAGTCTCCAACCATTATCCCCAAGGCCTCCGAAGATGCATCCTCAGATCACAAAAGTTTAGTACGAAAACGCATATATGCGATGATAGAGCCGATGCCGCCGGCGTCTGCACATGAGCTTTATCTTCGATTTGACGCTGATGACCTAGACCGCTCGGGCGAGGTCAACCTGGCATTTGTCGAACATCTCAACAAGTTCAGACCCCAACGCGCCCGGCGGTTATTCACTGAGCTATTTGTCCCGATCTGGGTCAACGACCCTATTTTGCAAGGTGGGTCTATACCGATTCCAGGACTTATCCAAAAGAATGACGTTGCTGCATTGTGGCATCAATTGTGTCATACTGCGCTTGCTGAGGCCGCCCACGATGCTCAAGTACTGATCGATCATTTGGCGACAACAATGCTCGTCAACGATGCAATATACACCCCTGATGCCATTTCAATTTTCGATCAAATGCGGGTGACAACGGTCAAGGCATTGAATCATGTATTGAAGAATCCCGCCTATACAAGAAAATTTCTTGAAGATTTTAACAATAACCGCAAGCCCGACAAGAACTCTAGTACCTATTCCAGGAGCAATATCACACCCCTAGACCGCACATTTCTCGTCTTTATGCGTGATTTTTTAATGATGCGAAATATCTGCGTCAGCGTTTTAAAGATAGTCCCCCTGCCCACTTCCGACCAACCAGATGATATCGAGACTGAGGCGCAAGCTATCGCTGAAGTCAACGATAGCCTTTACAACCAACTTGACAAGTCTGCGTGTCACGAGCTGCAATTTCTGATCCCGCTGATCCAACTTCACACAAGCCGCCGCTATGCTGCCGTCTCCCTTTATCTGCACGAACAAAGCGGAGACATTGCCCAAAACGACGTCGTCCCCAGGGCACTGGTGGGACACCTCGCGGCTGCCTGTTCGACCTTGACCACCACACTGGAGAATGCGCTTAATATCGACGGGCGGTTGCCAAGCGCCACGATCCGGCTATCACGCAAGGAACAAGGCACGGCTGAGGAGGCAATGAACCGAATCGTCCAGCTGCTTCCTGCCGTGACGCTCGGCGGCGTCCTGGAAATGCAGCGCCTAATGCCCCAGGTCATCAATCCTTGGCAGGAATGCACCAAATTCATCACAATGCGCCTAGCGCGCTCCCTGGCTCAGCGCACAACCACCGCCTTTCTCTCCCGCGCCCAACCCACGACCGACCATCAGCATCTCGTGTGGCTAATCCGCCTTATCTGGCGATGGTACCACCTGAATAGGCGCCATGAATTCGACAGCCTCGAATTCTTCCTCAAATGGCAGATCGCTTTGCTTGAAGACATCAAAGTCGCCCTCACTAAGGCCATCAAGTCGGAGCCAAACGAGACACCGGGCGACCGCTTTGACCATATATTGCGCCTTGACGAATTCGCCAATGCCGTCGACCTCAGCATTGCCCCCTTCCTGTCGGTGTCGAACCTGTATGTAGTGAACATCATATCCCACGGCATTACCACTATGTCACCCCATGACACCGCAAAACTAGCATTAGTGAGCGGATTCCTGGCGTCATGTCGGCAGGAAGTCAAGAAAATGCGCAGCTGGCAAAGCCCAGAACTGACCGATCTGATAGCTCTCGCCGTTTCTCAGGGGTTATAACCCACATTTCGGGCCGAAAGACTTGCGGGCGGCGTCATCGGCAACGAGCCCAGTCAACTCCCTATCAATGTCCGATGAACATCTTAATAGCCACGGCAAGCATCAGCACGGAAAAGATGCCCTTAAGCACTGGCTTAGGCGCCAGCTTGGTCAGGTGGGCACCGATCACCCCACCGACGAACGAGGCCGGGATTAAAATGGCCGCCAACGCCAGCGGCGCCCGCCAATCAATCAAGCCGGTGGCGGTGCCGTGGATGAAGGACAGCACGGCCCCGGCCAGCGAGGCGAAAAACACCACCACGGCGCTATTAGCTATGGCGTTTTTCAACGGGACCTTATCCAGATAGTGCTGAAGCGGAACCTCGACCACGCCACCGGTAATACCGAGAATGCCGCTAAGGATGCCCATCGGCAGCCCAAGCAACGCCGATTTCACCACAGCATCCATCTGTTTACCGAAGGATCGATTCGGAACGTCTTCCCCCATCAAATCGAGGTCGTCGTCATTTTCATGCGGGACCTCGCCCTTCTCGCCGTTTCGGGCCAATAATATATGTTCCGATCCCGCTACCAATACTTCGTGAGCAGCCTTAATCGCAATGAGAACGGCAAAGACCGCCAACAATATCTCTACCACGCGGTCGCCAATGGAATTGCCGATGAAATAACCCAAAACAACGCCAACGACCGCCCACGGCGCCAGGGACTTGACCTTGTCCCACATGACCAAACCATTACGGTGGTGGTGCAATGATGAGGCACTATAAACAAATATATTAGTCAGATAGGCCACCGGTCTGATCAAAAACAGGCCATAGCCGAAAAACATCATCATGCCGGCGACCAGAAAAACACCGCCACCCATGGTCATCATCCCGCCGATCACCCCCTTGGCCAACGCCAGCAGGGTAAGGCCAATCAAATCCCCCACTGAAAAGCCGACGATTCGAAAGCCGAGCACATGCTCAACATCGCCCTCAGGGCCTAGCACAGGCCGCATTAGCGGTGGACCGTTGGGAGCAGCTGTTACTCCGATTGGTTGTGCAACCCCACCCACCTGAATGGCAGCGCGAAGCCACCAGCCAGCCGCACCCTTAGGCTGCATTTCGGCTCCGGGTATCAAGCTGGTCATGCCAGACATCGGCGACAGCCCGGCCTCAATCATCCGTGGACCCGGCGCCACCTGAGACAGCGCAACCTGAGGAGGTGCGGCAACTACTGCGGAAGATGCGACCGCAGCCGCAATCTTGAACTTAACAACATCGCCGAAGTGCGCATTAATTACATCAGCTGGTACCACATAGCCCCGCACCGATCCCGCCGCGTCCTGAACCGCAAGCGCCACGCCGACCATGGCACCGTCAACATTGACTACCGGACCACCGTTCTGCTCCCAGGTGTAGACAGCGTCGGTAACACGCAGATGCGATATCTGAGAGTTTTCTATCGCCAGTGGAACCGGCTGGGCCGAAATGCTCCCCTGGCGCACGATTAGGTTGTTCTGAAGTCCCTGGCCAAACGCTAAAACGGTCTCCGCTCCCTGTCCTGCGGCGGTATTGGCCAATGAAAGATAGAGGAAGCTGCCCGGCGACTTCAGTTTCAGCATCACCAAGTCATGCGCTGGAGCCTTCTTTACAATCTGAGCAGGAAATGACACCACGCCCGATGTCGTACGTACGCGCACGATAATATCGGGCAAGGCCTCGACTGAATGAAGAGTGGTCAAAACATAACCGCTAGCGCCAACTATGGCCCCGGATGCCACGACATCGCCATTAATCTTGCCGCCATCGATTGCAACTACAGCTGGTGCAATCGTGTCTGGTAGATTAAGCGACGTGGACATGGCGATATTGCGAGCAAGGAACTCAGTAACCGACAGAGTGCGGTCGCTGCCAAGCAGTCGATCATTATGATAGGTGCCGAGAACAATTCCACCCCAAACAAAGGTTACTGTCATCAAAATCGCCACAACCATTGCGAGCAATCGCCATGGCCGCGTGCAGAACAGAATCACGTTCTCCATGTCGAGTCCGACCGGCCCCTTCATCGGGTACTATCCTTCATCATGCCTAACTTCACCGCCATTGCCCGCATTGCGATCAAGGCTTGAGCAATACCGAAGTCGCAACCGGGGCCGGGTTGGCACTGCGCCAACGGGTACTCAGGTCACGGTTCTTTTCAATCTCGCTTTCGCAAATTTCCGCGTCTACGCTGAGCGATCCGACATGACGGAGGCGTTCCGCGATCCGCAGCTTGACCAACTCGCATATGACATGCGCCTCATCGACGGTCAAATCGGCATCGACACCAATAATCAGATCGGTCCAGATCTGGTGTCCGGTCAGACGAGTCTTCAATGCCTTGACCTCGCGCACCCCGTCGGTGTCCTCGGCAATTTTTCGCAGCAGCGAGCGGACGCCGGGATCCAGGCTGCGATCAAGCAGGCCCTTACAGGAATCCCAAAACACCTTAATGCCCAACAGCGTAAGATCGAGCGCCTCAAAAAACGCGACTACCGTATCAACCCAAGGCAGATCGAAGACATGGGCACCGACGATACCCAGGCCAGCGACACCAGCAGCAATCGCGTCAGAGTGGTGATGACGGGCCATCATCCGAACAATAGGACTATTACTCTCGATTGCGACACAACTCGCGTAATAAAAGGCATATGTATAGGCAATCACCGACACAAACGCCGCCCACACCGCAATAAGCTGCGGTGCCATCTCGCGTTTGGCCTCCAACAAGGTATCGACTGCATGGTAAAGTAGAAAGGACGCCAGAAAGAGCAGCACCAAGCCGAAAACCAACGACATCAGAAATTCAATTTTGCCATGTCCATAGGGATGCTCACGATCCAGTGGTTTTCGGCCGACGGTAACGCCGACGATTACGAACACCGAAGTGGCCATGTCCTTGAGTGAATACATCGCACCCACAACCAGGGCTTGTGAACCTGCGACTAGGCCGATAAAAAGATTCATCAACATCAGCGCTAAGTTCGCGACCAAACCGACCCAGCCGATGTACTTTGAGCACTTGACACAATTCTTGTATCTCATTGACCCTATCCAAAATCAGCGTGCGAGAGAAGGGGACAAGTATTTCACCATCCAAGCTTGCCAATGCATTCTCGGCCTTTCAGTTGGCAAAATAATCCTCATCCTCCACAGCTTTACGGCTACCGCGACGCAACCGCCTCTCCATCGCCACCCCCAAGCCAGCAATGAAACCGACCAGCACCGACACCCCGATCACCAGGGCCAGTGGCGCTTCAACCGGCCGCCCCCAAACCAAGGCAATCTCGATCGAATCAAGGTTCTGCGACACAAACAGCAGCGCCAACAACAAACCGATGGTCAACAGGACGCGCCGCACCGACACAAGCTTCCTCCGCGTTACCGGCACCAGTAATAACCGCCCAAGCCGCGCCAGGGCAACCAGTCATGTAATTTCCTGCCCGCACACCGTCGGGGAAGAGGCGACCGGCCCCTTCCCCACACCATGCCCGGCCATCAAACTAAGACTGTGCGACATATTTAACTTTCGCCAGCCTAACTTTCGCCAGCCTAACTTTCACCAGCCTAACTTTCACCAATAGTGTCGCCGAGCTGGTCCCAGAATTTGGGCGGGAGTTCCTGACCCATCATCAAAGCACCCGACGCCCCATCGAACTCGGGATCCCGCGCCAGGGCAACTTTGACATCGCCGTAGGCACGGAGCTTGGTGGCAAGCATCTCGGAGAGGCCGGCGATCCGCGAGCCACCACCTGCGATGATAATATTTTGCAATACCTTCGACAGATCGTCGGGCGGAAAGCGCCTAATCAGGCTTTCAACGCTTTCAACGATATCGGGGACGATCGATTCGCAGGATTGGCGAACCTCATCGGTGACATCGCACAACACCGGCAGACCGTTCGAGCGCAACTCGACCTGGATCGGGCCATGTGGCTTGCCGACATAGGCATGAGCCTCTTTAATACCTCGAGCAATGTTGATATTGATCTGCACATCCGGGTAGCGATCAAGTATCGCCGACTTCAAACGCTCATCAATATAATTTCCCGCCTTTTTGAGCGTGAGCTGGTCCTCGGGCGGGGGAATCATGCCCTTAAGGGCACAAATATCCACGGTGCCGGCACCAATATCGATGACCATAGCATTGTAGAGCTTGCCATAATGGTAGGCGACAAGAAACGGCTGAGATATTACCACCGCCACATTAACGATTTCTTCGGCGATCTGGAGCAACACCGACTTGTTTCCAGCCGACGCGCGGGCAGGAACTCCAATGATAACCCGAACCTCGTCACCCGGCGAAGGTTCCGCAATGTCCACGGCATGCTTGAGGACTTGCCGGGCGGCAGTCAGGTCCTTGGTGTTGCCTTCCTTAACCACGCCATCTTCCAATGGGTAGCGCAGCTCGAGGAATGATCGCCGCTCATAAGCCTGCTCACCTACCGCAAAGGGGGCTCCGAGCAGCCGAACGCCGATCACGTCTCTGGGATAGCCGACCACGGACTGAAAAAGTTTGCGGATACCACGGTTAGTCATCACCGACGTTCGTGAGGTCCCCAAGTCTATGCCAATAATCAGCCGGTTGCCTTCGCCGACTTCTGCCTCGTGTCTATTATCCAACTTATCTTCACTCATGTCCGATGCCTCCTATTTTGGTCAATTATAGTACCGGGGGCCACTGGTCCGGGGGCCTGCCACCGTGCCGTCATCCCGCTTTGCCAAACTACTTTAATCTATAGCTCATACTGCCGTCCTCAACCTAGATGTAATGCTTACAACGTCCCGATCAGCACATCAACTCAACGAAATGATGCAGATCCTTGCCGCGCGACACTGGCTTTTCGGGCGTTGACTGAAGCACGGGCGTTTCCATCTTGACGAGCCACTCCAGGCTTTGCCGCCGTCCTCTGCACGCGCGTGTCGGCAGGGTAGGCCCCGCTGCGGCGTTGCGACGGTTTCTGTTGCGGCCCCCCCAACCAAGACAAGGCGCCGAACACACCGCCGACAATCCGCTCAACCGAGTCGACCAAGCCGCCCACTAAACCACGAGAGGCTGGCAGTTGCACGGACCGGATTTTATGTCCACCCGAAGTCGGCGGCACGATCGATGCGAGCTGCGCCTGCTGAACCTGATCGGACAACTGGGGTGACGAATTATCTTGCACATTCTCCAGGGGGGACGGATCGGGCATGGTTTCAACCGAAACAGGATGAGCATCAAACGCCGTGCTGCGATAGCCCTCCATCGGTTCGATAATCAAAGTCACCGCCAGCGGATACGGTGAGAAAAGCGGGCGCCCATCCAACAGGAACCGCCTAGTCTGCCTTGTCCCGGATAACACCATTGCCTCGTCAAGGGTGCCGACCAATGCCTGAGACAGGCCGACCAGCAGCGGTGCCGTGACCCGAACCGAGCTAGTTGTCTCCGGCTCGGCAGGAAGATGCTCTGGCTCGGCAGGAAGGTGCTCTGGCTCGGCAGGCTGGGCCATCTGCAGCGACTCGGGGATCGGAGCTTCGGTGATCGGGGCTTCGGTGATCAGAGCTTCGGTAATCGGAGCTTCAGTGATCGGCGACTCGGCGATCGGAGCTTCAGTGATCGGCGACTCGGTGATCGGAGCTTCAGTGATCGGCGACTCGGCGACAAGCGGCGTCGGCTCAAAGCCGACCGGCTCAGGCGGCGTCGGCTCAAGCGGCGTCGGCTCAGGCGGCTCAGGCTCGGCGACAAGCGGCGTCGGCTCAAGGCCGACCGGGACGAGCGGTGTCTGCTCAAGGGCGACCGAGATGAGCGGCTTCCAGGTTGATGTCTGTGAAGGATCCAAAAACCGTTCACACAAGTCAATCATCTCGTTGGTGGAAATCTTGTGGCACTTACGAACGAACGGACGCAGACGTGGCTGCTTCTCAACGACCACAGCGGACAAAATCGGTACTGGGTCGTTGGGCGGCGCTGGCGGTTTGTTCCAGTTGGAGGCGGCAAGAAGTTCAACCCACAGCTTCTCGCTGGGAACGCGCTGTTTACTTCGATCCCGCAACCTGACCTCGTCCCCGGTCCACAAAATGCCCTTGGCAAACACTACTTCAATCTCACCCT
>JBAXKX010000045.1:0-14639 GCA_037135115.1 Rhodospirillaceae bacterium
TGGTGCCCTCAACCTCGGGATGCCCAGGATGGCCGATCAGCACTACATCATAGTTACGCGCGGCGTAGCGCTGGCCCTCCTTGTGAACTTTTGTAACTAAGGGACAGGTGGCGTCGATGACATGCAGGCGGCGCTTGTCTGCATCGACCACGACGGTTCGAGCTACACCGTGGGCGCTGAAAATCGTCACGGCTCCGGGCGGAATGTCGTCGACATCCTCAACAAAGCGGGCACCGCGGGCCTTCAGCCCCTCGACCACGCGCTTGTTATGAACGATCTCATGCCGGACATAGACCGGCTGGCCGTAAAGGCGGAGCGCCCTCTCGACAATTTCAATCGCCCGCTCAACCCCGGCGCAAAAACCGCGAGGTTGGGCCAGAATGACCCGCAGCGGCAATCCCCTCTCAGCAGCATTCATAGATACTGTCGGCCTCCGGTTGGCGACGATGAAGTGAAGCTGTTAGCACAGCCGTCCCGGAAGCGCCATCCCACATACATTATTTCCGCTTTCACGGCGTGGCGGAAAGATCACTTCGCGAAGGCACTCTCGGGATGTGCAGTTTGATGCCTTGACGCCGGAGCGGCCGGCGTGTCTTTTCCTACCCCTCCTAAGAGGCTCGCTTGGTCCGGCAACGCTTCATGGGTAAGTGCCAGTTTACGATGGCTTAAGAATGGCAAGGCAACGCACCGGGCGAGGCGACTTTGGCTTCTCAGTTGGATCAAGCGATGACGCGGGCGGCGGCCCTGATTGAGGCGGGGCTGGATCGCCTCCTTGAGGCTACAACACGCTCAGAGGCGCCCCTGTGGGACGCCATGCGTTACGGCTCGCTTGCGGGCGGCAAACGGCTGCGACCGTTCCTGGTGCTGGAAAGCGCCGCCCTTTTCGGAGTGGGGCCCGAGTCGGCGCTTCGCACTGGAATGGCGGTCGAGTTGATCCATTGCTACTCGCTAATCCATGACGACTTGCCGGCGATGGACAACAGCGATTTGCGCCGTGGCAAGCCGACCGTGCATAAAAAATTCAACGAGGCGGTGGCAATTCTGGCGGGCGATGGTCTGCTTACTCTAGCATTCGAGGTTCTGGCCGACCCGGCCACCCATCCCGACCCAGCGGTGCGCGCGGAACTGGTGACAGCGCTTGCGGTCGCGGCCGGACCATCGGGAATGGTCGGCGGCCAGATGCTCGACCTAATCGCCGAAACCACCTGCTTCGACCTCGCCGAGATCACCCGTCTCCAAGAAGGCAAGACCGGGGCTTTGATCGGGTTTTCAGCGGAGGCGGGGGGCATTCTCGGCCTTGCCGGTACTCCCGAGCGGGCGGCGCTGCGGTCCTACGCCAGCGACATCGGGCTAGCCTTCCAGATCGCCGACGACCTACTCGACATCGAAGGCACGGCCGAGACTATCGGCAAGCCGGTTGGAGCCGACAGCCGCAAGGCGACCTTCGTTTCGCTGCTTGGGGCCGAAGGCGCCCGAGAGCGGGCAATACTGCTGGCCGACCGCGCCGCCGGCCACCTGGACCTGTTCGGCAATCGTGCGGCCAACCTCAAGTTGGTCGCGCATTTCATCGTAAATCGAAAAGCCTGAAGATTCGGCAGGCTCGGGAATGGGGAGAGAGAATTGAGCTCAGTCACCAAGACCCCTCTGCTCGATCGTATACGGGAGCCTGCCGATATCAGGCGACTCGGCGTAGAGCAGTTGCCGCAGCTCGCACAGGAATTGCGGATCGAGACAATCAACGCGGTGTCGGTGACCGGCGGCCATCTTGGCGCCGGACTGGGAGTTGTTGAACTGACGGTGGCGCTGCACTACGTCTTCAACACACCGGCCGACCGCATCATTTGGGACGTCGGCCACCAGGCCTATCCCCACAAGATCCTCACCGGCCGGCGCGATCGCATCCGCACCCTACGCACCGGCGGCGGCCTGTCCGGCTTCACCCGTCGCTCTGAGAGCATTTACGACCCATTCGGAGCCGGACACAGCTCGACTTCGATATCGGCCGGTCTGGGCATGGCGGTCGGCCGTGATCTCGCTGGCGGTAGCAATCATGTGGTTGCCGTTATCGGTGATGGCTCGATGAGCGCCGGCATGGCTTACGAAGCGATGAACAACGCCGGCTCGATGAACAGCCGACTGGTGGTTATCCTCAACGACAATGACATGTCGATCGCGCCGCCCGTGGGCGCCATGAGCGCATACCTGTCGCGCCTGATCTCCTCCAAGCCCTACCTCAGCCTGCGCCACCTAGCCAAGGACTTGGCCGACCACCTCCCTGTACCATTACGTAATGCCGCAAAACGCGCCGAGGAATACACCCGCGGCTTTGTCACCGGCGGCACCCTTTTTGAAGAGCTAGGTTTCTACTATGTCGGCCCGATCGACGGGCACAATCTCGACCACCTGCTGCCGGTGCTCCAGAACATCCGCAACGCCGAGGATCGCGACTCCGGCAACGGCCCGGTGCTGATCCACGTGGTAACCAAGAAAGGCCACGGCTACCCGCCGGCCGAAGCCGCCGAAGACAAGATGCACGGAGTGGCACGGTTCGACGTGGTGACCGGTACCCAAGCCAAGGCCAAGACCAATGCCCCAACCTTCACCCGCGTCTTTGCCGAAGGGCTGGTCGCCGAGGGCGAACACGACTCGAAAATCGTCGCCATCACGGCGGCAATGCCGTCGGGAACCGGTCTCGACCTCTTTGAAAAACGCTTTCCCAAACGTGTCTTCGATGTAGGCATTGCCGAGCAGCACGCCGTAACCTTTGCCGCCGGACTGGCCTGCGAGGGCTTCAAGCCGTTCGTCGCGATATATTCCAGCTTCATGCAGCGCGCCTATGACCAGATGGTCCATGACGTGGTGCTGCAAAAACTGCCGGTACGCTTCGCCCTTGACCGGGCCGGGCTGGTCGGTGCTGACGGCGCCACTCATGCCGGAACCTTTGACCTAGCCTTCACCGGCTGCCTGCCCGGCATCGTGATCATGGCACCGGCGGACGAGGCCGAGATGATGCACATGGTGGCGACGGCTGCGGCGATCAACGACGGGCCAAGCGTGATTCGCTATCCCCGCAGCGACTGCATCGGCATTGAACGACCATCTCGCGGCCAAGTGCTGGAGATCGGCAAGGGCCGCATCATCCAGGAGGGCAGCAAGGTCGCCCTGCTCAGCCTCGGCACAAGGCTGGGCGAGTGCATCAAGGCGGCGCAGGAACTGGCGGCTCGCGGCCTGTCCACGACGGTCGCCGATGCCCGTTTCGCCAAGCCGCTCGACACTGAGCTGATCCATCGACTGGCACGCGAACACGAAGTGCTGATTACCATTGAGGAAGGCTCGGTTGGTGGTTTCGGCAGCTTCGTGCTGCACGACCTCGCCCGCGCCGGCCTACTCGACGGCAATCTGAAAATTCGGCCGATGACCCTGCCCGACCGCTTCATCGAGCACGAGCAGCCGTTCAAGCAGCACGAAGACGCGGAGCTGAACGCCCGCCACATCGTCAGCACCGCCCTCAAAGCGCTTGGTGTGGCTGATATCTCCGAAATCAACCGGGCCTAAACCTCGATCACCCCTAAACCTCGATCACCCCTAAACCTCGATCACCAGCGTCGGCTTGTATAAGCCGTTGCTGAGTGCCAGTAAGGCGTGCAAATAGGCCGAGACCTTAAGGGCAGTCTCGGTGTGTTGGCACAGGCAAAAGCGAAGCTGGGTGGCGACCCGCCGGGCTTCACGAGTTTGCTCGTCTAGATGCAGCTCCGCATCATCAAACGAGGCAGGACGCAAGTGGTGATCTGCATCAGTTGCATGGCCGCTAGCCGCATGGCCGGAATCTTGGTCCCGTGTAGCCGCATCGGCAGGACGGTCCGAATTAAAGGTGTCGCCGCCCCACTGCGACCCTGCCGACAGATCGTCGTACTGCCGCTGGGTGTTACTGCGCACACCGCGTTTGAGGCGGCGCTTCGCCTGTTCGTCTAGCCCAGGGGTCTGCTCAATCTCCTCAAACAACACGTCGTACAAGGACTGGCGCCTCTTAGAGGCGTCCCGCTTCTGTTCGCGAGACTGACGCTGCTGATCCTGGCGTTTTTGTTCGCGAAAACCTGCCTCGGCGACACGCCCCGCCGCCGAGACGGCGAAGCCAGAACCTCCGCCATCCACCTGTGCCATAGGTCACAGCGCCTTCCGCGCCCAGCCCCCACACAAACCTCAACCATGCTAAAGGAGACACTTGCTGCAGAATCACACCTCACCATGTAAAACTAGCACATTTTCGCAGCTTTTCAAGGCCGCAGTATTTTGACCGATGAGAATCATTCGCGCGGGCATTGAGAATGATGTTACCTATCCAAAAGGGGTGCTATAGTCGGCGGAAGGTGATCAAGGGCGCTTGCAGCAAAAACGGGAGCAGTCTTGTTCGTGGACAGCGGAACGAGAAAACTTATCGAGCGCTATGAATTAGCCCAACAAGCCAGCTCGGAAGGGCAATGGGATTGGGACCTAGTGACCGGTTTAATCGACCTCTCGGCGCGGTTCCTGAGCATGGTAGGCGTTGGCAAAGCCGCCATATATCGCCCTGAAAGCTGGTTTGAGTGCGTACATCCCGATGACAAGATATGGCTATTTGCCTGCCTTGACGGCCAACGCGAGGAGCCTCACGGACCGTTCTATATCGAACACCGAGTCCGCACCGCTGGCAACGGTTGGCGATGGCTGGCCTGCCGCGGCGTCTCCATGCTCGGCGACGACGGCACGCCGTGTCGGCTGCTCGGTTCAATCTGCGACATCAATGATACCAAGCGTGCCGAACAATTGCTGAGCGAGACTCAGGACCGCTACGCCATAGCGGCAGCGGCGTCTAGCGACGGCCTTTATGAATGGGATCTGATCGCCGGCAAGATAGACTGCTCACCGCGCTGGAAGACGATCATGGGCTTCTCCGCCCAGGACATCACCGATTCACCGCAGGAATGGTTGGGTCGAGTCGTGCCCGAGGACCTAATCTGGCTCCAAGCCACCATCGACGAACAGATGGCCACGTCAGACTCCCCGGTTCCCTCGTTTCAAATTGAATACCGCATCCGCGACGCTCGGGATGCGATCCGCTGGATGGCCTGTCGCGGCATGGTGGTTCGCGACGATGAGGGTAACGCTATTCGCATGATCGGCTACCAAGCCGACGTCACCGAACGCAAACAAGCGGAACAAGAACTGCGACTAAGCGAAGAGCGCTACGCCTTAGCGGCGCGCGGTGCCAAGGACGGATTGTGGGACTGGCGGCTGGAGACCGGTGAATCTTATTTTTCACCCCGCTGCATGTCGATGCTTGGCTACCCCGAAGTTGCCCTCGAGAACAGAATCAGGGACTGGTATAAGTTAGTTGTGGTAGGTGACCGCTGCGGACTTAAAAACGCGCTCCGCCGCCACCTGCGTGGCAATAGCGAGCATATGGAGCATGAATTTCGAATGCTCCGCGCAGATGGCACCCTCTCCTGGTGCCTGACTCGTGCGATGGCGGTACGCGATGGCGATAACCAGCCGGTGCGAATCGCCGGCTCGCTGACCGACATCACAGCGCGCAAGAAGGCTGAACTTCGACTTCAATACAGCGCCTTCCATGACGGCCTGACCGGCCTGCCCAACCGCGCGCTGCTGCTCGATCGTATCGGACAAGCAATCACCCGGCATCGCGGCGGCGGCAACCACCCCTTTGCCGTCGCGCTGTTCGACATCGACCGCTTCAAATCGATCAACGACAGCCTGGGCACGGCCATTGGCGATCTGGTTCTGACCACCACAGCGGCGCGTTTGCTACGCATCTGCCGGACCGGGGACACTCTGGCCCGGCTCAGCGCCGACGAATTCGCCCTTTTGATCAACGATGTGACGGATCCGACGGCGGCCCTGATCGGGGCTCAGCGGGCGGGTGAGGTAATAGCTCGGCCCTTCAACTTCGAGAACCGAGACGTCGTTCTGACGGCGTCGATTGGGCTCGCCCTCAGCATCACTGGCTACGAGCGCGCGGAGGATATGCTGCGCGACGCCAGCTTGGCCATGGTCCGCGCCAAGACCGCCGGCCGGGCGCGGGTCGAGGTGTTCGATACCCGCCTGCGCGACCATGCCCTGGCCAAGGCCAAGACCGAGTCGGAACTTCGCCGGGCGCTCGACGAAAATCAATTTGTGCTCCACTATCAGCCGATCATCCTTCTCGAAACCGGGCGGATCGCCGGGGTCGAGGCACTGATTCGCTGGAACCACCCCGAACGCGGGATGGTCCCGCCCGTCGAGTTCATTCCGCTGGCCGAAGAATCAGGTCTGATCTTGCCGATCGGTCGCTGGGTGCTGGAGGAATCGGCGACACAGCTGGTGGCGTGGCAGGCCGAGATACCCGGCCTTGCCGATATGTTCACCTGCGTCAATGTGTCGACTCAACAATTGCGCGATGATGACTTGTTGACTCTGGTCCAGCGAGTAATCGAAGGCACCGGTATCGCCCCGTCATCGCTCAAACTCGAAATAACCGAAAGTATGCTGATGTTCGAGCAAAACGATGCCGAACCTAAGATGCTGGCCATCCAGGAGTTGGGCGTCCATTTCTCGATCGATGATTTCGGCACCGGCTATTCATCGTTCAGCTATTTGCACCGGGTACCGGCCGATACCCTCAAAATTGACAAAAGCTTCGTCCAAACTATTGGCTCTGGCCCGGAAAAGGCGGCGATTGTTCAAATGATCGCCACCCTCGGCGGGATATTGAAAATGGATGTGGTCGCCGAAGGCATCGAAACCGAAGAGGAGGCGAGCTTCCTGCGTGGCCTGCGCTGCAAATACGGCCAGGGCTACCTCTTTTCTCGGCCAGTGCCAGCCTTGCAGCTGGCCGCACTGTTACGACGAGAAGCGGCGATCCCCCTCAACCCGTAAACGCCCCTCCCTACATAGGGAGTCCAGACCCAGGCAGCGGCGGAGCCGGGGTAATGTGAGTGGGGGGAGTCGGGGATAAGGACGGCGGCGTGGCGGGTGCGGAACGAGAGCCGGGCGGGTTTTGGATCGGCGATATCCGACGCAAAATGATGTCGCCATTGGGAGCTAGTTCCGGCGGCCCATAGAGCGGCACCTGTTCGATCATCCCGCGCAAGCCCTTCATGATCAAACCCAGCCCCTGTAAAGCCTGATCCTGTGGCGACGGCTCGAATTTGGGAGTTTCGGCCCAGGCAGCCAACGTCCCAAGCAACAGCAGCACAACCAACAGGTGTCCGACCATAATACTGGCGACCACGAGCAGGTTTGCCCGTAGCCAGAACCATGGCGGCTTGAATTGAAACAACTCGAAAACCGAAGAAGTAGCGATCATCGGGCTATGATCCTGGTCGCTTGAATTCGCAAAATAAGTCGCACAGCAAAATCACCCCCAACCCCCCGCGCCCCTCCATTATCGATCATGGGCTTAATCAATCAGGGGCTTAATCGATCAGGGGCTTAATCGATCAGAGCGTCTAGCATCTTCTTAACCTCGAGCACGATAGCGCTGCCATAATTTGCAACATCAAAGTTATGACTCGACGCGATTGTTGCCAGTTCGCGCTCGGTGGTAGGGGCATAATGGGCGATGTCGTTCATCACCTCATCGCTCAATATCTGATCAAGCGCCAGGGCAGAGTTGGCGGCCTCACGCTCGCGCCAACGCGCCAGCGCACCTTTGATCATGCTCTCAATCTGTTCGGATTCCTCGCGGCACCGTGAATCCTGGAACAGCACCAGCACATGCCAGCCGCCCCCAGCATAGGAGGTGTCGACCCGGTCCACCACCACAGAGCGAAGAAAAGCACCAATCTCGGCCCTGGCGGAGTCCGGATTGCTATCGGGGATAAAGAAGGTGTTGACTTCGCTGCTCATGAACGGCCTCGGATGGTCTTATAAAAGCAACCGCACGGCAACCGTCCCCGGCTCAAGCCAGCAAAAGGGTCGCCCTGCTCAAGGATCGTTCGGCACCGACGATCAGGAAAAATATTATACGACGATTATCGCCACTAGAACACCACATTTGCAGCACTACATTTGCAATACGGAACCCATGACCAGCGAGCGAGAGGTAGCCCCCCACCAACACCACCACCAACAACAAGTTGGCACCAAGGCACTAACGGACCAGCGCAGGAACGCAGACAAAGGCCACAGCCGCTGTTAGGATGAAGAGGATGAAGAGGATGAAGAGGATGATAAAGTGGCACAAGCAATTGAGGAAGCGGTAAGAACCATGGTCGGCACCGCACTATGGGCAAGGGTACCAACGGTTTGGGCGAAGTTTCTGCTGATCATGATTCCGATCATCACCGGCTCAACGGTTACGTTTGCTTACCTTTTTCTCTACTCGCAGCGCGCCGAACTCGAGCACAGCCTGACGGCAAAGGTCGCCGCAATCACCGAAGCCAATGCCATCGCGTTAGCCGCAAGCCTATGGCCATTAAATGCTGCGAATACCCACGACATCCTTTCGATGATGGCCAACAATCGCGAGATCATCTGCATAAAGGTGCTCGACAACCAGGACAACAACACCAGTACCTGGCCAGTCGACGGCTGTGGTCCACTGCAGTCCGGGCTGGCATTGTCCAGAACCATTAGCAAGGAAGGAAAACAACTGGGCAAAATTACAGCCCACTACACCGACGACAACATTACTCTACATCTACAATCTGAGACGATAGATGCGGCAAGGTTTCTTCTTTTACAGGTGCTGATGACCTTTGTTGCCACACTTCTAGCCCACCGGCTAACCATCGGCATCCCCCTTGGAAGGTTAAGGGATTCAATGCGGTTGGCCGAGCAAAAGGGCAGCCGAAAACTGGTTCAATGGACCGGCAGCGACGAACTAGGCAAGGTTATCGCTATATACAACCGACTGCTGGTAAAATTGGCCTACGAAGAGGTAGCTTTGCGCCACAGCGAGGAAAGGCTGGGCTTGGCCATCGCTGCGACTCACTCTTCTGTCTGGGACCTGAATCTTACTACCGGCCAGATTTGGTGGTCGGCTGAGCTTCCCGCCAATCTCGGCTATGGCTCCGACGAACTGACCATGTCGCCCGAAACACTAGAAAGGCTGATCCATCCCGAAGACCGCAGCCGGGTACTTTCCGAGTCGCAGCGCCACATCACCGGCGAGGCCAAAAGTTACTGCAGCACCCATCGAATGCTCGCCAAGGACGGCGGCTTTCGCTGGATCGAAGACAAGGCGACAGCCATCCGTGACCACGACGGGGTGGCGCTCCGCCTCACCGGCATCATCGCCGACGTTACCGAGCGCAAGCAGGCCGAACTCGATCTGGTCCATGAACGCTCGATACTCCAGGCAACACTGGAAAATGTCGACCAGGGCATCACCATGTTCGACAACGAGCCGCGCCTAGTCACCTTCAACCGCCGGGCCGCCGAGTTGCTCAACGTACCGCTCAGGCTGCTAACCACCCATCCGACCTTCGCCGAAATAGTAACCTGCCAGAAAGAGCGCGGTGAATTCGCTGGCGCCGACCAGCCCAACCAACTAGTCCAACTGTGGCATCGACTGCCGACCAACAACTTCATCGTCAAGCACCGCCGGCCCGATGGCATAGTCATCGAAGTCGTCAGCAACCCGCTTTTTCAGGGCGGCTTCGTTTGCACCTACACCGACATAACCGCCCAGACCCGGGCCACCGAGGCGACCCTGGCGGCGATGCTGGCGGCAGAGAACGCCTATGCCGAACTTAAGGAGACCCAAGCCAGCTTGGTCCAGGCCGAAAAAATGGCATCGCTCGGTCTGCTGGTTGCCGGTATCGCCCACGAGATCAACACTCCGGTCGGCATCGCCTTTGGCTGCGCCAGCCATCTTGCCGGCCGCACCCAGACCATGATCGAGGCGCTGGAAGGCGGCACCCTCAAAAAGTCGGATCTGCTGGCCTATGGCGAGGTCGCCACCGAATCCAGCCGGCTGATGTCCACCAATCTCAACCGCGCCGCCGATCTTATCCGCAGCTTTAAGCAGGTGGCGGTGGACCAGGCCAGCGACGAATTGCGCCACTTCGACCTAGGAACCTACATTGATGAGGTAATCACCAGCCTGGGTCCGCACCTGCGCACCACCAACCACAAGATACTGATAGAATGTCCGGCCAATATCACCATCGACGGCCACCCGGGCGCGCTATCCCAGATACTGACTAATTTGGTAATGAACGCGCTTATTCACGCCTTCGAAGCTAAACCAGAAGGCACCATGACCATCACCGTCAAGGCATCAAGCGACACTCCCGATATTGACCTCAGCTTCAGTGACGACGGTAAGGGTATTGCGGAGGCATTGCACGGCAAAATATTTGAGCCGTTTTTCACCACCCGCCGCAGCTCAGGCGGCAGCGGACTCGGCCTACATATTGTTTTCAATCTGGTCACACAGTCGCTAGGCGGCCACATATCGGTCACCAGTGCCGAGAACCAGGGCGCGACCTTCCACATCCGCATGCCGCGCAGGATGACACGAAAATCAGCCGCCACCGGCCAGCCAGAGAGAGAGCCAGAGAGCAAGCCATGAGCCGACCCACCGAAGAGGAAATCGTTTTCGCAACGGAAACTACGGAAGTCACCAGCCAGGGAACCCCTTGGCTGGTACTGGTGGTTGACGACGAACCCGACGTCCATTCAATGACCGCACTAATTCTTGATGATGTCCGCTACCGCAACCGGCCAATCAAGCTGCTGAGCGCCTATTCATCGGCCGAGGCCCGGCGAATACTGGAACAAACCCCCGGCGTCGCGGTGGCACTGATTGACGTGGTGATGGAGCGCGACCATGCCGGCCTCGAACTGATTCGCGCCATCCGCGAGGATTTACACAACACCGACATCAGGCTGATCCTGCGCACCGGCCAGCCCGGTCAGGCGCCACACCGCCGGGTGGTGATCGATTATGACATCAACGACTATCGGGCCAAGGCAGAATTGTCGGCCGACGACTTGTTCATCTCGATCATCGCCGCCCTGCGTGCCTATGAGCACATTCTTTCCATCGAATCCAAGGTTGCCGAGCGGACAAAGGCTTTGGTGGAAAGCCACGAGCGACTACGCACGGTGCTGGAAAGCAGCCCGGTCGGAGTCTGCGCCATTGACAGCAACGGCCGCCTGACCTTCGCCAATCTGAGATTCGCCGGGTTGTTCGGCATCGCACCGAGCGACCTAATCGGGGTCAAAATGACCTCATTGATGGCCGACCCGGAAGATCAGCTCAAATGCAGCCAGAACATAGCCGAAGGCTTGGCGGTCCGTGATACCGAAACCCGGCTGCTTCTCGCCGATGGCTCAACCTTTTGGTCGCTACTTTCGGGTGATCCCAGCAACTATGACGGCAGCGGCGGCTATCTCAGTTGGGTCCACGACATCACCGAGCGTAAACGGACCGAATCTGCCCTCAACACCGCTAAGGAACTGGCCGAACAGGCGACCAAAACCAAGTCCTCCTTTCTCGCCACCATGAGCCATGAGATCCGCACGCCCATGAATGGCGTGCTCGGCATGCTAGAGCTGCTGGAGCGCACCCGCCTTGATCAGGAACAGTCGGAAACCGTTGCCACTATACGCGACTCATCGACAGCTTTGCTGCGGATCATCGACGACATTCTCGACTTTTCTAAAATTGAGGCCGAAAGGCTGGTGCTGGAGGAGGTAGCGATTTCGCTTGCTACCGTCGTCGAAGGCGTTGCCGAGACCATGGCTCCCAGTGCTTGGCGCAAGGACATCGACCTGCTGACCTTCGTCGACCCGATGATCCCGCACGCCATGATCGGCGACCCACTGCGGCTTCGTCAGATTCTGTTCAACCTCGGCGGCAATGCCATTAAGTTCACCGAGACTGGGCGAGTCGTACTGCGAGTCGATCTGGATGATCAGCAAAATGGTAGCCAGAACACCTGCGCCACCCACGCCCGGATACTGATCCGAATCAGCGACACCGGCATCGGCATTCCCGAAAATGTTCAGACTACCCTGTTTCAGCCTTATGCCCAGGCTGAACACTCGACGGCGCGGCGCTTTGGCGGCACCGGGCTCGGCTTGTCGATATGCCGGAAGCTGGCCGAAATGATGGGAGGTGCCATCACGGTGATCAGCGAACTTGGTCACGGGTCGACATTTTCCTTTTCAGTCAGCCTGAAGCTCGCCGGGACCGAAGCTGCGCCTGACCCGATGGTCGGCCGCGCCACCGGGCCAAACGAGTGGCCATCACTACACGGAATGGTTGTCGCGGTTGCATCCACCGATGAGCAAGCCCGCACATTCCTTGCCACCTACCTAAAGACCGCTGGCGCACGGGTCGTTCCGTGCGCCGACGGCCCATCATTGCTCGGCCAAGCCCGCGCGGCTTTTACCGCCGGCCGGCCCCTTGACGTGGTGATTCTCGACGGCAGGCTTTATCAGTCTGCGGTGGTAGCAGTGCGCGAAGCTCTGGCGCTTGGCCATACCGGATTTCCGATTCCGTCGGTGCTATTGGCCCAACGATCCGGTGATGGCAATATTCGCCGAACCCGCTCGACCGACACCTCTTTGACCGTGATCAAGCCAGTGCGACGGGCCGCTTTGATCCGCGCGGTTGCTGTGGCTGGCGGACGGATGACGGCCACCGCCAACCAGACGGCCAAGCCCGACCCCGACGCTTTGGATGCGGTACCGCTGCCGATGCGACGCGCTAGCGACCATTCAGCGGCCCCCGTCGCAGTCAGCCCGGCAAAGACCACATCTCGGCCATCGATTTTGGTCGCCGAGGACAACGCCATAAACCGGCGCGTCATCGCGATGCAGCTAGCGACACTCGGACTAACTGCCGACATGGTCGATGATGGCCAGCAAGCACTGACGGCGCTGAGCTTACGGAGTTATTCATTATTGCTAACCGATTGCCATATGCCGGAATTGGATGGTTTCGAGCTGACCCGGCGCATCCGTGAAAAGGAAATGACCGGCGGCCCTCGACTGCCGATCATCGCCATCACCGCCAACGCTTTCGAGGGCGAGGCCGAGCGCTTCCGGGCAGCCGGCATGGACGACTATCTGTGCAAACCACTGCAACTGGGTAAGCTTGGCACCGCCATCCAGCGCTGGCTTCCGCCAGGCCCTGCTCCTGCCCCTGCCCCTGCCCCTGCTCCTGCCCCTGCCCCGGCCCCTGTGAAACCCGGATGCGCGATCGACCTGACCACAATAACCGCGCTGTGCGGCGACGACCCGGCACTAATCCGAGAGTTGCTCGGCGATTTTGTCAACGTGAGCCAGCGCATCTGCGAGGAACTGGCCACCGCACTTCGGGACCGAAAGCCCAAGGCGGTCCGCAACTGCGCCCATAATCTCAAGGGCTCGTCGGGTACGGCCGGAGCCCGCGACCTTGGTAAGGCCAGCCTGAACCTGGAGGCCGCCGCAGAAACCGCCGAGTGGGACGAAGTGACCCGCCTCGCCGACAAAGTTCAGCACGAAATGGAACGGGTAGCGTCGCAGGTTCAGGCGTTGTAGACCATGTCCATTAATTTTGACTGGGAGTCCTCATGAGCGCCCTGCTGACCGTCTGCGACCTTGCCGTGACCTTCTCGGTGCCGGGGGGCGACGTGCCTGCGGTGCGGGGGATTTCATTCACAGTCGGTCCGGCCGAAACGGTGGCGCTAGTCGGCGAGTCAGGCTCCGGCAAGTCGGTAACCGCGCTTTCGATCCTGCAATTGCTACCCTGCCCCCCCGCCCGCTTTACTGGCGGCAGCATCCGTTTTTACGACACAGAGCTAGTCGGCGCTGCCGAACCAGTTCTGCGCGGTATTCGCGGCAACCGCATCGCCATGGTGTTCCAAGAGCCGATGACCTCGCTCAATCCGCTCCACACCATTGAGGCTCAGATCACCGAAACCCTGTACGTCCACAAGGGAATGAGGCGAACCGAGGCACGAACGCGAACTCTCGAACTGCTGCATCTGGTCGGTCTCGCCAATGCAGAAGCGCGACTTGGTGCCTTTCCCCACGAGTTATCGGGCGGCCAGCGCCAGCGCGTCATGATCGCCATGGCGCTAGCCAACGAACCAGACCTGCTGATCGCAGACGAACCTACCACCGCTCTCGACGTTACCATCCAAGCGCAGATTCTAGCCCTTCTCAAAGACTTGCAAAAGCGCTTCGGCATGGCTTTGCTACTGATTACCCACGATCTTGGCATCGTCCACAAGATGGCTGACCGCGTATGCGTGATGCAGGCGGGGAAGATTGTTGAACAAGCGGCAACGACCGAGCTATTCGCAGCGCCCCAGCATCCCTATACCCGCCATCTGCTCGCAGCCGAGCCCAAGGGTCGCCCTGGCCCGCCTTCACCCGATGCGCCCGAAGTGCTGGCGGCAATTGACATCAAGGTTCACTTTCCCGTTAAAAAGGGTATCTTCAGACGTACAGTCGACCACATACGCGCGGTCGATGGCATCACCGTACGTGTACGTGCGGGGCATACGGTAGGTGTGGTCGGCGAGTCCGGCTCGGGCAAGACCACGCTGGGTTTGGCCGTCCTTCGCCTCAACGCCAGCCGTGGCGCCATCCATTTCGAGGGCACCAACATCCAGGACTGGCCCACGTCAAGGCTGCAACCATTGCGGCGCCGGATGCAG
>JBAXKX010000046.1:0-14595 GCA_037135115.1 Rhodospirillaceae bacterium
GCCGGCTTGATGCCATGGACCAGCGGCTTGATGCCATGGACCAGCGGCTTGGTGCTATGGACCAGCGGCTTGGTGCGGTTGAGCGTCGCCTTGATGCCATGGACCTGCGGCTTGGTAGCATAGAGACTGTGCAGGCCCGTATTGAGATATTGCTGACTAAGTTACTAGAGGGACAGGCCGTGCTGCATCAGAATGATATGGAGTTGAAACGACGGATCGAGCAATGGAGGTGAACGAATTGAGGTAAGCGGCGGACGTGTTGGTAATTTGGATTAGTTTAACCTGACATAAGCTGAACCGAATGGTTAGTACTAAGGGAGGGAAGCCATGCCGAACCGACGGATACAGGAAGTCCTTCGCAATCAACGTCTGCTGCACCTCGCACCGGACGTTTCAGTTCGCGAAGCCGCGCGCCAGATGTCGGCACGGCGTGTTGCCGCCGTGCTTGTAACTGAGGGCGCGGGCGAAGATAAACTCGATGGTATTTTTACCGAGCGTGATTTGCTCGAGCGTGTGGTCGTTCCCGGTCTTGACCCCGACACCACAACTCTGGCAAAAGTGATGACGTCTGCTCCGGCGACCGTGTCACCCGGCAGTACCGTTGGCGAAGCGCTCGCGATCATGGATGCCAAGGGGGTTCGGCATTTGCCGGTAACGGTTGAGGGCCGGGCGCTCGGAGTCATCTCAATGCGCGACTTCGTCGCCGATGAAGTTGCCGTGCTCGACTGGCAACACGAAATGGAACGTCAGTACGCGGAAAACATGAGATAGGCTACGTCGCATCGCCCCGGTTGACCTGGGGTTTTCTAGTCAGGTCTTTTACACTGGGGCGGCAAGGTGGTTTTGAAGGGAGAGGGAGCGCATCCTCTCCCTTTTCGTCGCGGGGCGCTGTAGACATATCATCCTGCCCCGGTGCCGTTCATGTATCGACAACGAATCGGACATGGTGTAAAGCTGCGTCGGTCTGGCGCTCCGACCCCATGCGATGATGGCAGGTGGGATGTATTGGTCTGATTTCTTTGGGAGTGACAGTCGGATGGTATTGGCTGAAGGTTCGGGTCTATATGATCCCAGGAATGAGCATGACTCGTGTGGTGTAGGTTTTGTTGCCCACATCAAGGGCGAAAAGAGCCACAAAATAGTCGACCAGGGCCTGGAAATCCTGCTCAATCTCGATCACCGCGGCGCGGTTGGTGCCGAACCGCTGGAGAGCGACGGCGCTGGTATATTGTTGCAAATTCCAGATGCCTTCTATCGCCAGGAAATGGCTAAGGACGGAATTAAGCTGCCAATGGTGGGCGACTATGGCGTTGGCATGGTATTCTTGCCGCGCTCTCGGCGCGGTCGCCATGTATGCAAACTGTGGGTCGAGCAGTTTGTCGCCGAGGAGGGTCAGACCGTACTCGGCTGGCGCAATGTGCCGGTAGACAACCGGGGTCTTGGCAAGACCGTCAAGGCGGTAGAGCCGGTGGTGCGCCAGATATTCATCGGCCGTAATCCTAAGGCCCCCTCCACCGCCATCGACGAGGACACCTTCGAGCGCAAGCTTTTCGTCATCCGTAAATTGGTCGGCAATAAGGCGCTAGCAACTAAGGCCGATGCCGTTGAGGGCATCCGAGATTTCTACATCCCGTCGATGTCGGCCCGAACCGTGGTTTACAAGGGCATGTTGCTGGCCCGACAGGTCCGTGAGTATTACCTCGACCTTCAGGACGAACGGGTGATTTCGGCCCTGGCGCTGGTCCACCAACGCTTTTCAACCAACACATTCCCATCTTGGCGGCTCGCCCACCCTTACCGGATGATTTGCCACAACGGCGAAATCAACACCGTGCGTGGCAACGTTAACTGGATGGCGGCGCGCAAGGAATCGACTAAGTCAAAGTTGCTTGGTAATGACCTCGACAAGCTTTGGCCGCTGATCCCCGAGGGTCAGAGCGACACCGCATGTTTCGACAACGCGCTGGAGCTGCTGGTTGCCGCTGGCTATACTATGGCTCACGCCATGATGATGTTGATTCCTGAGGCATGGGACCGCAACCCATTGATGGATGAGAACCGCCGCGCTTTTTATCAATATCATGCCGGCCTGATGGAACCGTGGGACGGCCCAGCCGCGATTTGTTTTACCGATGGTCGCCAGATTGGCGCTACCCTCGACCGTAATGGCCTGCGCCCGGCCCGTTATCTGGTAACCGACGATAATCTGGTGGTAATGGCTTCCGAGACAGGGGTGCTGCCGGATATCCTGGAGAGTTCCGTTACGAAACGCTGGCGCCTGCAACCGGGCAAAATGTTCTTGGTCGATATGCAGGAAGGACGAATCATCGACGACGCCGAGTTGAAGGACAGCTTGGCCACTGCTCGCCCCTATCGTAAGTGGCTTGATCGCACCGAATTCGTGCTGGAGAAACTGCCCGCCCGACCAATGGCGCTGCAGGCGGCTGGTCCCGAAATGGCGAGCCCCGAAATGGCAAGCCTGCTCGACCGCCAGCAGGCGTTCGGCTATACTCAGGAGGATGTAAGTCTGATCCTGGACCAGATGGCGATAAATGGTGAGGAACCGACCGGCTCCATGGGTACCGACACGCCGCTTTCGGTGCTGTCGCTGAAGTCGAAACTGCTCTTTACCTATTTCAAGCAATGCTTCGCCCAGGTCACCAACCCGCCGATTGATCCGATTCGTGAGGAACTGGTCATGTCGCTGGTTACGCTGATCGGCCCGCGGCCAAATTTGCTGGCGATTGAACTGGTCGAACCTAACTTGCGGCTCAAGGCGCTGCAACCGATTCTCACCAATGAGGACCTCGCTAAGATTCGCGATATTACCGAACACGTCAAGAGTTTCAAGACGACCACCCTGCACATCACCTACCCGGCGTCCGACGGTGCAGAGGGCATGGGGCCGGCGGTTGATAGGCTATGCAAGGAGGCGGAGGATGCGGTCAGGAGCGGTCAGAACATCCTGGTGCTGTCAGACCGCAAAATTTCAGACCGGAACATCGCCATTCCGGCGCTGCTGGCCACTGCCGCTGTGCAGCACCATCTTATCCGCGAGGGCCTGCGGACTTCGACAGGTTTGGTGGTCGAAACCGGCGAGGCGCGTGAAATTCACCATTTTGCGCTACTGGCCGGGTACGGAGCCGAGGCGATCAATCCCTACCTCGCCTTTGAAACCCTGGCCGATCGCCAGGGCCGACTCGGCCTTGATCTCGACAAGCTGCGCAAAAACTATATCAAGGCTTTGGGCAAGGGCTTGCTCAAAGTTATGTCCAAAATGGGCATCTCGACGTACCAATCCTATTGTGGCGCGCAAATATTCGATGCTATCGGGCTGGCCACTGCTTTCGTTGACCGCTATTTCACCGGCACCGCGACGACTGTTGAGGGTATAGGTCTGGCCGAGGTTGCGGAAGAGACAGTACGCCGTCATAAATTGGCGTTCGGCGATGCACCGATCTACCGTAATTCCCTTGATGTCGGTGGCCAGTATGGCTACCGGATACGCGGCGAGGAACACGTTTGGAACCCCGAGACCATTTCAAAGCTTCAACACGCGGTTCGCGCCAATGATTCCGGTAGCTACCAGGACTTTGCCGTCGCGGTAAACGAGCAGAGCGAGCGGCTGTTAACCTTGCGCGGTTTGATGGTTCTTAAAAAGGCTGAACGGGCGGTACCGCTTGATCAGGTCGAGCCGGCCTCCGAGATCGTTAAGCGCTTTGCCACCGGTGCCATGTCGTTCGGTTCAATCTCCAAGGAGGCGCACCAGAATTTAGCCATCGCCATGAATCGGATCGGTGCCAAGTCGAATACTGGCGAAGGTGGTGAGGAGCCGGAACGCTTCAAGCCCATGACCAACGGCGATTCAATGCGTTCGGCAATCAAGCAGGTAGCCTCGGGTCGTTTCGGCGTCACTGCCGAGTATCTGGTCAACGCCGACGACATCCAAATCAAGATGGCCCAGGGTGCCAAACCCGGCGAGGGCGGCCAGTTGCCTGGTCACAAGGTGGCGATTCCTATTGCCAAGGTCCGCCATTCGACCCCTGGTGTGACCTTGATCAGCCCACCGCCCCACCACGACATTTATTCGATTGAGGACTTGGCTCAACTAATTCACGACCTTAAGAACGTCAATCCTCGGGCGCGGATCAGCGTGAAGTTGGTAGCAGAAGTGGGCGTCGGCACCGTTGCAGCAGGCGTCGCCAAGGCTAAGGCCGACCATGTCACTATATCCGGATATGAAGGTGGGACCGGCGCCAGTCCGATGAGTTCAATCACCCATGCCGGCAGTCCGTGGGAAATCGGCTTGGCCGAGACGCATCAGACTCTGGTTCGCAACCGTCTGCGTGGCCGCATAGTGGTTCAGGTCGATGGCGGCTTACGCACCGGCCGTGACGTGATAGTAGGCGCGCTGTTGGGAGCCGATGAGTTCGGTTTCGCTACTGCGCCGTTGATTGCGCAGGGTTGTATCATGATGCGCAAGTGCCATCTCAATACTTGTCCGGTTGGCATCGCTACCCAAAATCCCGTGCTGCGTCGCCGCTTCGCCGGTCAGCCAGAGCATGTTATAAATTACTTCTTTTTTGTCGCCGAGGAAGTGCGGCAGCTGATGGCCGAAATGGGGTTTACCAAAATTGATGACATGATCGGCCGCAAGGACCGTCTCGACATGCACCCGGCCCTAGATCACTGGAAGGCCAAGGGGCTGGACTTTTCGCGGCTATTGCATATGCCGGAGGCGGGGACAGGGGTGGCCATTTACCATTGCGAGAACCAGGATCACGAACTCGACAATCTTGACGCCCGCTTCCTGATTCCCCAGGCCAAGCCTGCGCTTGAGGAGAGAAAGCCGGTTCAGATCGAGATGGAGGTTCGCAACATCCACCGCACCTTTGGCGCCATGCTCTCGGGCCGGGTGGCGGAGCGCTATGGCCATGCCGGCTTGCCTGAAGACACCATCGCGATCAGGGCTAGCGGCACTGGCGGCCAGAGCTTTGGTGCCTTTCTGGCCCGTGGCGTCAGCATTGATCTTACCGGTACCGCCAACGACTATGTCGGCAAGGGCCTTTCGGGCGGGCGCATCGCTATCCACTTCGCCGACGAGTCCAAGATTATTGCGATGGAAAACATCCTGATCGGCAACACCGTGCTTTATGGTGCAATCAGTGGTGAATGCTACTTTAGTGGCGTGGCTGGCGAGCGCTTCGCGGTGCGTAACTCTGGCGCGCTGGCGGTGGTGGAGGGTGTCGGTGATCATGGTTGTGAATACATGACCGGCGGTTGCGTCGTCGTTTTGGGTCAGACCGGACGTAACTTCGCGGCAGGGATGAGCGGTGGCATAGCCTATGTTCTTGATGAGAATGGCGACTTCAACCAGCGCTGCAACACTGCGATGGTTGAGTTGGAGAAGGTCTTGCCCGGAGATACCGCACCAAAATGGGCTAGCAGTGATGGCGACGTAGTGTATCAGTTGATGAGCGATCCTGTAAGCCATGACGCTGCCCGCATTAGAGTGCTGATCGAGCGTCATCTGCACTACACCAACAGCCGGCGCGCGAGTCAAATTCTTGCCAACTGGTCGAATTTACTGCCAAAATTCGTGAAAATTATGCCGATTGATTATCGCCGCGCCCTTATGGACCTGCAAGCCCAGGCCGCCGCCACAATTAGCGCTGGGGAGGCGGTCCATGGGTAAGCCAACCGGGTTTCTGGAATTCAGTCGCAAAAACCGCAGCTTGGCCCCGGTGGACGAGCGGACCGGGCACTATCGCGAGTTCGTAGAGTCGCTGTCCGACCAGACCATGAGCGAGCAGGGTTCCCGCTGCATGTCCTGCGGCATTCCCTTTTGCCACAATGGCTGTCCAGTCAATAACCTAATCCCAGATTGGAACGATCATGTCTATCGCAATAATTGGCGCGAGGCACTGCTGACCCTGCACTCAACCAACAACTTTCCCGAGTTCACCGGCCGCATCTGCCCCGCTCCTTGCGAGGCTGCCTGTACGCTCAATATCAATGACGACGCTGTAACTATCAAATCGATCGAGTGCGCCATCGTTGATCGTGGCTGGGAGGAAGGCTGGATTTTGCCCGAACCAGCCAAAATTCGTACCGGCAAGAGTGTGGCGGTGGTTGGTTCCGGCCCGGCCGGCTTGGCTGCGGCTCAGCAATTGGCCCGTGCTGGCCATGACGTCACCGTGTTTGAAAAATCTGACCGGGTCGGCGGTCTGCTGCGCTATGGTATTCCTGATTTTAAACTCGACAAGTCATTGATTGGACGCAGGGCCGCGCAGATGGCCTTGGAAGGCGTGACCTTCCGCACCGGCGTCCATGTCGGCAAGGATTTGACCGCCCGAGAGTTGTTGAATAACTTTGACGCTGTGGTGTTGGCCGGAGGTTCCGAGCATCCGCGTGATCTGCTAGTGCCCGGTCGGTCACTACTGGGCGTTCATTTCGCCAATGAATTCCTGACTCAGCAGAACCGCAGCAACGCTGGCGACACTATCTCCCCCGAGGCGAGCATTTCCGCGCGGGGCAAGCATGTGGTGGTAATCGGTGGCGGCGATACCGGCTCTGACTGCATCGGCACTTCGATTCGCCAAGGCGCCTTGTCGGTCACTCAGCTGGAAATCCTCCCGAAACCGCCGGAAAATGAGGATCGACTCCTGACTTGGCCGCGCTGGCCCAATAAGTTGCGCACCTCGACCTCGCAAGATGAAGGTTGTCTTCGCGAGTGGGCAGTGGCGACCAAACGGTTATCTGCCAATAGTGTTGGATGTGTTGAGCTGGGAGGTGCGAGCGGCGTCGGGAACTTGCACGGTATCCGCCTGGATTGGAGCCAGGGCCGGCCGGTGGAGATCGACGGCACCGAGTTTGCCATCAAGGCTGACCTTGTTTTGCTGGCCATGGGCTTTGTTCACCCGGTGCATGACGGCATTATTACCGAGCTTGGTGTCACCCTTGATCGCTGCGGCAACGTTGCTGCCGACACTAACGACTACAAAACCTCACTGGATAAAGTGTTCGTGGCCGGGGATATGCGTCGCGGCCAGTCTCTAGTGGTTTGGGCGATTCGCGAAGGGCGTCAGGCCGCCCATGCAGTCGATGAATACTTGATGGGCAGCACTTTGTTGCCGCGCTGACGCCACGCAGAAGCTCTGCCCTCCTCTCGCCGTGTTCGGCTGTGAGGGGGGCGTTTTTTGGTCAAATTTTCGGTTGTGATTAGGCGTCTGGCTGGAGCGGGTGAAGGGAATCGAACCCTCGTCGTAAGCTTGGAAGGCTTCTGCTCTACCATTGAGCTACACCCGCAGCCGGCAATTATGCCCCGGACGCTTGAAAGACCTATAGCACCCTTGACGGCCACTGGCAAGGGCGGCGTTAGATACGGGCGGTGTTAGATACGGGTAGAGTTGACGGAATCCCGGCACAGGTCGGGCAACTCGTCGGAGAATGGCCAGGCTGCGGCGCGGTGCCACAAACCACCAATGGTAACGCCGCCGATACTACCCACGACAACGCTCGCGCGCAGGCCCTGAAGCGGCCCGACGCCCAAGGGTGCGACTAGGCCAGCGATGCTGCCGGCCATCGCCCCGGCCACCCGCATCAGCCAGTTGCCAGCGATTATTTCTTCACCATAGCGCATCTGGTCGTAAATTTCATCAGCGTCTCGGTGCATCCGGCCCGACATTTCAGTTAGGCTGTCCCTGATCATGGTATCGATCTGTTTGATGGTGCGCAAACCGGAGATTGCGGAGGCGCCGCCCGTCGCCAGCGAGACCAACACACCCGCCGGAACCCCCCAATAGGCCCCACTCAAACCAACTATACTGCCGAACGACATGATCAGCCAGAGGTCGTGCATCGAGCCGACCCCTCTGAACGAATCTATTACTTCGCCCCTTGTGGGACAGCTGGCCACCGGGCTTGCCCAAGCTGAGCGCCCCGGCATAATTATTATTATCGCGGCCAATCCCAGGATCATCAAGTGGCGCATCGTAGCTCCCGACTGAGCGGCGCCGCTTTCAATCGCCAGCGGCTAACCATGATAGATTGTGGCCGCCATCTGGCCCGGATTCAAGACCACATTTTACGGCTTCATGCCTTGCGTGCCGACCAATGGTCGCGAAAGCTGTTGACCGGGTTGAAGCCCTGGGAAATTTTGGCTTGCTCACCCATCTGGCGCGAGCCGTAGGCAGTCTTGCCGTCACCCCTGGTCTCGTCGGGAATCTTGAGTGCTGCCAATGCTAACATGGTGTAGCTCGAGAGCGGCGAGGAGTTGAGTGCTGCAATCGGGTTCTTGCCAGCGGCAATATTGGAAATCATCAGGTCCAGCGGACTGCCCGATCTGTCACTGCCCGATCTGTCACTGCCATAACTGCCAGATTTAGCCGATGCGACTATATCGCTGGATGACTCGCTGAACTTCTTGGCAAAGCGGTCGTAAACCTGAGCCAACGACTTGGGTTGGCCGCTGGCGCGGTCATAGAATACGGCGGTGTTGGACCCTGCCGCCTCAGGCATCACGTCGCGGGCGGCGCGGTTGGGGCTTTCGTGCATGGCCGTAAGAAAGCGTGTGGCCCCCCCTGCCCCCAGGAAATGAGCGAGATATAACTCGGTCGAGCCTATGGTGCCGCCTAGTTTCGTTTCCAAATATGCCTTATTGTCACGTGTTAGCTCGGCGGCCAGCTCCGCCGAGATTTTCGGGTCCTTGCGCAGGTCGAGAATCTGTCGGCGAAGCTCCGGGCTTGCCACCGAATAACCGCCGTCGTCACGTTTCTGGATGGCGTTGGCAAACTGTTGCAACCCGTGTTCGGCACCATGCGCCTTCATTGCTGCAAGCCAAGTGCCGTCGATGAATTGGTAAAGCCCGGTTGCACTGCTGGTGGAGGCCTTGAGATCGGTGCGAAACCCGCTTTCAACGGCAGCTTTTTCCATGAGGTAGGTAAAATCTACCCCGGTGTCTTGACTAGCCTGCATAATCGCGTTGGTGACATTGCTTGGCCCGTGCGGGACGGTATTATTTGACATCTTGTTAGCGGATGCCGCTTGGGAGGATGCCGAAATGCTCATGGTCGTTTCCTCGAATTCGATTACCCGTCTTTCATCTGGATATCGACGATTAGTCGGGAATAAAGCAAGGATGATGCCAGTTTCGGTGTTGGGCTGCTCGCATGAACCATTCGCTGGGAACCAAGCGGACGCCGGGCAATGTGCGCCATGTTCAAAGCTATATGATTTTATGTCGGCATCTAATATAATGCCGCAGGCGAACTAAATGGATGCCATATGCATTTCGTGGTGCCCGGAACCATTGGCGTCTTGGGCTTTGCGAAGCAAAATTATTTTGGCGATGAATACATGAGCGCCTTGTCGCCGCCCTTCCAACGGATATGAGAACCGCAAATGACCAATATTACCGGGCAAATGGGTCTCGGTTGGCTTGGTTCGCTGGTGCAGGTGTTGCCGATGGTACCGTTAGAGCTGCACGACCTTGCCGGCGATGCATCCCTGGTGATTATTGCATCTGGTAACACCCATGCCATACATACCGTCCATACTATTAACGATGCCGCATGCAGGTTGTTTGGTTGCGCCGCCGCCGATGTGATCGGCCAGCCCCTGACGCTGTTGCTGCCGGACTGGAGCGAAAAGTCCCTGACCATCAGGGGCGCTTGTTTGAACGGATGTCGTCATGGCGGCGAGGTGTTCCCGGTGGCGGTTGCCCTTGGCCTGATGGCCAAGACCGAGCCTGGTCGCTATGTCCTCATTGTTCACGACATTACTGATAGTAATGCCATGGCAGAGCGTAATCAGCGCCTGTTGACAATCATCGAAGAATGCAACGATGAGATATTTATTGTTGACCCCGGCAGTTGGCGCTTTCGCATGGTCAACCGGCGAGCGCGCGAGAACCTTGGTCATCAAAGCGGCGACTTTAGCGGGCTTTCCCTGCTTGATATTAATCTTGGCCTTAGTGCGGCCCGCCTTGATGATGTGTATTGCAGCTTGCGCGAACGCACCATGTCTGAGTGGTCATTCCAGAGTTCCCACATCCGCAAGAACGGTTCGACCTACGAAGTCGATTTCAGAATGCATCTAATCGGGGCTGGGCTTGAACCGCATGTGGTCATTATTACCCGTGACACATCTGCAACCACATTGGCCGAGTCCATTCATCAGCGACAAGCTTTTTATGATCCGATAACGACCTTGCCCAACCGGAGGCTTTTTCTCGATCGTTTACAACGGGCGCTGTCTAACCACGTCGAGGACAGTGCATCCGAAGGCGGTGCAGTGCTGATGGTGAGCATTGACAATATCGACTTTGTCAGTGACGGCCTGGGTCCGGCTGCCGCCGACCAATTGATGCGTGAGATGGCCTTGCGACTTTCAGGTGCCGTGCGTGCCCGTGACACCGTCGCTCGCCTGGGTGAAATCGAGTTCGCGGTGCTGTCCATCCATTTCGAGCATGATCAGGACGCCGGCTCACTGGCCGAACGTATCCTGGTTGAATTGCGCCGGCCGATCATGCTCGGGTCATATCAAGTAGTGGTGCCTGCGGTGATTGGCATCGCCAGTTTCCCCCATGACGGCAACGATACCGAAACCTTGCTCCGCAACGCCGCTGCAGCCCTCCAGGGCGCGCGGGAAGACGCAGTTATAAATTATCGTTTCTTCACCAGCTCACTTAATTTGCTGGTGAAAAATCGTATGGCCATCAACAGCGGTTTGTCGAGGGCCTTGGAACACCGAGAGTTTTCGCTTGTTTATCAACCCAAGGTTGATATTGCGTCATGGGAGGTTTTGGGGGTTGAAGCTCTGCTGCGCTGGCGCAACTTAGACCTAGGGACGGTGTCGCCTGATATCTTTGTGCCGGTGCTTGAGCGTACTGGCCTGATTTCAGAAGTCGGTAGCTGGGTGCTGGAAACGGCCTGCCGTCAACGCCGGCTGCTTAAGGACGCCGGCTTCCCAAATGTGCGGATGGCGATCAATCTTTCGGTCCGTCAGCTCCGTCACGAGTTCCTTGGCACGCTGGTCGCGGTGCTGGCCAATTCCGGCTTGACTGCCAGTGACATCGAACTGGAGATCACTGAAAGCGTTATCGTCAAGGACGGCCAAGCCGCAGTGGGTCTGCTGCGCGAGATCGCCGCTATGGGCATCCACCTGTCGATGGACGACTTTGGCTGTGGTTATTCGTCGTTGAGCCACCTTCGACGATTGCCGTTGGAAACCATTAAGATCGACCGCTCGTTTATCGAGGAGGTCGCTTCCGTTAGTGCCGATGCCGAGATCGTCAAGGCGATCATCAGCATGGGCCACGCCCTGCGCCTGCGCGTTGTCGCCGAAGGGGTTGAAACCGTACAACAGCTGGCAGCTCTTCGTCACATGGGCTGCGACGAAATCCAGGGCTACCTTTTTAGTCCCCCCGTATCAGCTGATGAGTTGCTGTCTTTGTTGGCGAATGCCAACACCGCCGGCAACTTTGTTGTGATGTGACGGGGAATCAGTCCAGCTGCGCCACCACCGCCTTGAGATATGCCGACTCGGGTAATAGCGGGTGGATCGGGTGGTCTGGTCCAGCGCCTGCTTGACGGATAATACGGCCCTGGCGTTGGGCGTCACATAAGCCCCCTGCCACCAAATCGCTGAAGGTACCGGGGTCGATGTTGTGGCTGCACGAGGAGACCAGCAGCATCCCGCCGCGCGCCGTGATCCGCGCCGCCATCCTGGTGAGTTTGCGATAGGCACGGCTGGCTGCGGCCACATCCTTTTTGGCGCGGGCGAAAGGCGGCGGATCGGCGATGACCACGTCGAAACGCTCGCTGGCATCGGCAAGGCGTTGCAGTTCGGCGAAGACATCGGCGCGGCGGAACTGGCAGCGGCCGACGACGCCATTGACTTCGGCGGCGTGAATGGCATGAAGCAGCGCGCTTTCCGAACTGTCGATCGCCTCGACTCGTTCTGCCCCATTGCAGGCGGCCTGAACCGCGAAACCTCCATGATAGGTGTAAAGATCAAGGACGCGGGCGCCTCCGCACAGCCGCGCGATGAACGCCCGGTTGTCGCGCTGGTCGAAAAACCAGCCAGTTTTCTGTCCGGCCAGCGGGTCGGCGAAGAAGGTCACACCATTTTCTTCCAAGGCCACCGGACCGTCGAGGGCGCCCTTCATCAGTAGTGTCTCAACCGCCAGCCCTTCCAACGCCCGCATAGGGCTATCGTTGCGCAAGACCACCGCTCGCGGTGCTAGCACGGTGTCAATTGCCGCAGCCAACCCGGGCAATAAACGATCCATGCCTGCGACATTGGCCTGGACCACCACCACATCACCGAATCGGTCGATCACTACTCCGGGCAAGCCGTCGGCTTCGGCATGAATCAACCGGTAAAAGGGGCGATCGTAAAGCCGGCTCCGCAAGGCTATGGCCCGACGCAGGTGCTTGGCGAAAAAATTGCTGTCGATCGGAGTGCCCCCCTCCAGCGACAGTCGACGCGCGGCGATTAGCGAATGTGGGTTAAAAATGGCGATGCCCAGGCAGGTGCTGCCGTCAGGAGCGATCAATCGCACGATTTCACCGGGCGACAGCGCCGCAGCCGCCGAATTCATCTGAATTTCGTTAGAATAGACCCAAGGGTGCCCAAGCCGCAGCCGCTTGTCGCGACTTGGCAGGATGTGGATGTCGGGGCGCGGGCCATCTTCGTTGGCGAGCATGATCGGGGAGGCGTCTGGATGGTCTATCATTCCTGCGCATCATAGCGTCATTGATGCGCTCCGGCAAAAGTTCTTTGACATCCGGCGCGCCTAAGAGGAGAAACTTAGGCCCGTCCAACTCTCGATTACGGTGCAGCGTCCCTTGTCCACTGGAATCATCGACTTGGCCAGCAGTGACTTGGCCCGGGCCGTGCTGGTGATCAAGCTCGGCGCGCTGGGCGACATAGTGCAGAGCATGGACGCCTTCCATGCCATTCGCGCTCACCACCAAGGTGAACGCCTGATTCTGTTGACGACGCCACCTTTCGCCCAATTTGGCCGCGCGATGCCTTGGTTTGAAGCGGTATGGATCGACACTAGGCCCAAGGCTTGGCAGTTTTGGACCTGGTTAGCGCTGATCCGGCGATTGCGAGCCGAGCCTTTGCGTCGCGTTTACGATCTACAGTGCAACCAGCGTACGCGCCTTTATTTCCGTTTGCTGACCTCCCGCCGGCCTGAATGGTCGGGAGAAGTTCGTGGTTGTTCCCATCCTCGGCCGCCCTTTCTCGGCATGATTGGTCACAACCATAGCCGTCTCCTAGAGCATGTTCGCTCGGCCGGGATACCTACAAATGGCGTGGCCGAACTGGGCTGGCTTGATGCCGATGTGTGTCGGTTCGGCCTGCCGCAGCGGTTTGCCTTAATGGTGCCCGGTTGCTCGCCGCACCGGATTTATAAGCGCTGGCCTGCCGCCTATTATGCCGATCTTGCCATGCGGCTGGAGCATCAGGGCGTCGCATCGGTGGTGATTGGAACGCAAGCCGACCGCAAATCTGTCGCCGAGCTTTGCGCCATGGCACCTAATGTGATCAACCTTTGCGGTAACACCAATCTGCTGGAGGTCGCCGGCATTGCTCGCGCCGCGCTGGGTGCCGTTGGCAACGATACTGGGCCTGTGTTCATTACTGCCGCCGTGGGGACGCCAACCTTAATGCTGATGTCACGCCACACCATCGCCGAGCGCATGGCTCCTCTGGGGCCTTCGGTTGCTTGGATACAACGCGAATGCCTTGGCGACCTGACGGTCAACGAAGTCGAGGCGGCGCTGATGCTGCTATTGCCGCCGCAGCCAGTTCGGAGCGGGGAGCCGACATGACCCGTATCGGGCGCTACGTCTTCTGCAACCTGTTTGTCACCATGCTGTTTGCTACCATCGCCGTGACCATGACGATTTGGGTCACTCAATCGCTCAAGCTGCTCGACATGGTGATCAACGCCGGGGCACCGTTTGCGGTCTTCGTCTGGATGATGGCGCTGACGGTGCCTACCTTCATCGGCGTGATCATGCCCATTGCACTGGTCGGCGCCCTGCTGTTTTCATATAATAAAATGCTTATGGACAGCGAATTGGTGGCCATGCGAGCCATAGGTTTGGGGCCGTGGCGGCTGGCGGCCCCGGCCTTGGTGCTTGGTGTCATCGTCGTTGTTGCGGTTTATTTTCTTAACACCTACGCCAGCCCCTATGCCAACCGTGAATTGGTTCGCCTACAATACGCCGTGCGCCACGAATTCGCGACGGTGCTGATTCGCGAGGGCTCTTTTAACGAGATCACCCCCGGCCTAACCGTCTATCTGCGCAAGCGCCAGGAGAACGGGGAGATGCAGGGGTTGCTGGTTCACGATACTCGCCAGCCAGGAAAGGATATCACGGTCATGGCTCAGCGTGGCGCTATGATTGATTCCGCCGGGGGGATCAAGGTAATCATGATCGACGGCCTGCGTCAGGAGGTTGAGAGTAAGACCAGCAACCTGTCGGAACTGTATTTCGACCGCTATCTGGTCGACTTCCAGGTGGCCGAGGAATTGCCTACCGACCGCCAGCCCGACCCGCGCGAGCGGCCGATGAG
>JBAXKX010000047.1:0-14393 GCA_037135115.1 Rhodospirillaceae bacterium
GTACAGCCAGCTGTGGCGAGGTCTTCAGCCAAGGCCCCGCCGTAAAAGGAGGCGGTCGTCACCTGATGACCGCGACGCGCCAAGCCGCAGGCCAGCACAGCCAATTGCCGCTCGGCGCCGCCACTTTCCAGATTCTGGCTGAGGAAGCACAGGCGCACGTTAGGTTAGTCTTTCTTGGTCAATGAAGGCACCAGCAACGCATCCCAGCGAGCGAGAATCGCCGGCAGCGCCAGCCGGACAGACAGGGCAGGAGCCGCCGCCGCTAGTTTTTCGCGCAATGCCGCGTCGGCCAACAACCGATCAAGCGCGGCAGCCAGGGCGTCGATATCGTCGGGCGGAATCAACAAGCCATCAACCCCGTCGGTAACGATATCACGCGGCCCGCTGTCGCAATCGGCGGCAATCACCGGCAAACCACAGGCCATCGCCTCACACAAGACGTTGGGGAAGCCCTCGAACCGCGAGGGCAGCATAAAAAGATCGGCCCCACGCATTACCGCTGCCGGATCATCGACAACGCCGGGCAGCAGGACTCGGCCGGCAAGGTCGGGAGCGTTGGCGCGGTTGGTAAGCGCGGCGCGCTGTTCGCCATCGCCCAGGATAATCAGCGACCAAGTGGGATGGTCGGCAGCGACTCTGGAAAAGGCCTCGAGCAGCAAATCGAAGCCCTTCTGGGCGGTCATTCGACCAGCGGCGATTATGCACGGCCGGGTTGCGAGCGGCCGGGTGGTTGGTGGCTGGGTGGGGGCATCCATCATCGTCGGCAAAGGATTGGGAATGATCACCACGCGCCGACCACCCCCGAACAAGGCAGCGACAGTTTTGGTCTGGACAACTACCCAGTCGGCCAGCGGATAGGTCACCCGGCGCAGTAGACGCCAGGACCGGCCATATGGATAATGGCGCGGGTCGGCCCGCTCTGAAACCACTACCAACAGACCCAGGCCGAGCGTGGCCAGCACCGTCAGCACGTTCATCTCGGTGCCAAAGGACAGCACGGCATCGGGTCGGGCGGCGGCGATGGCTCGACGCAGCCGCACAAGGCGATAAAGATTAGCGCGCAGGGCCTCAACCCGTCCCGCTGACCGCGCCATCAAGCCAAGCGGGCGGTACTCAATGGCGGGGTGAAGCGGAAAGAACGGCGGCGGTTCCGGAGGTGCCAGGGTAATCAGGCTGACATGATCGCTGCGGGCAGCCCAGGCGTTAGCCAGGTTAGACATTACGCGCTCGGCGCCGCCCGGACCCATGCCGGCGATGATCAGGGCGAGCCGGGCCATGGGCTCTGGGATCAGCCGGGATGCTCGACCGGCGGCCAACCCAGAATGGCGGCGGCGGCGGCAGCCATCGAGTCGACGGTCAGATCGGGGATGACTTGTATGCCCTCGGCATAGTGGCGATCAATGAAAAGCGTTCGGCAACCGGCAGCGGCCCCGGCTTCGACGTCACTGCCACGATCACCGACCATGAAGCTGGCCTTAAGATCAATGCCGAGCCGCCCGGCCGCAGCCAGCAACATGCCCGGCTTCGGCTTACGGCAAGAACAACCATCTGCTTGACGGTGGAAACACACCTCAATGGCATCAACCGTCAGCGTTTCCGCCAGCCTTCGGTTCATCAACTCGACCGTACCGCGTTGAACAAAACCGTTGCCGACATCGGGCTGGTTGGTCACAACTATCAATAAATAGCCAGCAGCCTTGAGCGCGGTCAGGGCATCCGGCACCCCGGGCATAATCACAAATTCCTCGAGTCGACGCGGCGCGTACGCCTTGCCGTCATGGACCTCGCTGTGGTTAAGCACGCCGTCGCGATCAAGGAAGACTGCTGGTCGGGCTAGCGGTGCCGCTGCCATCGGTCAGACCTTAGCCGTGTCTCCAGCCACGGTCTCCCACTTAGTGGCCATAGTCTTAAGCTTTGGGTGGGACACCAAGCAATGCCAGACTACCGCCTGGAAAGCCTCGGAATGAGGGGTAATCAGGGCAGGATCAACGATCGGGACTACCACCACATGATCACCCACCGTCTGGGTGTAGCCCTCGGGCCGTCCCACGATACCAAAGATTGTGGCACCGCTAGCCTTGGCGACTTGGAGTGCCTTGACAAGGTTGGGACTTACATTGCGTTCAAGATCGCCGCCGCCGACCGACAGCACCAAAACGCCATCGCGGGCGTTGATGCGGCTGGTCTTAAGCCATTCGGCGAAAACGGTGTCCCAGCCTTCGTCATTGGTGCGGGCGGTCAGTTCCGAGACATTGTCGGTAGGTGCGTAGGTTTCGAGTGAGCAAAGCTTGCGAAAATCATTGACCGCGTGGCTGGCATTGCCTGCCGAGCCGCCCACCCCAAGTATGAATAGCCGACCGCCACGAGCCCGAACCCCGGCCAACCCCTCCGCCATGTTCTCGATCGCCACATGGTCGATGCTGCGGGCGATGGTTGCGGCCTGCTCGAAAAAGCCTTGAACGAACCCCATGTTATGACATCCAAAAAGCGTATGTTGAGGACGGGGCGCAACATAACAGTTTGGCCTATCGCCATGCCAGCGCGAAATTCGCAGCATCTACGGCACGGCTTAATACCAACGGCCATAGGTATTAGGTCGCGGGTTCCTCTTGTTCGATCAGCTGTCGCATAGCCTCAAATTCTCGCTTGATCACGGGCAGGGTATCATCCTCCCACACCCATTTTTGGAATCGGCCGGCGAAGGGTGGCGTGCGATACACCTCATAGCCGAGATGGTTCATGTAATGCGCCGTGGCCATGCGAACCGACGGCGTAAGTATCTTGAACAGCAGATATCTGGCGTCGGAAAAAGCGACCAACCCGAACGGTCCATTGTTGATCAGCATGTTTAGCCAAGCCGCTTCGTAAAGCGCCATGCGCAGATCCAGGTTCCATGCCGGTTCACTAAAGATAACAAAGTTCGCTAGCTCCGGCGGCGTTAGGTCAAAGGCGGCCTCGGTATCGGGAATAAAGACCGGCAGAAAACCCAGCCGCTCGACGTGGCGAGCAAAGGCCGCCCAGGCCGCAAGGTTGCTGTTGCGGGCCGGCATGAAACCATAGGTGCGCAGAGTTATGGTCACAATCCGGCGCGAGCCAGCGTGAGCGCTAAGCCATTGAGCCATAAAGCGCCGCGCCTGATCGGTGGCGGTAAGTGGCCGCACCACTTCGCCATTCCGGGCGGCATCCATCACATGGTTGGGGAGGTGGGGGATTGGAAACAACGGCCAGTAGGAGACAGGATAGACCCGTCGTGCAAACAAGGCTCGAATTGCAGTGGCCTGCGCACGGCTGGCACAGATAGTCAGTCCCGCAACCGATGGCATCAGGCGGCATAGCGGAATCACCAAATTGTTGAGCCGCCAGCGCCGATTGGCCTTATCAACCGACAGTTCGTAATCGTCGTCCTCGTGTCGTAAGCCGTCATTGCGTCCCGGCACAATCACTACCTGCACCCGTTCCAGTCCGTGACGCAGCCGTAAAAGCTCGGCATTGGCCAGCGCAAAGCAAAAATCAAAGGTGATCGGTGAGACGTCAAGATCGAAGAATAGATGCACGGTACGTTGTGGAGCAATAAACAACCGAATTGGTGCCGCCAAACTTAATAAAAGACCTCCATGGATGGCAACATTACATCGACGCAGCCACAGGCCGGGCCTGGTCGACGGCTTTTGCAACTCATCGATAAGGCGTGCCGCGAGCCACGACCAACCCCTAGCCTTGAGCTTCGAGCCCAGCAACCCCAATCGCTTGAGGGTTGAAGGCACCGGCTCAGGTACAGGCACCGTCTCAGGTACAGGCACCGGCAGTTCCGGTCCGGATAGCGAACCTACTGGTTTGACGTGGTCCGCCTCCACTTCGCCGCCGGTCATTTTATTCGGTATTTCCAAATTTTTCTTCAGCTCGGGTGGTTCATTTTATCGTACTGATTGAGAATATCTTCGACCCCACCATAGGCGATCAGCCGACCCTCAGTCATCAAGGCGGCGCGATTGCACATAGAACGGATCATACCGGCGGAATGGGTGGCCAGCACGATCACCTTGGTCCGCTTGATCAGGCTATTGATCCGGTGCTCGGCCTTTTCGGAAAAGCGCGCATCACCGGCGCCAAACCCTTCGTCCAACAACAGGATTTCCGGATCAATGGCGGTGGCGATGGCAAAGCTCAGGCGCAGCTGCATGCCCGAAGAATAGGTCCGGACCGGCAGTGCCAAGAATTCACCAAGCTCGGTGAACTCGCCGATATCATGGATCTTCTGATCAATTTCGTGCGGCGACATACCGAGAAACAGCCCGATGGTCCGGATGTTTTCCATGCCGGTATCATCGGGATCCATGCCAAGGGCAGGATTGAAAAGCGAGGAAATGCGCCCCCGTATGGTAATTTTACCGGAGCTTGGCGGATAGACCCGCGCCAAAACCCGCAGCAGGGTGGATTTGCCAGCGCCGTTATGGCCAACCAGCCCCACGCGATCGCCATCCTCAATGTTCATGGTGATGTTTTGCAGGGCAGTGACCGTGATCACCCCATGGTTTTCCTTGGCCACCCCCCCGGTTGCTCGGCTGAACAGTGTTTGCCGCAGACTTTTGGCGTTGGCACCATACACCGGGAAAACGATTCCGACATTATCAAGCTCGATTATCGCCATCAGGCAAACTCACATCCAAAAGATGATACGGTTGTAATAGCGGTTGAACAGCCAAAGAGCGAATGACCAGCCAACCACCGTACAGATCAACACCGCCGTCCAGTCAACCCATGTCGGCGCGGCACCCAACAGAGGGGCGCGCAGTATGTTAACGAAGTGATACAGAATGTTCATATCAAGAAACACCTTGCTCATTCCGCCCGCTTGGCTGGCGTCCCAGAAGATTGGCGTCACGAAAAACGCAATCTGAATTGCAGAGGCGACAACTTGGAGCATATCACGGTAGCGGGTACATATGACCGCCATGACAATCCCGACCCAGACCGAATTAATGACCAGAAGGAATAGTGCCGGGAATACGAGAAGTGTGTAACCGGTAACCGGTGATCCGAATAGAATGGCGACAATTATAAAAACCAGGAGGTTGTGAAAAAACACGATTACGTTTCTCACAACCGCCGCCGCAATGAAGATGGAATAAGGCATCTTTACTTGTTTAAGCATACCCTCGGCGCCGAAAAAGGCCCCGCAACTCTCGGTAATGTATGTTGCCAGCGGAGCCCAGACCACGAATCCCGACGACAGATAGGGCAGGTAGGTTTTAATCGGCTGATGAAAGACTTGAGAGTACATGATCCCGATCGTGCCAATGAACAAGGCGACGCTAAGCGCCGTCCAAAACGGCCCGAGCGTGGTACGGCGATAGCGTCGTATCGTGTCCATCCAGCCGATACGCAACCACAACCGCCAATTGGATAATCCCTCAATCACATCAACCACGGCAGGTAATGTTAACATCTTACGCTTCAACTCCGTCAGGGGCCCGGGCATGGGCGAATGGAAGTGTATGGGATGAAAGTGCATGGCGTCAAGCATATATTATTACGAGCATGTGCAACCAACTTCTTCGACCCGACTGCGCATTTCCTCCAGTCTAGGCAGGCAGTCCTCAATATTCCTAAAATTCAGCCCGGACAGCTCACAAAGTTCGAAATCCCACCAAGCCACCCTGAGCATACGCTCGATAATCGCCTCGGTAAAACGGTACTTGCGAATTTGGGCCGGGCAGCCAGCGACGATTGCATATGGCGGAACGTCCTTGGTCACTACAGAACCCGCAGCGACAACCGCACCATCGCCCACCGAAACCCCGGCCATGACATTGACGTTATGGCCCATCCAGACGTCGTTACCAACGCGAGTGAACTTGAACATGTCATTAGTTCGTTCCAAGCGGACAAAATCGTTGTATTCATCCACCCAGTCAAATGACTTAGGATGGTATTGAAATTCACTTGTTGATAGCCACGAGGTCGGATGATTGAAAGGGTTGATCGAAGTTCGGGCTCCGATGGCACCATATGATCCCACCACGGCACGCGCAAGAAAACAGCTTTCGTTCATTCCGAAATATTTACCAGTAGTGACATCGGGGCCGATCTGACTGTTTTTATTTAGATAGAGTGGGCCGATTATCTTTGAATTAATAACGCGAGCGCCAGGATTTAGTTTGATGATATCATGTATAATCACCGATTTATTCGTCGTGTTCTCATAATAATCTATTTCTATAGGAGCAAACTTCATGACTTGGACTCGCATCGTATGATACACATAACAATAATCTGAAGAGGCGGCGAGGTCAAGCATTCAGACGCCGGCGAGAATCGCGTCGGCCCGCTTGACCAAAGATGCAAAAAGCATACGGTAGAGGTCCCTGGCGCTGAACAGCATCCAGGGCGTATTATGGACGTTCCCTTCGGCTAGTGCCCCCGCTGCCTTCAAAAGCGGCGCAAACTTGGGAAAGTCGCGCGGCAAACGGCGATGACGGCGGGTTTTCACCGAGTGTCGTTCACCGTGACGATCAATCAGAACATAGTCCTCGGCTTCGGTCAGCGGCCGAACATAAATCTCGGGGGCGATCATCTCCTCGGCATGATGGATCGCCGTGCATGATTCCATCCCCACTCCTAATAGCAAAATCGCGGTGTCGTACTCGCGTATCAGCCCATAGGGCGAACTACCCGGACAGGGGGTCGTGCCGAGATGATGGCTTGACAACAGCCTTGCCGCTAACGGCCCACAGCCGGCAACCGAGTGCGTGGGATGCAATGATCGGTGAGTGGCATGACGGGTCCGGTAGACTTCGGTGAGTACGCCGGTATGCGAGGGCGTGCCCAGCTCGTCGAACACCGGCGAGGCGGGATTCACGCTTCGCCAGGTCATGGTCGGCATAAGTACGGTGCCGCCAGCCATGGCTTCAATCAACGCCGCGCAGAAAGCCTCGGCCCGCAGGCCTGCTCGCGACAGGCCGGCGAAAGCCGAATGAACAATAAGAATGCCATCCCGAGTCACCGGCTTTAAGTCAAGCAACGTGCCAACAAGCTCGGTCTCAACCGACATGACCTTCGCCTTCGATTTGCGCGCCCCCGCCTCTCCTGACCTCAAATTTAAGCAACATGCTGGTCCAGTCGGGAGTGAATATGGTGGTGTCCCGTGCGATACCCCGCCGGTTAGCTTGCCACATAAACGGCGTTAGCACCACCATCACTACCCCATAGACGAGAATGCGTAAATTGGGGAAACGGAACATCGCACCAAGACGGCCGGTGATGATGCTTCTCAACCGTCTTGTCTCGGCGGTACCGAAAAAATATGCCGTCGAAATATCAAGCTGGGGCAGGGCATTGTTGATGAAGCCGATATCCTGGACCGACAGCAGTCGGCGCTCTCCCCTCAGCACGTAGAGATAGATTTCTCCCCCCTCTTTGACAAGTGGGCGAAGCTTGGCGTAAGTCGCGCTGAAATCCTCAACCTGATCAATCCGCATGTCGCAAAAACAGAAATCTACCGTTTCTAGCCTGTTGTCCATGACATGGTGCAGCATATCGAGCTTGATCGCCGCCACCTCGATGTGCTTGGGCAGGAGCGTGCTGAAAAAGCTTTCGCCATCGCCAACGTGCATTATATTGGCGCCCGGCGAAACCTGTTGAATGATGTCTATGACGCTGCGGGTGTCTAGCCAATAAGGATGGCACGGCTTGACCAGCGGCAGCTTGCCGAACACTTGAATATAGACCGGGCCAAGCGCTCGTTTGGCGGCAAACACCGCGTGACCTATCAGCGTTCGCAAAACACTGGACAGCTTCTTGCGCATCAGCGCGCAGACCTGAGAACCCAGGCTTTTCCAAACCTCAAGCGCGGTCGGTTGCCGAATGACAACCGGAGCCGGCACCGGGATATCCGTCACCGGCGCGTCGGGCATCCGCGACAGCACCCCGCTCCACCATGTCTTGAATAGTGGATGACCTTGGTGCGGATTGGGTGGAGCCAAGCGTGCAACCAGACTGGCCATATAAGCTTTTGACTTTTTAATTACGTCCCCGGTGCTTGGCGGCAATTCCCTAGCATGGAAAATGTGAGGTTCCTGGCCGCAGATGCGGTGTTCGCGGGTAGTCCACATATTCAAATCTTTGATCATATCCTCATCAGAAATCCATCCGATGCGCATCATGTCCTCGCCAGCAAACCGATGTTGCATTTCTAACATGAAGCCTTGATCTGAATCAGGAATGAAGTAATATTCGGCAGTCGGACAGATTTCCGGGATGAAGCCATAGTCGAACATTAGCGCGGGCCGCTCGACCACAACTTGAGGCTTCAAGGCTGCCAACGCCACCGGCCATTGATAGCCGACCAAGGTGAACTCGTCAACATACCAGTAGAATTGGTCCATTCGTGATTGATGGCACAACTTCTGGTTGACGGTTCTGGCTTTAACTGTCATATGACGATGCTTAAGGGCCATATCGGCCATTTCGCGAGGTGTCATCGCCAGCACACCGGAGACCTTATCAACCTTTGCTTGGATCAGGGGCAAGGTGTCCTCTGAAACTGCGCGAAAGCTTGGAAGGTGAATGACCTGCTTGCCCTCCTTCATCAATCGGGCCACCGTGCGGTACGAACCATCGGCAACCACGAAATCAGCGCAAAGGAACAGCAGGTAATAATCGAGCATACGTTCCTTCAGGCCGATAAACCCCTTGAACAGCGCGAAGGTCAGTACCGGGCCATAATCTCCGGCGACGCCGGTTAACAAATCGTCGATCGGTTCCAGAATTACCTCGCAGAGGGCAGCGCATGCCGCGTAGGCTTCCGAGGCTCGCAGCACGTCAAACATATTGGTTTCAGCGACTAGACACAATTCTAGTTCAAAATCCTCACATAGCGCAGGAATGTTACCAGGGGCTAAAAGCGCCGGCAAGGTTAACTCAATAACTTTATGGGTATAGGAAACACCCCAGAACGGGATGATTAGGCGTGCCTTGGGTTTCATTGTTCTCACCTTAATCTGATATCGCTCGAGCGCCGTTGTCGAGGCGCTGTCGCGAGTAGTGGAGCCAGATACCAAAGGCATCATAGGGAATTACACGCTGGCTAGACAGTAGAGTTGCGGCGTCCCAGGCTTTGACCTCCCGCCCCTCCATCAGCGTGAGCCGGCCCACATCGGCGGCGCGCGCTTGGACCACGTAGTAATGACGATATACTTTAGGCTGGCCGAGCTTCCGCAAATCAAAATCAAAACTTACAAAGGGCTCGAAATGATCCGGCGCGAAGCCGATTTCCTCCATCAGCTCACGCCGGAACGCCTGTTCAGGCGTTTCGCCGGGGTCGACGGCGCCACCGAAACAGCCCCAGTGATCCGGATACCAAATGCCTGGCTTGTTATCGCGCAACTGGGCCAAGTAACGACCATCCTCCAGCACGATCAACGCCGCAACAGCATCGGCAGCGCTAAGTGACGAGCGGTCGGTTATGAAAATGGGCAGGTCAGGACATGAGGGCATGTTCAACCTTGAGTATCGCGGTCAACGTATCTTCGACCTCCCGCGTACCGTACTTTTCATTGACGAACAGATTGAATGAGGTATCCCGGATCGCGCGGGCGTTTACCGTCTCAAATTCATCGGCCAGATAAGGGCGCAAATAGCCCCAGTCAGCCAGCATATACGTGTAATGAGCATTAAGGCCGATGCCTTCGGCCGCCACCATCGCCGCAAACTCCCGCTTTGACACCGGCAGGGCCGCAGTATCGACTATGATCGGGTAAAAGAACGGTGAATCGCCTGCAGACCAGCCATAGGGCCGGCACAGCCGCGAGGTTTCGCGCAGACGGTCCAGCCCTTGGACATAGGCAAGGCGGGCGGCGATGGTCTGGGGCAACCGCCGCCACGAGGCAATGCCGACCGCGCAAGACAGCTCGTCGGCGTGCAGGTTGAGCGCCGGAAACAGGAAATGGCCGGGATCTTTGTCATCAAAGCCGGGGAGCCACGGCGTCTTGCCGCGGTCGGCATGGGCCAGCGCCACCCGGTGAAGCGCCAAGTCCCGACTATAAACCACCCCGCCTGAGGCGCCGGTGATCGAAGCCTTACGATACATGGTTGAAAACGCCGCAATGTCACCGAAGCTACCGACCGGTTGCCCAAGTCGGCAAGCGAGGTGGGCCTGGGAGCAGTCCTCAACCACGCGCAGGTTGCGGGCATGGGCCTCCCTGACGATTAAGTCGATTTCGGCCGCTTGGCCCGCCGAATGGACCACCACCACCGCCCGGGTTTTGGGTCCGATGCGGGCTGCGAACTGTTCTACCCCCATATTGTAGCTGCCGGGGGCTGAGTCCGCCAGTTTGGGAGTAAGACGGGCGTGGATGATGGCATTGACGCTACCGGGATCGGTAATAGGCGAAACAATGACCTCGCAGCCCTCAGGCAGGCCGAGTGCCGCCAGCGCTACATAAACCGCAGCTGTACCGGTGGCGACCGCATCGGCATAGCCGCCGCCCATGCTCGCCGCGAATTCCTGGCAGTAAAGTTGTTCGAAATGACCTTGATAGCCGGGGTCCGCCTGCCTCTCGCCATAGTAACGAAAGACCTCATTTACCATCGCCAACTCGGCCTCGCCGAATGCAAAGCGTGCCGGCATCGGCTGTGAACGGACGGGGGTGCCGCCATTGATGGCAAGGGTTTTAGCGGTCGCTGCATTCACTGGCCTGCATTCCCCCGTCTTGCCGATTTCACGCCACGGCACCAGTCAGCCCGAGCATTACCTTATCGACGCTGATGCCGTGCCGGTCAAGCAGCTGCTCATACGAGCCATAGAAATGGATGAACTCATCCTTTAGCGTGAAAACCTTTAACTCGCATGGAGCCTTGCTGTCCCAGGCGATTTCCTTGACCCGCGAGGCTAGCGCGCCATGTGGAACGTTTTCCTCCATCACCACCACCCGCTTGTGGTCGCGGAGGGTACGGGCGATGCCCTCGCGGTCGAGCGGCTTGATGGTGTGGACCGAGATCACCGACACACTCTCGCCTCGTGCCTCAAGCCTAGCCGCTACCTCAAGAGCCTGGACGATCATCGGGCCATAGGTAAGAATGGCGACATCGCGGCCCTTCTTGAGACAACGTATTTTGCCGATCACAAAAGGGTCCACCGCATTTTCGGTGACTCGAGGCTCGCCGGCCTTGCCCAACTTTATATATACCGGCCCAACCTTTTGGGTGGCGCAGTAGCGGGTCGCCTCAATTGCCTCCAACGGATCGCACGGCGCTAGCACCTGCATGTTAGGCAGGGCAGAAGCGATAGCGACATCCTCCATAGTGTGGTGGGTGCCACCCAGCGTCGAGTAAACCACACCCGAGCCCATGCCGACCACCGTCACCGGCAAGTTCTGATAGCACAGATCATCACGGACCATTTCAAACGGCCGGTAAAGCGAAAAAGTAGCGATTGTATATGCGAAAGGCTGCGCGCCCTTAAGCGCCAGCCCGGCACACATGCCGATCATCACTTGTTCTGCGACACCGACATTGATGAAGCGCTCGGGATACTCGTCGCGGAATTTGCCCATCGACCCGGCGGGCGAAATATCGGCAACCACGATGTAAATTGAGGGGTCCTGCTTCGCGCAGCTATAGAGCGTTTCCGAAAAGGTGTTGCGCATGCTAAAGGCTCCCCTCGATTTCCTTCAAAGCCACGGCGAATTCGTCCCTGTTCGGCGAACGATAGTGCCAGATCGGCACGTTCTCCATATAGGAAACGCCCTTGCCCTTGGTGGTACGGGCATTAACCAACAATGGCCGGCCACCCACACGTCCGGTAACTGCATCGTGGATCGCCTTGGCGTCATGACCGGGCACCTCGATGGCCTCCCAGCCAAAGGCTTGGAACTTATCAACAACAGGGTAGAAGCTGGGGTGGGTCTCGGAGGTGCGGCCAAGTGACTGGAAGTCGTTGTTGTCGATGAATGCGACCAGATTGTTCACACCCAGCGACGACGCCATCAAGGTCGCCTCCCAGGTTGAACCTTCCTGAACCTCGCCATCCGACAGTACTACATAAACCACGCCCCCGTTGCCCTTGACCTTCTCGGCGTAGGCCATGCCCATAGCCATCGACAGGCCGTGACCAAGCGAGCCGGTGGATGCCTCAATGCCGGGATTGCCATAGTCGGGGTGGCAGCCAAGTCGCCCTCCGGCCTTGCAATACAGGTCCATGTCCTCGCGGGTAAGGATGCCCTTCTCCTCAAGAATCACGTATTGTATCATGCAGCCATGACCCTTGGACATAACGAAGGTGTCCTGGGACCGGCCGTCATTGCCCACGCGCATCAAGGTGTTATAGATCACATCGACGATTTCGGTGCAGGAGTAGGCGGAGGCGATGTGTAGCGCCTGAACCTGTTGGCTGATCTCGAGAATACGGCGGCGATAGGCCCGGCAGCGTCGGTGAGCCGCCGCAGCATCGATCCCGTTGGGGTGCAAGGTAATGCTCATATCATTCCCCATTAATGAAGGTCCAGTAATAATCGCCAGTATACTCGGCTTCATTGAAGATAGCCTCCCACTCTGACGGATACCCATAAGTGTGGGCCGTCAGGACCCATGATTCGAAAACTTCCTTCTCCTCAGGCGTGCGATAACTATCAACTTGAAGAAACTTGCCCTTGCGAGCCAACCGCTCCATCTCGCGCAGCGCCTGGATTAACTCGGGCTTTTTTAGATTGTGCAAGGAATTGATAGCCAGCACGACATCAAAGCTTTGGTCGGGGAACAGTAACCTTTCGCTTGCAGCAATGCTAAGACGGCCGACGATTTCCGGTTCGCAGTTCATCATTGCGTACTCGGAAACGTCAACTCCATAGGCATCAATGCCTTGGGCGACCAAGTCCTTGACCAAGAAGCCCTTTGCGCAGCCTATATCGAGCACGCGATCGCCGGGTTTTAATCCATATTGGGCGATTATGTCACGGGCTACTGGCACCCAGCGGCCGTCATAGCGGTATCCGCCGTAACCGACATCGCGCGGGCCGTCGAAATATTCCCGGCCGTACTGACGAGACAGCGCAATCAATTCGGGGGTCTTGGCGGTCTGTCGCGCCGTGATGTTACGCTTCGAGCGCGGCAAGGCTCGTAGTAGGTCGAGTTCAGGCATTCACGCGGCTCCTGGTGTCGGCATGGACCTTCGCCAGCCCTTCGGGCAGGGGCGTACAGCGAAAATCAGGAAAGGCGGCGCTGATGGCCGCCGGATTGAACGGGCGATGACCATCATGCGGCATCGGTCCTTGGCGGGGCGAGCCCCTGACCGGAACCGGACGCTCGAATAGGTTGGCCACGATCGAGGCGATATCCCGAAATGACCAAACCCGCCCAGTAACGCAGTTGAGTGAGCCACAGCTACGGTGCATCAGCATCAGGTACGCCAGTTCAGCGACGTCGTCGACAAGTACGTGATCGCGACGCTCCTCGCCCTCGCCGAACAGCACGATTTCCTTGTTGTCGGCAGCCAGCCTGCGGAAGCGATTGGGGCCATAGCCATTATGAGGATCGTCGGCACCGTAGATCAAGGTCGGGCGCAAGGTGGCTAACGGAGCCTTGATTTCGGCAAACGCAATCTCGCGTGCAGCGTGCATAATTCCGTGTAGGGAACCAGCCGCCTTGGGCGCATCCTCGGTCAGCGGCAACGGTTCATCGCCGAACACGGCATCCGAGCCGATATTGAGCAGGTGTGCTGGTGGCACCAGGGTCAAGGCCCCGACCATGGCCCGCAGCATGACGATATTGCTTTGCAGCATGTCAAGATTTTTGACCGGGGCCAGCGCTGCCACCGCCACGAACGCATCGGTCGGTCGCAACAACAAGGCCAGCCGGTCGGCAGCACCTGCGGCCAGCAAGTCAACCTCGCCGCGTCCAAGCGCCAGCACCCCGACACCAGCCTTTTCCAGCCGCCGTCTTATGGCACTGCCCACGAAGCCGCTGGCACCCATTATAACCACCCGCGCCGGATTGACGGGTTGAAGGTTCAAATGTTCAATCACGTGGACACTCTTTGGTAGAAGTGGGCTTGGTAGAAGTGGGCTTGGTAGAAGTGGGCGCAACGCCTAGGGTGACGTAGTCGAAACCAGCGGCCACCGCCGCAGCCTCGGGGAGGCAACGGTAGGGATCAATAATCAGCCTCCCGGTCATGAGCGTGGCAAGCTCTGCCGGTTGCAGCGTCTTGAACTCCGGCCATGGCGTTAGGATCATCAGTACATCGGCGCCGCTTGCGCAATCAAGGGCCGAGATGGCCTCCTCGGCGAACGGCACCACCGAGCCCTTGACGACCGGGTCAAACACCACGACATTGGCACCCTCCAACCGCCTCAAGCAGGATATCGCGGGTGAATTCTTAATCGAATGGGTGTTTTCCTTAT
>JBAXKX010000048.1:0-14349 GCA_037135115.1 Rhodospirillaceae bacterium
CCCATGTCTGAAATCGGAACAATCGGCGACCCGGCCCACGCCAGATCAAAAACCCACTGGAACCGGCTGTCCCGGCCCGATCAGGGCCATAACCTTGAACAAATCACCCATGGCGTCATTGGCGGTCAAGCGATGAAGGGCTGCGTCAATATCGGCGGCTTGAGCTTTAGTAGCGTCACGGCACAGGGTGGCAGCGCGGTGCTCGATGCCGAGCGAGCGCAAAAAGGTACCTTGCGCCACCGGGCCGTGTACTATGGCTCCTGCTTCAGCAGCAGACGCAGCAAGCGCCGCAAAATCAACGTGGGCAGTAATGTCGGTTTCGCCTGGTTCGCTCAAGACGGGCACCGGTGCATGTCGCCGCACCGCCTGAAGTGTATCAGTCGGAACCAAGGCGGCGTGGCCGTAATCGATTATCAGCGCCGCCCCGGTCGACGCAACCAAACGGCGACCTAGTTCAAGGGCAATCGACTGGCCGGTTGGCGAAATGTCGATTACCGTACCGATCGCGATAGCGCCTTGCCGCAACCGGGGCGGAATTATCAGAGTGGAGGGCCCGCCTGGTTGCCCCAGCACAAAACGCAAAGCCTCAGTTTCAGGATCAAGGTCAATCAGTCGCTCGGACCAACCGCGTTCGCCGCGCTGAAACTGCCGCACTGGCAGGGCATCGAAGAATTCGTTCGCGATAACCAGCAAAGGTTGAGCTTCGGGAACATCGGCCAGCCGGTCATGCCAAGCCGGCGCACATCGGACAAGTTTCATGTATGGAGCCAGAGCTGCCGCCTGGCGAAGACACAGCAGCGGGCTGGTCTCGACCAAATGGATGCGGACGGCGGCGACGAAATCCGGCAACACCTGGGAAACCGCCCGCAGTGCATCGGCCATCAGGGTGCCGCGACCGGGGCCTAGTTCGACCAGCAACAGCGGATCGGGCCGCCCCAATCGCTCCCAATAGTCGGCACACCACAGGCCGATCAGCTCACCAAACATCTGGCTGATCTCGGGCGCGGTGACGAAATCTCCGGCCGCCCCAAAGCGATCGGCGGTCATGTAGTAACCGTATCGCGGATGCCCCAGCGCCTCCATCATAAAGGTGGCGACGCTTAACGGCCCCTCCATACGAATACGCCGGCAAAGGTGGGCGAGCAGGCTCATGAAAGTGGCGACGGCTGTGACCGGCGCGCGTAAAGGATGAAGCCAATGCCGAGTACGATCATCGGCAGCGACAGAAACTGGCCCATGGTGGTCCCCGCCAACAAAACGCCGAATGGATGAGGATCTGGCTCGCGGAAAAACTCTACCAACGTGCGGATCAGACCGTAACCGATAAAGAATGTTCCGACCAGAGTTCCCGGCCGTTCGCGGACTCCCGGCCGCCGCGCCAACAACCCGATCACCACGAACAACAAAAGCCCCTCAAGCATCGCCTCATAGAGCTGGCTGGGATGACGGGGCAGCGGCCCGCCACGGGGAAAGATCACCGCCCACGACACATCGCTGACCCGGCCGAAAAGTTCACCATTGATGAAATTGGCGATGCGGCCAAAAAACAAACCAATCGGCGCGGCACAGGCCCACAAATCGCCAAAGGCCAACGGCGAGAAGCCGCGCGCCCGTGAAAACAGTAATATCGCCACGACCACACCAAAAAACCCGCCGTGGAACGACATACCACCATGCCATACCATCAATACTTGTAATGGGTTATCCAGATAATAGCCCAACTCGTAGAACAAGACATGCCCTATACGACCGCCAAGGATAACGGCGATGACCGCCCATGTCAAAAAATCGTCATAATCAATGGGCAAAGGCGGACCGACATTCGTTTTCGCCAGCCGAAGGCAATAGCGCAAACCCAAAATAAAGCCAGCGAGATAGGCCAAAGCATACCAGCGTATGACTAGCGGACCGAACTCAATCGCTATCGGGTCGATGGCAGGAAATGGAATGGTGAACATCATGGCGGCGACCGTAACTCTCAGCGGTAGGGATCGGAGGCGCTCAGGTAGTCGGCGACATAGGCCCCGACCCCATCCTCAAGCGTGGTAAACGGCGTATGATAGCCAGCTAAGCGCAACCGCGCCATAGCAGCTTGAGTAAAATACTGATAGCGATCGCGCAAGTGTTCCGGCATGTCGATATATTCGATATTGGGCGCGATACCGGCTGCGGCGAAGGTGGCAAGGGCCAAGTCCTTGAAACTGCGGGCCTGTCCGGTGCCGACGTTAAACAATCCGCAAACGGCCGGAGTGGCACCAAGCCACAGCATCACCGAAACACAATCGCCGACCCAGATGAAATCCCGGCTTTGGCCGCCGTCTACAAAATCTGAACGATGTGACTTAAAAAGACGCGCCGGGGCACCGCTCCGGATCACCGGATACAGCTTGAAGATCACCGACGCCATGTCGCCCTTGTGGTACTCGTTCGGGCCGTAGACGTTGAAAAACTTGAGTCCAGCCCATTGCGGCGGCGCCGCTCCACCCTCGGCAACAGTGCGGACGACGAAACGGTCGAAGGCGTGCTTGCTCCAGCCGTAAGGATTGAGTGGCCGCAGCAGCGCCAGCGCCCGTGGCCTCCCGTCATCATCGAAACCGCAAGCGCCATCACCATAGCTCGCCGCCGAAGAGGCGTAAATAAACCGAATCCGATGCCGGGCGCACCAATGCCACAGCGCCACCGAGAGGACAAAATTAGTCTCGACGATGAGGTCAACATCGCGCTCAGTAGTCGCCGAAATAGCGCCCAAATGGTAAATGGTTTTAATCTGGTCGAGGTTCTCATCCAGAAAAGCGAACAAACGCTCGGGCGGCACCAACGCCCGCAACTCACGCTTGGCCAAGTTGCGCCACTTATCGTCGCAGCCAAAGCGGTCGCACACCACTATTGGCGTCGCCAGCTCCCCCCCCGCCAACTCTAGGCCAGCGACGAGATTAGACCCGATGAAACCGGCGCCGCCGGTGACAACGATCATCGCGAGGGCCTACGTTCCGAGTCAGGCCTAGATTTCGAGTCAAATATGGACTCAAGGGTCATGGCGACCTCCGATCACAATAATAGCCTGTTTTGATCCCCGAGCCAAGCATATCCGGCTCACCCCAGCAGCTTGCCCTGCCTTCCCGCCAAATCCTGGATGAACTGCCAAGCAACCCGACCGGAGCGAGCACCGCGAGCGACCGACCACTCGACAGCCTGAGCGTGCATTTGCCCCGCTGGCAGCATGAGTCCGAAATGGGCAGCATAGCCATCGACCATAGCGAAAAAAATCTCCTGACTGCAATTGTGGAAGCCCAACCAAAGCCCGAATCGATCGGACAAAGACACTTTCTCCTCGACCGCTTCCGAAGGATTGATTGCGGTCGAGACCTCGTTGTCAATCATATCGCGCGGCATCAAGTGACGACGGTTTGAGGTGGCATAAAACAGAACATTGTCAGGACGGCCTTCGATGCCGCCCTCTAATATGGCTTTCAGCGACTTATAATAACTGTCATGAGCATCAAACGACAAATCGTCACAAAAAAGGATAAAACGGCGCGGCACGTTTCTGATCGTGGCAAGCAGACACGGCAGCGAAGGAATATCCTCACGGTGGATTTCTACCAGAGCTAGCCTTTTCTCGCCCCCAGTTTGTTTCAGCTCTTCGCAGACGGTGGCGTGAACCGCCTTGACTAGCGAGCTTTTGCCCATGCCCCGGGCACCCCACAACAGGGCGTTGTTGGCGGGCAGTCCGGACGCGAACCGGCGGGTGTTGTCGAGCAAAATGGCTCGCTGCCGCTCAATGCCCTGAAGCAAGGCGAGATCGACCCTGTTGACCGCCCCGACCGCCTGAAGACGGGACTTGTCGTTGTGCCAGATGAAGGCGTCGGAAATTGCAAACTGGGTTGGCGGCGGCGACGGTGGTGCCAGACGCTCCAGCGCCTCGGCGATGCGAACCAGAACCGGCAACAACTCCGAATGCGTTGGGTGGGTGATCGACAACGACGGCACTCCTTTCAGGCAAAGCAACTCGGGCAAAGCAACGTGTGGATATGCTTCATACAGTATCGTATCGTGGCCAAAATAGGGCGATTGCCAAAATAGGGTTATTGAGAGTTTTCGACATAGAGGGACAGGATGGCGTCGGTTTCAGCTATGGCACGAACGATGGTAAGCCAAGCGCACCTGTGGGGGCCGGGGCTGGCAACGGCCGGGCTGGGGCTCTGTGGCTATGGCATCGCCCACGATATCGTGCCGATGGTTCGGCTCGGAGGGGGCGTGCTGGCCATGGCGGCAACGGTCTCGGCTATCGCGATCGTTGGGGCATGGCGGATGATCGCCTGGCGGCACCGGGTGCTGGTTGCGGCTTTCGACAGCCAGTCGGCCGGACGCCTGATCTGCTGCGCCGATGGCCGCACCCTGTTCGTCAATGCCGAGTTCCGCCGGTTGATCGACGCCACCGAAGGTGACCCGGTTGCGGCACTGGAGCGGCAAGTCGTCGCCAGCGCCGCCTTCCGCGAACTTGCAGATCAAGTCCGGGCCGGAACCGAAGTCGAAGCCGAAGTCGCAGTTCCAGGTTCGGACGGCCGCGAGCGCTGGCTGCGGGTGCTGGGCCAACCGCTGGCAGCCGGTCCGGGCGCTGTGCAATGGTCGCTGGAGGACATCACCGATCGCCGCGCGCTCGAGCAAACATCCCGGCGAGAGCAAGCCAAGCTGCTAGAGTTCATGGACCAAGCCCCCGTCGGCTTCTATTCCGCCGACGAGACCGGGCGTTTCCTGTTCGTCAACGCCACGCTGGCACGCTGGCTAGGCTGCACGCCACAAGACCTTGTGGCACCTGAGGTTGTGGTACCTGAAAGTGTAGCGCCTGAGGTTATGGCACCTGAAAGTGTAGCGCCTGAAAGTATATCACCTAAAGTTATGGCACCTGAGGTTATGGCGAAAGGCCACCACATTCACGACATCCTGGCCGAACCACCGGCCGGTGCCGCTCCTTATGATTTATTCGCGGTCGGCGGTGCCGAACAGGCAGGCGAGTTACGCATGGTCGGGCTACAGGGCCGGCGCTTTCAAGCCTCGGTGGTTCAGTCGGTGATCCGGCGCGAGGACGGCGTTACGGTCCATACCCGTTCGGTGGTGCGCGACCTCACACCAGAACGCGAATGGCAGGAGGCCCTGCGCCTGTCAGAGCAGCGCTTCCAGCGTTTTTTCGAAGACGCGCCGATCGGCATCGCCCTGGTCGACCACGACGGCCGGCTAGCCGAATGCAACCGCCGTTTCCTCTCGATGATCGGCCACCCCATGCACGAACTGCTGGGCCGCTCAATCGCCGGCCTGCTGGCAGCCGAGCGCCGCGAGGAAACCATGGCGCGGCTGGCCTCGGTTGCCAACGGTGAGTATCTCGCCAACCCGTTAGAGGTCGGCCTGTTGGGAGGCGGGCTATTGGGGAACAATCAACAACTGGTGGCCCAGCTATACGCCCGCCGGTTGGAAGGCGGCAGTCGAGGAGTGCTGATCCTGCACTTTATCGACACTACCGAACAAAAGAAGTTGGAGTTGCAGTTTGCTCAATCCCAAAAGATGCAGGCAGTGGGACAACTGGCAGGCGGCGTCGCCCACGACTTCAACAACTTGCTAACCGCGATGATCGGCTTTTGTGATTTGCTGCTGCTGCGCCACAAGCCTGGCGACCAGTCATTCGGCGACATCATGCAAGTCAAGCAAAACGCCAACCGCGCCGCCAATCTGGTCCGGCAGCTACTGGCGTTTTCGCGACAGCAAACCTTGCAGCCGCGGGTGCTTGACGTCTCCGACGTACTGGCCGAACTCAGCCATCTGATCCGGCGGCTGATCGGTGAAAACATGGATTTGCGCATGATCCATGGCCGCGACCTTGGACTTGTCAAAGTAGATCAGGGCCAGCTGGAGCAGGTTATCATCAACCTCGCGGTCAACGCCCGCGACGCCATGCCCGACGGCGGGCGACTGACCATCCTAACCCGCAATATGTCGGTCGCGACTCCGATACGGCGCGGCCACGAGGAAATGCCGGCCGGCGACTACGTGGTCCTAGAAGTGATCGATACCGGCATCGGCATTCCACCAGAAAATCTATCGCGCATTTTCGAGCCGTTTTTCTCGACCAAGCCGGTAGGCTCGGGCACCGGCCTTGGCCTTTCCACCGTCTACGGCATCGTCCGCCAGACCGGCGGCTTCGTCTTTGTGGACAGCGCCGCCAGCGAAGGCGCCCACTTCATGATCCACCTGCCGCGACATGCAGAAGATCCAGGTTCTGCAGCGACGGCGTATGCGGCGGGTTCTGGGGCGGCGGGTTCTGGGGCGGCGGGTTCTGGAGCTACGCTGAGCACCACCGCCGACAAGCAGGAAAGGCCGTCCGCCGATCTTACCGGTTCCAGCACCATCCTGCTGGTCGAGGACGAGGACGCAGTACGGGTTTTCAGCGCCCGTGCGCTGCGCAACAAAGGCTATAAGGTTCTTGAAGCGACCAGCGGCGAGTCGGCGTTGGCCCAGCTCAAGACCGGCGACCAACCGATCGACCTAATGATAACCGACGTGGTCATGCCCGAGATGGACGGCCCTACCCTGATGCGGGAGGTCCGCAAGTTCCTTCCTGAAATGAAGGTAATTCTGATCTCCGGCTATACCGAAGACCGCTTTCGCGACCACCTGGACGGTGGATGCCAAGTCTATTTTCTGCCTAAGCCCTTCAGCCTCAAGCAACTAGCGGCCAAGGTCAAGGACGTGCTCCGCAACGGCTAAACGCGGCTAAGCACGGCTGTTGATTTCCGACGGCTGGCAAGGCATGCTGCGCCGCAAATATTAATTCGTGGCAGATCGCATGAGACGATCGGTCGTGACGAGACATCGGAGGAAACAATGCCTGTTCGGGTTGCGATCAATGGATTCGGCCGTATCGGTCGTCTGGTTCTGCGGGCAATTTACGAGTCGGGACGAACCGACATCAAGGTAGTGGCGATCAATGACCTCGCCAGCGTCAAGACCAACGCCCACTTACTTAAATACGACAGCGTCCACGGCCGCTTTCCGCTCTCGGTTGAAACCCAAGGGTCCGACTTGGTGATAAATGGCCAAGTCATCAAGACTGTCCAGGAACGCGACCCGACCAAGCTGCCGTGGAAAGAACTGGGCATCGACATCGCGATGGAATGCTCGGGTATTTTCACCAAGCGCTCCGATGCCGCAAAGCATCTCGAGGCCGGGGCCGGCAAGGTGTTGATCTCGGCTCCCGCCACCGACGAAGACCTCACCGTGGTCTATGGCGTCAATCATGACAAGCTGGTGCCCGGCCACCGCGTCGTCTCGAACGCCTCATGCACAACCAACTGCCTAGCCCCGGTGGCCTTCGTGCTGCATAACACGGTGGGCATCGAGCATGGCTTCATGACCACCATCCACAGCTACACCGGCGACCAACGCATCGTGGACACCATGCACAGCGACCTGCACCGCGCCCGGGCCGCAGCGCTCAACATGATCCCGACCTCAACCGGAGCAGCCAAGGCAGTGGGCAAGGTTCTGCCGGAGCTGGTGGGCAAGCTCGACGGCACCGCCATTCGGGTGCCGACGCCCAATGTCTCCGTAATTGACTTCAAGTTCGTTGCCAAGCGCTCGACCACCGCAGCGGAAATCAACGCTGCAATCACAGAAGCGGCGGGAGGCAACCGTCTCAAGGGTATCCTCGGCTGCTATGACGAACCGCTGGTCTCCAGCGACTTCAACCACGACTCCCGGTCATCGATCTTCGCACTTAATGAAACCAGAGTGCTCGATGGCACCTTCGTACGGGTGCTGAGCTGGTACGACAACGAGTGGGGATTTTCGATGAGGATGAGCGATACCGCTGTGGCCATGGCGCGTATCGGGCTGTAATATTAGATCCCATCGGGCTGTAATAACAGGACCTCCAGCGTCCCTCCCCCGGCGCTGTCGGGGGAGAGAGACAAGACCATGCTCCCCAACCAGATAACAGAGGCACCCGCTGGGCCTGCCACTGACCTTGCCACTGACCTTGCCACTGACCCTGCCGCTGGGTTTGCCGCCGCCGTAGCCGCTCACCAAGCCGGGCGGCTCGACGAGGCTTTGGCGCTCTACCGAGACATTCTGGCAGCATCTCCGGGCCATGCCGACGCCATGCACCTATTGGGCGTGATCGACCACCAGCGCGGCGATGACCTGGGTGCAGTGACGTGGATTGGCAAGGCCATAGCGCTCAAGGGCGACGTCTACAAATACCATTACAATCTAGCCTCGGCACTCCAGGCGCTGGGCCGGTTCGGCGAGGCGCTGGAATGTTACCGCACGGCGGCGCGTTTAGTTTCAGCGCAACCGTTGGCCCCAGCGCAACCATTAGCTTCAGCGCAACAGGCGCAAGTTCATATGGCACTTGCCCACCTGCTGCAAAGGCTGGGGCGACCGGATGAGGCTGAACCTATATTCCGGAGTGCCAGGACGCTTGTTCCCGAAGATGGAACCACCCACGCCGGGCTAGCTTCGGCCCTCCATGCGCTGGGACGGCTGGACGAGGCGGTTGAGTGCTATCGAGCCGCTCTCGACTTGAACGCCGAAGACGCCACCATCCACTTTGGACAAGGCACCGCACTCCAGGCGTTGGGGCGGCAGGAGGAGGCGGAGGAACACTACCGCCGCGCCCAGGACCACCGGCCCGACCATGCGCCGACCCTGGTAAATCTCGGCACAGCACTACATGCCCAGGGGCGGCTTGAGGAGGCCACTGTTTGTCACCGTCGCGCCATCTTCCTCCACCCCGAGTTCACTCCGGCCCACGTCAATCTCGGTGCCGTGCTGCAGGCCCAAGGCAAGTTGAACGAGGCGGTCCGATGTTACCGTCAGGCCCTCAACCTCAGCCCCGAGGACGCCACCGCCTATTTCAACCTAGGTACGGCGGTGCAAGCGGTGGGCTGGCTCGACGAAGCGGTACGCTGCTACCGCGACGCCCTGAGCTTTTGGCCGTCCTATGCCGAGGCATCCAATAATCTAGGTCAAGTGCTGGAGGCACGGGACGAACTAGGCGCGGCCGTCATAGCCTTCCGCCACGCCTGCGCGTTGCGTCCCGACCGCTCCAGCTTTCACCACAACCTCGCCGCCTGCCTCTATTTACTGCATCGCCGCGATCAGGTAGCGGCGCAGACCGAGGCGAAAGCCTGGCTGACGGCGCACCCAGACCAACCGATCGCCATCCACATGCTGCGGGCGCTGGGCTGTGACGGACCGCCACCTTCGCGACCGGCCGAAGGCTACGTTTGCACCCTGTTCGACGGCTTCGCCGCCAGCTTCGACCACGAGTTACTCAGCATCGGCTATTGCGGTCCCGAATTGATGGCCACAGCCTTCGCCAAGGTAGTGCCGGTACCTCAAGGCGATCTCGATGTACTCGACGCCGGTTGCGGGACCGGACTGTGCGGCCCGGTGCTGCGGCCATGGGCGCGAACGCTGACCGGTGTCGACCTGTCCTCGCAAATGCTCGCGCTGGCCCGCCGCCGCAACCTATACGACACGCTGATCACCGCCGATCTGGTCGAGTACCTGTCCGGCCGCAGCAAGGCCTTCGACCTGATCGCCTGCGCCGACGTGTTGTGTTACCTGGGCGATCTTGAGCCGGTAATCACGGCTGCGGCGCGGGCACTGCGCCAAGGCGGCGCCCTAGCCTTCACCGTCGAACAGGCACCTGACCAGGCAAGCCGGTTCCAATTGGCACCCCACGGCCGCTACCTCCATGGCGAGATGCCGCTGCGTTCGCTGCTGGAAAGCCATGGCCTGACGATAAACGACCTCCTTGTAACCAACCTGCGGGATGAAGACGGCCAGCCCTCGCCCAATTTAGTCGTCCTAGCCTCACGGATGCGATAAAAGCATTGCGACTTGCGGGATAAGGGATAATACCGTGTCCATATCCTCTCCCCGGTTGTCGATCCGACCATCGGAATAATTCGATTTTATATCCGGAGCTGCCGCATGACCGAGGTCGCCCGCTTCAACGATGACGACTATGAAGAACTGAAGCGTTTTGTGTCGCAGACACCACGCGGCCGGGCGTTCCTGCGTGAACACGAACGCCGTTCGCAAAAACTTGCCGCCGAGGAAGTCATCCGCCTGATCAATGATTTGCGTGACAGTTGGCGGCAGCACTCCAGCGGTATCGATTCAGCCACCAAGGTCGAGGTACTGCGCCGCGAACTGCTGGACATGAGCGCCTCGATCAACCAAGCGCGAAGGGAAATCGCCTCGCTACGGCCCAAGGACGAAACCGAGGGCAGCGACCGCATAATGACCGCGACCAACGAGCTGGACGCCATTGTCCAGTCAACCGAGCGGGCATCATTTGATATTCTGAACGCCGCTGAACGCATGATGGACAGGACCGCCAAGTTGCGGGCCGCCAATGCTCCGGAAAACCTGTGCGCAGACATCGATAACGAAGTTTCCAACATCTTCACGGCCTGTTCATTCCAGGACTTGACCGGCCAGCGTACAACCAAGGTGGTCAACGCCCTGCGCTACATCGAACAAAGAGTCATGGCCATGATGTCGATCTGGGGCAACGAGAACGACGTCACGCCGACTTGCGATAACGGACCGGTTGACAAACGCCCCGATGCCCATTTGCTCAACGGCCCCAGCGACAACGGCGTAAGCCAGGACGAAATCGACCGTATGCTCGGGTCCTTTTTCACTTCAAAGGTGGAAACTCCCGTCACCGCCCCGGAGGCTACAATGGCCCCCGCTCCCGCGCCTCCCGTCATACCCTCCACACCACCCGTCATACCTGCCGCCCCCGCTCCCGCTCCGCCCGTCATACCTGCCACGCCTCCCGTCATACCTGCCGCCGCCGCCAGCAAGCGCAACATTCCAAACGTAAGTCAGAGCGACATCGACGACATGTTCCCCTAAGGGTCCAGATCAGGCTTTCTGTGGTGAGTGGAGTCGCCCGCCGCTCATCGGGTGCGGCACGCCGGTGGTGCTCGGCAAGCTAAGCGGCAGCCCCAGCCGACTGCGCACCGCGAGATAGCCAAAGGCCTGGGCTTCAAGGGCATCGCCAGACCAGCCGACGCTGTCCACCGACACTACCGGCGCCCCGAGTCGCCTCGCCAACTTGGTCATCAGGGTCTCATTAAGCCGACCGCCGCCGCCAACCAGCCAGCGTCGCGGCGGCGACGGCATCAGCGACAGAGCGGCAGCCACCGTGGCGGCGGTGAAAGCGGTGAGAGTCGCTGCACCATCCACCACCGACAAGGCCGCCACCGGGCGCGGATCAAAAGCATTACGATCGAGCGATTTGGGGGCGGGCTGCCCGAAATAAGGATGATCCAGCAATTCCGCCAGCGCCGCCTCGCAGACCCGGCCAAGGCGGGCCAGAGCGCCGCCCTCGTCATAGCGTTGGCCGGTGTGACGAAGCACCCAGTCGTCAATCAGCGCGTTGCCCGGCCCTGTGTCGAAAGCCAGTACGTCCAGCCCTCCTCCCGGTCCAAGCCACGTAACATTGGCCACTCCGCCGATATTCAAAATGGCTACCGGCCACTGAGGCGGCGCAGCCAAGGTCGCAACCAACGCCCGATGATATAGTGGCACCAACGGCGCACCCTGGCCGCCAGCCGCCACGTCGGCGCTGCGGAAATCGCTGACGACGGCTATGCCGGTCAGGACGGCAAGCCGCGCACCGTCGCCGATTTGCCAGGTCCGGCGCTCGTGCGGGGCGTGCAGAATGGTGTGTCCATGAAATCCGATCAAGTCGATATCGGCGGTGCTCAGGCTGGCATGGGTGAGCAGGGCCCGCACTGCTGCGGCGTGCGCGTCGGTCAGGTCTTGCTCGACCGCAGCCACCGGTCCCCGCCCGCCCAGGCAGGAGCGCAACTGACCACGCAACTCGTCGTCATAAGGAATGGTCAGGAACGCCCCACTTACCACCCGCTCCAGTCCATCGGTGCGAATCAGCGCGGCATCGATACCGTCGAGCGAAGTACCGCTCATCAGGCCAATCACAGTCATAAGCGGCGGCTTGATATTTTCGATCATAATGGCTACTCTATCTTCTTAGAGGAGGTGACGCGGTAATTGCCCCTCTTGGGAAGCGAGGCCGGTTTCCCGACCCCGCCCGGCCCCTAGCTCTTGTTAGTCAGTTCGAACAGGATGGTCAGTCGTAGCTCGAATCGAACCTTCAAGTGGCGGAGCCACCCTAAGAGTTTCCTCAACCGCGTCACCTCCTTTCACATAGCGGCCTTTACGACCGCGCGCTGAACGTGCGACATGACATGCGCGACCGCAACATTAAACCGCGCGACGCGCTTTTTCTCCGTTCACGGCACAAACATGACCCACCATTATCGCTCAGACTTCCTCACCACGCTGAACGAGCGCGGCTTTATCGACCAATGCACCGATCCGGAGGCGCTGGATGGTCGGCTGGCCAGAGTCGGAATAGTCACCGGCTATATCGGCTTTGACTGCACCGCTGACAGCCTGCATGTCGGCTCGCTGGTGCCGATCATGATGCTGCGCTGGCTGCAAAATACCGGACACAAGCCGATTGTGCTGATGGGCGGCGGCACCACTAAAATCGGCGATCCCTCGGGCAAGGACGAGAGCCGGCAGTTGCTCAGCGACGACCAGATTGCCGCCAATATGGCTGGCATCCGCCAAGTCTTTACTAGGTTCCTCAAGTTCGGCGATGGTCCCACCGACGCAGTGATAGTCAACAACGCCGACTGGCTGGACCGGCTGGCCTACATCCCGTTCCTGCGTGAGGTCGGCCCCCACTTCACCATCAACCGCATGCTATCCTTCGAGTCGGTCAAGCTGCGACTGGAGCGCAAACAGCCGCTGACCTTCCTTGAATTTAACTACATGATTCTCCAGGCTTACGATTTCCTGGAGCTGCACCGGCGCAATCGCTGCGTGCTCCAGATGGGCGGGTCGGACCAATGTGGCAATATCATCAATGGCATCGAGTTAGGGCGGCGACTCGATCAGGCAGCGCTTTTCGGTCTGACCACGCCACTAATGACCACTGCGTCCGGCGCCAAAATGGGCAAGACGGCAGCAGGCGCCGTGTGGCTGAACGCCGACCGGCTAAGCCCCTATGACTACTGGCAGTATTGGCGCAACACCGAGGATGCCGATGTTGGCCGCTTCTTGGCATTGTTCACCGAGTTGCCCCTTGACGAGGTCGCTCGCCTCGCAGCACTTGAGGGGGCCGGGATCAACGAAGCCAAAAAAGTTCTGGCGTTCCAGGCCACCAAGCTGGCTCACGGCATCGACGCCGCCATTGCTGCCGCCGAAACCGCCCGCCTCACCTTCGAGGACGGGGCCGCCGCCGAGGGTCTACCGACAACACAACTGCCCGCCGGTGAGTGGAACCCGGTGTCTCTCTTCGTAAAGTCCGGGCTCGCCGCATCAGGGGGTGAGGCGAGGCGCCTGATCCGGGGCGGCGGCGCCCGTATTGATGATGTGGTTGTCATCGAAGAAAATCGTGGCAGTAAATATGAAATAGGAGCAATAGTAAAGCTGACCGCCGGCAAGAAACGCCACGCCATAGTACAAATTATACAAATATTTTGAAAGGACTTGAACTCATGTTTTATTGCCTCTATTGCACCGACAAGCCCGGATCGCTCCAGGTGCGACTCGACAACCGGCCTACCCATTTAGCCTATATTGAGAGTCTGGGTGCGCGTCTGGTCACGGCCGGGCCGCTATTGGGCGGGGCTGACGCTCAAACCCCCATTGGCAGTCTGATAGTGCTCGACTGCGCCAACCGTAGCGAGGCCGAGGCGGTGGCGGCGGCGGACCCATACGCAGTGGCAGGGCTGTTCGAGTCGGTGCTGATCAGGCCATGGCGACGGGTCTTTCCGAAGGCGTGAAAGGGGGCCTTGGCCCAAAGTTTGCTCAAATCGGAGCCCAGTCAGCGAGCCGGAAGGGCTCAGATCTTACCTCCTCACCGGCTTTGCAGCATAAGGCCAAATCCACGTTATCTCGCAGTTTTGCCCGGATTTCCCAGGGTCCAGCCAAGTTGACGCGCAGTATTTGCTGCACCTGCGAGCAAATATGGCCGCTAAGCAATAATAATACCGGATGAGGTCAAATATATTTCCATCCGTTGCTTGCTGCTTGTAACGCCCCAGCATTTGTGGATAATGCGTTTGGCCAACCGGGACGCCTCTACGGCGCTTTGGTAAGCTAACAATAGAAGCAATAATAAAATCTTTCCTCGGAGGAAACAGCGCATCATGACGACCGATAACAAATTCTTTCCCGTGCGCGAAGATTTTGCCAAGAACGCTTGGATCGACAGCGCCAAGTATGATCGGATGTACG
>JBAXKX010000049.1:0-14324 GCA_037135115.1 Rhodospirillaceae bacterium
CGTTATGGCTATGAGCATGTCATGAAGGAGTTGGATTGGCGGTTCCAGGTTGATGAAGCTTTGCGTCAGGCCCTGGTCAATTTGGGTTCGCAACCGGCCCCGGCCGGCGAGATGACTGTGGTGCTGGGACCGGGCTGGCCCGGCATTCTGCTGCATGAAGCGATCGGCCACGGCCTTGAAGGCGACTTCAACCGCAAGGGGACTTCCGCCTTCAGCGGCCTACTCGGCCAGCGCATCGCGGCGGCGGGAGTGACGGTGGTCGATGATGGCGGTCTGGCGGACAGGCGCGGCTCGATTAGCGTAGACGATGAAGGCACACCAAGCCAATGCACCACGCTGATTGAGGATGGTGTGCTGGTGGGTTACATGCAAGACCGGTTGAACGCCCGCCTTATGGGCATGAAGCCGACCGGAAACGGCCGCCGCGAAGGTTTTTCCCACCGCCCGATTCCGCGCATGACTAATACCATCATGCGCAATGGCTCACACTCCCCCGAAGAGATCATCGCCTCGGTCAAAAACGGACTGTACGCAGCTAATTTCGGCGGTGGCCAGGTTGATATCACCTCCGGCAAGTTCGTTTTCACTGCATCCGAAGCCTATCTTATCGAAAACGGTAGGATCGGCCCGGCGGTCAAGGGCGCTACCCTGATCGGCAATGGCCCCGACGTGTTAACCCGAGTAAGCATGATTGGAAATGACGGCAAGCTAGACCCCGGCGTCGGTGTATGCGGCAAGGATGGGCAAGGTGTGCCGGTGGGAGTGGGCCAACCAACATTAAGGCTCGACGCTCTGACAGTAGGCGGGACGGCAACCTAATGCCTAATCCAGGGCCATGGCCTTGCACAGCGGTATCAATCACAATTATATGCTATAGTCATGGACACGCTCGCGCATCCCGATCGAGGACACGTGAATACAATTGTTCCGCGCCGGCCCAGCGGCAGAAATGAACCGACTCGCGGTCTGCTGGCACCGGGGCTGCGAGTTTATGCCGTTGGCGATATCCACGGCCGACTCGACCTGCTGCTAACACTGATCGCCCGCATTCACGCTGATGCGGCCAGTCTTCAGCGCGGTGGTCGCTGCCGGGTTGTCTTCCTTGGCGATTATATCGATCGCGGTTCCCAGACCAAGGCGGTGATAGAATGTCTGCTCAGTAACCCGTTCCCTGAATTTGAGACTAACTTTATTCGTGGCAATCACGAGGCCACCATGATCAACTTTCTGGATGACCTGATGGCCGGGCCGGGATGGCTGACCTATGGCGGGATCAACACTCTGCTAAGTTATAAGGTGCGACCGCCGGTGGATGTACCTCCGCGCCAAAGACTGGCCATGGTACAAGCCCAGCTTCGCGACATCCTACCTTCGACCCATTTAGCATTCCTGCGCGGCCTTGCCCCCTATGTGGTGATCGGTACCTACCTGTTCGTACATGCGGGCATCCGTCCCGGAGTGGCGCTGGCCGATCAGAGTGTCGATGATTTGGTATGGATTCGTGATGCGTTCCTCCATTCCTCGCATGACCATGGGGTGGTCGTGGTTCACGGCCACACCATCGCCATGGAAGCCGAGTCGCTCCCGAATCGCATTGGCGTCGACACCGGGGCCTATGCCACCGGCCGTTTAACGGCCGCAGTCCTGGAAGGCGAAACGCGCCGTTTTATCGACACCGCGCCTTGACGTTAATTAATCCCTATGCAGGTTTGACAGCAGCGGTGTTTGGAACTTTTTTTTGATCCTGGCTTCCGCTTCGACCTTCGACTCGAGTTTGGACCAAGCATCAGGCGGGGGCGTCGCCAGCTTGGTGGCTAGGTGCTTGAGCGAGGCGCGGGCGTGCATCTCGGACGCAGTCTTAACGGCCAGTTCATCTGCGTCGTGGTGAATGCTTTTTTTGATATCGGAGTCAATGTCATCAAACGCAAGCTTTGCCATCGCGAACCTTTTGGCCGTTGGGTCGTCAATGTACTTGCGCAGCATATTTACAGCCAGCACCAGTTCCTCTTCACCCTTGCCCGGTTGCAAACGGATAGCATAGATCAGCAACTCAAGGGCCGCCCGATCATGTGGCGTGAGAGCATCGGGTGTTGGAGATGTGTGAGTATCTTTCATTGCTCGGCGTGCCCTCCGACATTAAATCCACTAGGTTTGTGTCCAACAGCTCTTGTGTTAACGGGCGGAGCCGATCACGCTACATAAGCTTTGTGATATAGTGAAATCGTGATGCACGAAGCTGGGATGTAGCGTCAATCTCTGAAGTTCAGGTATTGCAGAGGTTGTTCAATCTTCAACTCGCGAATCAAACGAATAGCGGCCTGAAGATCATCGATTTTTTTGGCGGTAACTCGCAGCTCGTCGCCTTGGATGGCGACCTGAACCTTAAGCTTGCTGTCCTTTACAGCCTTGACAATCTGTTTGGCCATGTCCTTGTCGACACCCTGACGGACAGTCACCTCTTGGCGCACGCTGTTGCCGGCGGCCTTTTCAACCCGGCCGAATTCAAGGGCACCGACATCCAGCTTACGCCTAGTCAAATGGACGCGCAGCAGCTCATGCATTTGTTTTAATTTAAGTTCGTCATCGGCTAATATGGTGACGATGTTCTCGGTCCGATCGATTGAGCACTTTGCGCCCTTAAAATCAAAGCGTTGGGCGACCTCGCGTCGCACACCGTCGAGCGCGTTTTCAACTTCGTTAACATCGGTCTTGGAAACGACATCAAAGGTCGGCATGATCCGGCTCCGTTATTGCCAAGCGGCTGCAGGCACTCTAGCATGTCGGCATTAATGGCGATATCCACACCGAAGGCCAACAGCGCGACCATCAGATGAGGAACACCGCCCATGCCGTACCTGGACCGAGCCAGCTTCATAGCATTGCTGGAGCAATTGGGCGCAGATAGCAGCGCCGATGCCCTGGCGGCCGCCAGAGATATCCACCGACGGATCACCGATGCCGGACTTGAATGGGACGCTTTGCTGGATCAAGGTCCAAACACCGATGGTGACACCGATGGTGACGCTGATGCCGTTCCAGGCGACTTTGAAATCAGCGACCGCCACGGCGACCACTCCTTCGAACAGCAAGACCCGGTGCCGCCCGGCTTGGCTGCTCTCTATGCCGAGGAACTAGCCCTGCTCGATTCGTTGCTGGCTCGCACTGGCCTTGCGGCGGAGACGCGCCGTGAATTGCTCGATTTGCGCACCGACATTGCATCCAACGAGTTGGCCGACATAGACCGGGCCTATCTGAGGACTCTGGTTGCGCGCCTCAACGGCAAGAACCCCTCCGAATAAATGCCCGCCATGGTCCAGTATTCTAAATAGCGGCGCGTGTTGGCTGGTTCTACGCTACCGCGCCGCCGCAACACTTCTTGTGTTTTTTGCCGCTGCCACATGAACAAGGATCGTTGCGGCCGATTTTGGTCACAACGCGCGGTTGCTGTTTAACTAGGTCGCCATCCTTGTAGTACCAGCGGCCGTCGAGCTTGGTGAAGCGTCCTATCTCATGGTGTTGAAGCTCCCGCCCCCCGGTGCGAAAGCTCGCGGAAAACTCAACCATGCCGCTGTCGTCATCGACGCCGCCACCACTGGTTGACAGCACTTCAAGGCCGAGCCAGGTGCTGTTCTTTGCCCAATTGCTGATATGGTCACGGTCCAAATCGCCCCTAACTTCAGGCAATAAAGAGTTTTCCAGGTAATCGATATCGGCGGTGACAAAGGCCGTGTAGCGTGAGCGCATCAACGCTTCCGCAGTCGGTGCCGGAGCCGCACCTGACAGACAGGGACCGCAACACTCGTCGAAATCGCGGCCGGTACCGCAGTGACAGATGCTCATGAACTTCAACCTTGGATGATTATGTCGGCCGCCCATGCATAAGCGCCGGGTGCCCACCAAGCTAGCCAAAAATCGGCCCATCTGCTATCAAATGCACGGTGTCAAATGTCCGGCGTGTCAATTGCCAGACGTCAATTAACAGAGCGCGACTTGGCTCCCGAATTGCCGTCGCGGCGCGGCGGTAGCATAATGATGACGTCAGCGGCACGGCTCTTGTTGAGCATCTCGCGTACCCGCTCATCCAACATATCAAGGTCAAGACTGTCGGAGCGTAGCAGCTTAGTCCGGCGGTCTAGCCTTTGCCGCTCATCTCGCGCGACGGCTAGCGCGCCCCTTGACTGCTCAACCTCGGTCTGCAGCTGCCGCATTGACAACAGGCCACGTTCGCCGTGTACGGCATAAAAGGAGAAGTAGCCAATGACGCCAAGCCACAAAACCGGGCCGACCGTCCGGCCGACTATCAGGCGTGCAGCTCTCTGGAAGTGCCGTGCGATGCTCATGGCGTGATTATAGGCCACAAAATTAACTTATCGTCAACTATAATCTTCCCCCAGGGCATAATTTTCCCCCAGGGCATAATTTCCCTGGCAATTCAATTCAGGGGCTATTCCCGCCCGAGTCGGGTCGCAATCATAGGGAAAGACTGCTTGCGACGGCAATGCTCCTGTTATATAGTTGGTAGGTTATCTTTGACTGCGCGTGCGCTTGGTAATCTAAATTACTTTTAACATATCAAAAGCAGCACAAATATAAGTTAGCTTTTTTTCATCCTCAAACCTGCCCAGGTACCATGACAACAACGAATCTTACCCAGACATCAATTGAAGAGCTTGAGGTCGGGCGAGATAAAATCACCCAATCCGAACTCGACGAGATACTTAACCGCCACGAGGCTTTCCTCAAGCGACGCACCGGGGGCGTGCGGGCTAGCCTTAAGCTGCGCGACCTGTCCTACCTCGACTTCACTGGCCGCGATCTGTCGGAGGCAGACTTCAGTGGCTCGAAGTTGTTTGGCTGCTGTATGCGCGAAACCAAGTTCGTTAACGCCAATTTATTCGCCTGCGATCTACGCACCGCTAACCTTGAAAAGGCCGAGTTTCGCCGCGCCGACCTGCGCGGGGCCAGTCTGCGCGGGGCTATCCTCAACGACGCAATTCTAATCGAAGCCGACCTGCGCGGCGGCGTCATGCTCAAGCCGGGCAAGGGCGGCGAGCTGAAGCAGGTCTCGACTTCGGGCGGCAGCGCCGAAATGGGCTCGGCCAGCGCCCAGCGCGCCAATATGACCGGAGCCAAAATCAGCAACGCCTTCATCCTGCAAACCGATCTGACAGACGCCGTGTTGTGCAACGTGCGATTTGTCCGCGCTGACCTCAGCTTTTCCAACCTCACGGGCGCAACGCTGGAGGGGGCCGACCTTACAGAGGCTAATCTCTGCGGCGCTAACCTTCAGGGTGCGGTGCTGTCAAAGGCGTGCCTGATGTACACCAACCTTCGGGACGCCGACCTGATCGGGGTGATCATGGACTCGGTGGATTTGTCGACCGCCGACATGACTAACGCCACCATGGTCACGCGCCTCGACAGCCTGGACGCCTCGTTGCGCGACATCATTACTGCCCACATCGAATGGATCGGCTCTCAGGGTCGCTCGGGCCGGCGCGCCGACCTTTCAAAGCACGATTTGACCAATGAGTGCCTGAACAGCATCAACCTGTCGGCGTGCAATCTCAGCTATTCGATTCTCAAGGCGGTCAGCATGACCAAGATATCGCTAGTTATGGCCGATTTATCGTTCACTGACATGCGTGATGCCGACCTCAGCAACAGCGATTTGCGTGGTGCAAATCTCAATCGTGCAACCCTTACCGGGGCCAAACTGTTGGGCGCGCGGCTTGGGCCGGTGGAGGTTACTGGGTCAACGGTAACTCATTGGACCACAAATCTAGAAAACGCTCGCCTTACCCGATGCAACTTCAGCGGTGCAGACTTGAGGACGGCGCGCATGGCCCGTGCCGACCTCAGCAACTCCGACCTGCGGCGGGCTGATCTGCGCAAGGCGGTGCTTCAGGATGCAAACCTGACCAACTCAGACCTGCGCGGGGCCAATCTGGAAGGTGCCGACCTGCGCGGCGCGATCGGCTACACGCCTTAATATTAATTAATGAGGTTCTTTAGCTCGGCAATATTCAGCCTATACCTTCTCTCTCAAAGTCACGAACTCCTCCGCCGCTGATGGATGCAGTCCGATGGTGCGGTCAAAGTCCTTTTTGGTGGCACCACAATTTAGCGCGATTGCCAAGCCCTGGACAATCTCTGGACCATCGTTGCCTAGCATATGGCAGCCGAGCACGCGGTCGGTAGTGCGGTCGACCACCAATTTGATCATTACCCGCTCCTCCCGGCCGGAAAGTGTGTACTTCATCGGACGAAAGCTGGTGCGGTAGATGTCGAGTTCAAATCCCTCGGCCCGCGCTTTGTGCTCGGTCAAACCTACGGTACCAATGGCAGGGTTAGTGAACACCGCCGTTGGGATATTGGCGTAGTTTACCTGGAGGGGATTGTTATTGTACAAGGTTTCGGCGAACGCTCGCCCTTCGGCAATGGCGACCGGCGTCAAATTAACCCGGTCGGTCACGTCGCCGACGGCGTAGATGTTGGGCACGCTGGTCCGCGACCAGTCATCGGCCAATACAGCCCCACCCTTGCTCAGTTTGACTCCAACATCTTCCAGTCCAAGCCCGGCGCTGTTGGGATGGCGGCCGGTGGCGCATAGTACCTGATCGGCGGTAAACGTCCTCCCGTCCTGCCCCGTCAGGGTGAAACCGCCATCATTTGCCGGTGTCAGCCCGGCTGGCTGGAATCCAGCGTTAATAACAATGCCGCGCCGCCGCATTTCAACTTCCAATGCTTGGCGGATGTCGTCATCAAACCCGTTCAGGATGTGCTGACCGCGAATGACGATGGTCACTTCGGCCCCGAGACCGCGACAGATGCTGGCGAACTCGACCGCGATGTAACCGCCGCCGATAACCAGCAGTTTGCGTGGCAACTCGGCAATTTCCAAAAGATCGTCAGAAGTGATGGCGTGTTCAATACCAGGGATCGACAGAAGCGAAGGCCTCCCGCCGGTAGCGATCATGATGGTTTTGGCCCGGTAGCGCCGGCCGCCAGCCTCGACAGTGTTCGTGTCGACCAACCGCGCCCGCTGACGCACTAAGGTAACACCGGCCTTGCCCAGCATCTCGATATATATCTGGTTTAGCCGGTCGATCTCGCGGTTCTTGCGCTCAAGCAGAATCGGCCAGTCAAACCTTAAAGCCTCGCCCGAGGCCCAGCCATAGCCCGGCGCATCATCGAAGGCATCGCGAAACTGGCCGCCATACATCAACAACTTCTTAGGGACGCAGCCGCGAATGACACAGGTTCCGCCGACTCGGCTCTCCTCAAATATGGCAACTCTGGCACCATAAACGGCCGCCCTCCGGCTCCCCGCCACACCACCCGAACCCGCACCGATAGTGATAAGATCGAACTCGTTCTGCTCGGTCATCGCCGCCCCTTCAACCCATTGCATCACTGAAAATATAGGTCGTGTTGCAGAATTCACAATTAACCTGGATATCACCATCTTCACGCAAGCTTTTGATCTCGCTGGGGCTAAGCGTGCTCATCATGGCTTCAACTCTGTCGCGTGAGCAACGGCAACCATGGCGTAGCTTCAGGGGCGCGAACACCCGCACCCCGTCCTCATGGAACAGCCGGTAAAGCAAGTCAGCATCAGCCAAGCCAGAATCAAGCAGTTCCGACGGTCCGACAGTCGCCAATAGAGCCTGGGCGCGCCGCCAATCGTCTTTATTGTCCCCGTCGCCGTTCTCGTTCCCGCTCGGCAATATTTGCAGTAACAGCGCCGAGCCCCGCCAGCATTCGCCGTCAGACGCAACCGCCAACTGAATCCCAGTCGGCAGTTGGTCTGATTGATGAAAATAATGTTCGATGCAGTCGGCAAGCGTCGTGCCGGTTAGGGCGACGATGCCCTGGTAGCGCTCACAGTCAGTGCCCTGGTCTACCGTGAAAGCTAGCCATCCCTTGCCAAGCAAAGCCAGCGGCGGCATGTAAGGATCGGTTGCCATCCGCAAGGCGGGGGCGGCATTGTAGCGGGCATAGCCCCTCACCACACGCCCCCCCGGACTCTCCCCCGGGTCCTTGGTCCCGAACACGTCGGCGACAATCAGGTTAACCGGGCCATCTCCCTTAATCTGGAGGGTAAAGACGCCGTCGTATTTTAGAGTGGAGGCCAACGCTACCGCCAAAACTAGTGTCTCACCAAGTAGGCGGGCTACCGGTTCGGGGTAGTGATGGCTGCTCAAAACATGATTGAGTGACGGCCCGAGCCGGACCAGTCGGCCGCGTAAGTTAGAAGCGTCGGTATGGAATGGGAGGACTTGGTCAGTCAATTAGGCACCAAGTCAGAATCGCCTTTTGGATGTGGAGCCGGTTTTCGGCTTCGTCCCAAACCACCGAGTGAGGGCCATCAATTACCGCATCGGTTACTTCCTCGCCGCGGTGGGCGGGCAGGCAGTGCATGAATAACGCATGCGGGGCAGCCCGCTCCATTAACGCCTCATCAACCCGGAAGGGCAGCAACAGGTTTATCCGCTCGCTGCGATAGCTGTGGTTCATCGAAACCCAAGTATCCGTGACTACACAATCAGCACCAAGCACCGCAGCCAAGGGATCGGTGCCGACTGTCACCCTGCCGCCATTGGCATTGGCCCAGTCGACCAAGGCCCGCTGCGGCTGCAACGGTTCGGGACAGGCTAGACGCAGGTCGAAGCCGAAGCGCGCGGCGGCATGTATCCAACTGTTAGCCACATTGTTGCCGTCGCCGCTCCAGGCGACCACCCGGTCGGCAATCGAGCCGCAATGCTCCTCAAATGTCATGACGTCGGCCATTACCTGGCAGGGGTGCGAGCGGTCAGTCAGGCCGTTGATAACCGGCACCGTGGCGGCGCTCGCAAGCTCAATGAGCTTTCGCACGCTGTCGGTACGCAGCATGATCGCATCGACGTAACGCGACAACACGCGCGCGGTGTCGCCAACGGTCTCGCCGCGATCAAGCTGGCTGCCTTGGGACTCCAGCACCACCACATCGCCGCCGAGTTGTCTCATTCCGACTTCGAACGAAACGCGGGTACGTGTCGACGGCTTTTCAAAGATCATGGCCAAAGACCGGCCGAGCAAGGGATGGCCGGTATATTTACGGCGCTTGAACTCGTGGCCAAAATCCAGAATGGTCCGTAAAGTATGAGTATCAAGCTGGTCGATATCAAGAAAATGTCGGGGTGTCCGTCTCATGGCGCGGTCGCTCCCAGAGCCAGCACAGTTGCAGTCCGGTCAAGGATGGCGACCGCCTCCTGGATTTCAGCGTCACTGACTATCAGCGGGGGTAGCAGGCGCACGACATTGTCGCTGGCCCCCACCGTAAGCAGACCCTGGCTGCGCAGCGCGTCGACTACAATCGTATTGATCGGGATGCATTTTAAGCCCCGCATTAAGCCCTGCCCACGCTCCTTCTCCTCGAATACGGTGGGATGGCGCAAGGTCAGGGCCGTCAGCTGGCGGCTCAGTTCGAGGCCGGCCTCAACCACCCAAGGCAAGAACTCCGGCTCCAGCATAACGTCAAGCACGGCGTCGGCAACCGCCATAGCCAGCGGATTGCCGCCAAAGGTTGCCCCGTGGCTGCCAGGTCCCATGCCGCACGCTGCCCGTTCGGTTGCCAGGCAGGCGCCCACCGGAAAGCCGCCGCCAAGTCCTTTGGCAAGGCTCATGACATCGGGAGCGATCCCCGACCATTGGTAGGCAAATAGCTTGCCGGTGCGACCGATACCGCTCTGAACTTCATCAAAATAAAGCAGCAAACCGAACTCGTCGGCAATTTTGCGTAGTCCGTGCAAATATTCAACGGTGGTTGTTCGAATACCGCCTTCGCCCTGGATCGGCTCGACACAAATGGCCGCTGTTTCGTTGGTAATAGCGGCGCGCATTTCACTAAGATCGCCGAACGTGACCTGATCAAACCCGTCAAGCAGCGGGCCATAACCCTTGACCATTCTTTCCTGCTTGCTCGCCGAAATCGCCGCCATGGTCCTTCCATGAAAGCAGCCGACAGCTGTGATCACCCGATAGCGTTCTGGACGATTACTTTCATGGAAATATCTGCGAATCATCTTGAGCCCGCATTCCCATGCCTCGGCCCCCGAGTTGCAAAAAAATACAGTATCAGCAAAGCTGTTGGCTATCAGGCGGGCCGCAACCCGCTCTTGACCCGCGACCCGGAACAGGTTTGATGTATGCCAAACCTTCCCGGCCTGATCGACAAGCGCCGCGACAAGCCGAGGATGGCCATGGCCTAGGGACGTTACAGCGACGCCGCTGGCAAAATCCAAATAGCGCCGACCGTTTGAATCATAAAGATAAGCGCCCTCGCCGCGCTCGAACATAACGTCAGCGCGGGCGTAGGTTGGCATCACCGCAGAAACCACGAACAATGCTCCCTCGAATAAACGCTAGGCCATCCCCGAAAATGGACAGCGCAGGAATCCTGACTATGTTTCAATCCACGCATCGGCGCATTTCAGTACCTACGCGATCGCAGCTCCCAGCTATGAATGACTGGGTTGCGGCGTCTTGGATTGGACCTTGCCGAGATCGGCAAGGTCCGTCAACACAAATTAGGGCATGCCTTGACTTCTCATGAAGGGAGAGGTTTTGCGTGAAGATTCGATCAAGGCGTCGGCGCCGACTGTCAACCCCCCACCGCCGCTCGCACCGTCTCGTTGGCAATAACCACCACCTTAGCGGCTTCAATGCCCTTAAAACCGGTCTGGGCAAAGTCGGGACGGCCACCGCCGCCGGAACCGAGACGCGACGCGATTACCTTAGCGAGATCACCGGCCTTGAGCCCGCGTTTTACGGCCTCGACGCCACAGCCTATCAGTATGGAACCGCGACCATCGCCTTCCGAGATCATGATGAAAACACCGTTGGCGTGCTGGACGCGCAGATTGTCCAACGCCTGCTTTAATAGGCCGGCGTCGGTATCGGGCAGCAGTTTAACCTGAATCAATACACCGTCCACGGATTCGGCCCCGTCCAGCAGGGCATCGGCTCCCTTGCCGGTGAGGGCGGCGCGGGAAAGCTGTTCCTTGTCCCTAGTGAGCTTTTTCACCTCTTCAATGAGTTGAGCTGCACGGGTGGGCAGTTGCTCGGGCGAGATGTTGAGAACGGTGGCGGCGGCGGCCAGTACATCGCGCAGCTCACGCACTCGTTGTACTGCCGCCATATGGGTTACGGCTTCGATACGCCGGATGCCGGAGCCGACGCTTTCCTCCGACATGATAAGGAAGCTGCCGATTTGCGAAGTTCGGCGGACATGGTTGCCGCCGCATAATTCCTGACCCACCTTTGGCACCGTGACGACCCGTACCGTCTCGCCGTAATTGTCGGCAAAGAAAGCCATGGCACCGCCAGCCACCGCTTCAGCGTGAGGCACATCAAGCTGGATGACCACGTCAAGATCGTCCAATATCCAACGGTTGACCCGCTCCTCGATAAGCTGCAGTTCCTCGGGGCTCAGGGCCCGGCTTGAAACAAAATCAAAGCGCAGCCGGTCGGGGGCGACTAGCGAGCCCTTTTGTCGGGCTCCGGGATCAACAATCTCGTGCAGTGCCGCATGAAGCAGGTGTGTGGCGGTGTGGTGCGCCGCCTTGGCCTGGCGACGGCCGTAGTCAACCATAGCGGTGAGCAATGGCTTGTTCGCCAAGTCCTCCAGCACGCCCCTGATCAAACGTCCGCCATGGACGACACCGACATCAATTCGCCGAACTTCATCAATCTGGATCGCCAAGCTGCCGCCGGTAATGGTACCGTAATCAGCCTGCTCACCGCCACCTTCGATGTAGAGTGGGGTGCGGTCAAGAATAAGGTCAACACCTCCGTCGGCGCGCTCGCGATATCGCAGCACACGCACGTCAAGTGTTGCCAAATCATAGCCTGCAAAACCGTCACCGTTACCTTCGGCTAGTGAAATCCAACCCCCGGCATCATAAAATTCCTGTACCGACTTGGATCGCGCTCTTTGTTGCGCTAGTTCTTGGTCGAAACCGATATCGTCAACCTCCATGCACCGCTTCTCGGCGAGAATGCGGGTGAGGTCTACCGGGAAGCCGTATGTGTCATAAAGCTGAAACGCCGCCGGTCCCGAGATTACCTTTTCCTTCCGACCTTGAAGCTCGTCCGCAACTTTGGTGAAATAGACCAGCCCACGATCGAGGGTGCGGAAAAATTTGGCCTCTTCGTCGCGGATGGTCTCCTGAATGATAGCCATGCGTTCGGGAGGCAGATCATATGCGCCAGTGGTAGTCACCACGGTGGGCACCAAAGTATAGAGCCAGGGTTCCTTGATACCGATTTGGTCGCCGTGCAAAACAGCGCGGCGAAGTATTCGGCGCAGTACATAGCCGCGACCAACCCGGTCGAACACGCCGCCATCATTGAGCGTAAAGCTCAGCCCGCGGATATGGTCGGCCACCACGCACATGGCTGAAGCATCGTCGCCGGTAAAGTCACGTCCGGTCTTCTCGCAGATCTCGTGAATGATCGGCATGAACAGGTCGGTATGGAAAACGTTGGTTTTTCCTTGCAGGATTGCGGCGACGCGCTCCAGCCCCATACCGGTATCAACTGAGCGCATCGGCAACGGTTTGACCGAGCCGTCTTCGGCGCGGTCAAATTCCATGAACACCAGATTCCAGAACTCGAGGAAACGATCGCTGGGGCCGCCGACCACGTCGTGACCAAATGACAGGCCCTGGTCGATATATAGCTCGGTGCAGGGGCCGCACGGGCCGGTTGGCCCCATCGACCAAAAATTCTCCTCATCGCCTTTTTCTACATCGCCAAGCCGGTGAATGCGGTCGTCGGGCAGACCCGCAACTTTTTTCCAAATGGCGGCGGATTCGTCGTCGTCCTTATATACAGAGGCGTGAATGAGTGAGGTATCAAGCTGGAACTTATCCTTTACCAAGTCCCAGGCCCAGGCGATGGCGTCTTCTTTATAGTAATCGCCAAATGACCAGTTACCCAACATCTCAAACCAAGTGTGGTGACGGCCATCTTTTCCGACTGCATCAAGGTCGTTGTGCTTGCCGCCCACCCTCATGCAAGGTTGGCACGAGGTGGCGCGTTTATAAGAGCGCGTCTCGCGACCAAGCAGGGCGGCCTTAAACTGATTCATTCCGGCGTTGGTGAACAACAAGGTCGGGTCGTCATCAGGCATGATGACATTGCTCGGCCTGACCAGCGTATGCCCGCGATCCTGGAAGAAGTTGAGAAAGGTATTCCGGATATCAGACGCTTTCATGACCGGCTGTACTCCAAGATTAGCTCGCACCTTTTCGACGGGGAAGCGGCACCGCCAACACTCCCGCAGCCAAGACATGAGAGTACCGACCCTGGCCGAAGAATTCCAGGAAAATTACATCAAGGAAACCTAATGCGGCATCAACCTTTAATTTCGTCGCCTATTGGTTCTGAACGCTCTGTCGCCTCGTGGCTCTGCTCGAGAAAGTCGCCGGGGTCAACCGCCTGACTGCCTTTGCGCACCTCGAAGTGCAATTGCGGAGACGTTACCGTTCCGGTGGCACCCACAGTGCCGATTTTTTGGCCACGACGCACCTTGGCACCGCGTTCGACCAAGGTTCGATCAAGGTGGGCATAGGCTGTCATCAGTCCATTGGGATGACGGACCAACAATAAGTTTCCATAGCCGCGCAACTCGTTGCCGACATAGGCAACTATACCGCTGTCGGCGGCGATCACCGGCGCACCACGTGCGGCGGCGATGTTGACGCCATCGTTGTGACGACCATCAGGTTTAAGGCCAAAGTCGGATAATACCTTGCCCCGTACCGGCCAAATCAACCGTCCACCTGACCGAGCCAGCGGTGTCGCCACGCTAGCCTTGGTTTCGTTCGGATCTGGTGTCGGCATGGCAGTTACGGGGACGGAGGCGGTTGTAACGGCGGTAGCAGCGACGGCGGGAGCGGCGACGGCGGCAGGGAGCGACGACTTGGACTTAGTGCGGGCTAATGGAACCTGGCCCCGGCGATTAGCCTCAATAGTTACCAACGGCTTCGCATCATGAGCCAGCGGTAACAGCGCCGCCGTTGCGGGTGGGGGCTTGGTAGAGTAGGGGGGCTGGGCCACGTTTTCAACTGATGCGGAAGCGGCACCATGCACGGGATTATAATCAAGCGAGTCCGGCTTGCGTCCGGGCTGAGGAGCCCCGTAACCAGTTACCCCGGAACTTTCAGACGGCAGTACCAGTACCTGACCTGTCCTTATGCTGTAGGGTGGCGAAATCTGGTTTATCCGCGCCAGTTCGACGGTATCGACCTGATGGCGCTGGGCCAATTTGGAAAGTG
>JBAXKX010000050.1:0-14280 GCA_037135115.1 Rhodospirillaceae bacterium
CCCGAGCTCGTCCCGAAAGGAGAACACCCGCTCCTTGGCCCGCGATTTCTCCTCGTCGCGACGGGCTCCGCCGAAGGCGGCATCGAAACGGTATTTGTCGAGCGCCTGCCTGAGGCTCTGCGTCCGCCTGTGCGTCCGATTCGCGGTCAGTTGCTCTATCTGTTGATGAATCCGAACGAGCCCTTGGTTCGCCATGTCATTTGGGCACCCAAGGCCTATATTATACCTCGCCGCGACGGAAGGCTGTTGATCGGTGCCACAACGGAGGAGCGGGGCTTTGATGTCCGTCCGACGGCTGGCGGGGTGTTCAGCCTTTTGGAGGGGGCGTGGCGCGCGATTCCGGGGACGGAGGAGCTGGTGCTTGATGAGATTGTAGTCGGATTTCGTCCCGGCAGCCGTGACGACGCGCCGATACTGGGTCCAACGGCGGTTGACGGGCTGGTCATGGCCACCGGTCATCACCGAAACGGCATCCTGTTGACCCCGGTGACGGTGGAGGCGGTTTGTCGCTACGTTCTCAAAGGCAAGTTGATGGACGTGATTCGTGATTTCGGTCTGGATCGCTTTCGTAAACCGGCGGGGGGCTAGGCCGTGAACCTGGGTATTCGCCTTAACGGCAAGGACGAGACGGTGACGGCCGCGACGGTGTTGGAGCTGCTGACCGGGCTCGGTGTTGACCCCCAGCGGCGTGGTTTGGCGGTCGCGGTCGGTGGCGAGGTCGTGCCGCGCCGTTGCTGGACCGAACGCCGCCTGCTCGCTGGCGATGAGGTCGAGGTTGTGCGCCCGCTGCAGGGCGGCTAGTTTCTTGAGGTTTGTCAATCATGCCCGACCGTCCTGTTCCCGACCGTCTTATTATTGCCGGACAGATACTGCAATCGCGCCTGATGATCGGCAGTTCCGGCTATCCGAACCAGCAGGTCATGCTGGATGCTATTGCCGCCAGCGGTGCTGAGGTTGTTACCGTCTCGATTCGCCGCATCAGTCTTACCGGCTATTCGGAAAGTCTGATTGACGTGCTGGGCGAAGGCGTTCGCCTGTTGCCCAATACCGCCGGTTGCGCGACCGCTCGTGACGCGGTCTTGACCGCCAAACTGGCCCGTGAGTCGCTGGAAACCAATTGGATCAAGCTTGAGGTGATCGGGGACCGCGAGACGCTCCATCCCGATGTCGAGGAGTTGTTGAAGGCGGCGGCCGAATTGGTGGCCGATGGCTTTACCGTACTGCCCTATTGCAACGATGACCCGGTTACTTGCCGCAAGCTGGCTGATCTTGGCTGCGCTGCGGTGATGCCGCTTGGCGCCCCCATTGGTTCTGGCCAGGGTATCTGTAATCCTGGCATGATCGAACATATTTGTTCGCGCATCTCGGTGCCGGTTATTCTGGATGCGGGCATTGGCACTGCCTCGGACGCAGCGCTGGCCATGGAGCTTGGCTGTTCCGGTGTTTTGCTGAATACTGCTATCGCCAAGGCGCGTCGGCCGGTGGCCATGGCGGCGGCGATGAGGCTTGCGGTTGAGGCCGGTAGCGCAGCCCGCATCGCCGGACGCATTCCAAAGCGGCACCACGCCGACGCTTCCAGTCCGCAACTTGGACTGGTCGGTTCGTGACTGGAGATACGGACAATGCCTGAGGGAATTGTGTTAAATCCTACTTTCAAGGTTACCACGGGGTCTTTGCCCTCCTCGCGCAAGATACATGTCCCGGGACGGCTATATCCTGAATTGCGAGTGGCTATGCGCGAGGTCGATCTTGCACCGTCTTCGGGCGAACCAGCGGTCAGGATCTATGATGCTTCGGGGCCGTATTCCGACCCGGATGTCCATATTGAGATTAGGCGAGGATTGACGCCGCTGCGGCTCCCGTGGATTGAGGCCCGTCGCGACGTCGAAGCCTATGACGGAAGGCCGGTGCGGCCTGAGGATGACGGCGGCAAGGTGGGGGGCCCGGCTAATCTCGCCGAGTATCCTTTGGCTAGCCGCCGCCAGCCGCTACGGGCAAAAGACGGCAAAGCCGTGACCCAGATGGCCTATGCGCGGGCCGGCATCGTTACTCCCGAGATGTAATACATCGCGATTCGTGAGAATCTCGGTAGGGACGCCGCATACGCGGCCGAGCTGATCCGTGATGGCGAGAGCTTTGGGGCGTCGCTCCCCGATCATGTTACCGCCGAATTCGTGCGTGACGAGGTAGCGCGCGGCCGGGCGATTATTCCGGGCAATATCAACCATCCCGAAGCCGAGCCGATGATCATCGGCCGCAACTTTCTGGTTAAGATTAACGCCAATATCGGCAATTCTGCGGTCTCCTCCTCGATTGAGGAGGAAGTTGAAAAGATGGTGTGGTCGATTCGTTGGGGCAGCGACACGGTAATGGACCTGTCTACCGGCCGCAACATCCACACCACTCGCGAGTGGATCATCCGCAATGCGCCGGTGCCGATTGGAACGGTGCCGATTTATCAGGCGCTGGAAAAGGTTGGCGGACGGCCTGAAGATCTCAATTGGGAGGTCTATCGCGACACGCTTATCGAGCAGTGCGAGCAAGGTGTTGATTACTTCACCATTCATGCGGGCGTGCGATTGGCCTATGTGCCGCTGACGTTGCAGCGCACGACGGGTATCGTCTCGCGCGGCGGTGCCATTCTTGCCAAATGGTGCCTTGCCCACCACCGGGAGAATTTTCTCTATACCCATTTCGAGGATATCTGCGAGATTCTTCGGGCCTATGATGTTGGATTTTCGTTGGGTGACGGCCTGCGTCCGGGCTCAATCGCCGATGCCAACGACGCTGCCCAGTTCGCTGAACTAGAGACGCTGGGTGAGCTGACCAAGATTGCTTGGCGGCATGATTGCCAAGTCATGATCGAAGGTCCCGGCCATGTGCCGTTGCACAAGATACAAGAGAACATGACTAGGCAGCTCAAGGTCTGCCATGAGGCCCCGTTCTACACCTTGGGGCCGCTTACCACAGATATTGCCCCCGGTTATGATCACATCACTAGCGCGATTGGTGCCGCCATGATCGGGTGGTTCGGAACCGCGATGCTGTGCTACGTCACGCCAAAGGAGCATCTCGGCCTGCCCGATCGCGAAGATGTGCGCCAGGGGGTGATTGCCTATAAGATTGCCGCTCATGCCGCTGATCTGGCCAAAGGCCACCCGGCTGCCCGCATTCGTGACGACGCGCTGTCGCGTGCTCGTTTTGAGTTTCGTTGGCGTGATCAGTTCAACCTCTCGCTAGATCCTGAGACTGCGCTAAAGTTCCACGATCAGACTATGCCGGCTGAAGGTGCCAAGGTTGCGCATTTTTGCTCGATGTGCGGCCCTAAGTTTTGTTCGATGAGCCTCACTCAAGAGCTGAAAGCAGCAGCCGCAGCCACTGCCGGCATGGCCGACATGAGCGAAAAATTCCGCGAGAAGGGCGGCGAGCTTTACCTCAAGCAGGCAGCTGCGGATTGAGGGGGAGGGGGCTGACTTTTGGAGGACGTCATGGTGGGCAAAGCTGGCTCTTGTCTGTTCTGCGCGATCGATACCGTTGAGCTGGAGACTGCGCGGCGGCTGGCTGTCCAACTCCGGGGGGCGGTTGGTGGACTTAAGCTTGGGCTGGAATTCTTCATTGCCCACGGGCCTGTAGGCGTGCGCGCGGTGGTGGATGCTAGCGGCCTACCCCTGTTTATTGACCTCAAGGTGCATGATATTCCCAACACGGCGGCGGGGGCGGTGAGGGCGGCGATGGCGCTGAAACCCCGATTCCTGACCATACACACCAGTGGCGGCACCGCGATGATGAAGGCCGCCGCCGAAACCGCAGCCAATGAGGCTGAGCGTCTGGGGCTAACCCGGCCGCATCTGCTCGGGGTCACCGTGCTAACCAGTTTGACCGACCGCGAGCTTTACACCGTTGGCCAGGCCATTCCAGTTGGCGATCAGGTGGCGCGGTTGGCAGCGTTGGCCCAGGACGCCGGTCTTGACGGTGTGGTCTGCTCTCCGCACGAGATTGCCATCGTGCGGGCTCAGTCCAAGCCGGGTTTCACTATTATGGTCCCCGGCATTCGTCCTGCCTCCAGCCTTTACGGCGATCAGAAACGTGTAATGACGCCGGCCCAGGCTCTTGCTGCCGGTGCCGATTATCTTGTCGTCGGTCGTCCCATCACCCAGGACAAGGACCCGGCAGAAGCGGCGAGGAGGATCGCTGGCGAATTACAGTAAAAGGTTGGACTAGGCGGGTACAACAGTTAATTCCCCGGTCGTGGTTGATATTGAGGACGGCTTACTGTGAACCTTGAAGAGAAATTTGGCAAAGTCCTGGCTCGCCACGACGAATTGCGGGCATCTTTGTCTTGCGTTATCGTTGATGCTGTGAGCTATGCCCGCCTTTCAAAGGAGTATGCTGAGCTTACCCCGATTGCCGAGGCTATAGCTGCCGTGCGCAAGGCCCGTGCCGACGCTCAGGAGGTGGCGGCGATGATAGCTGACCCTGAAGCCGACGCCGAGATGAAGGCGATGGCCGAGGACGAGTTCAGGGAGATGACCCGCCGCATTCCCGAGCTGGAGCGTCGTACTTTGGTCGCGCTGCTACCCAAGGACGAGGCCGACGAAAAGAATGCCATTCTTGAGGTTCGCGCCGGGACCGGCGGTGATGAGGCGGCGCTGTTTGCCGCTCAACTGTTCGAGATGTACCGTCGCTATGCTGCGCTGCATGGCTGGCGTTTTGAGACCATGGAAATTTCCGAATCCGGGCTAGGCGGCTGCAAGGAGGCCATTGCCTCGATCATTGGTCGCAGCGTCTTTGCTCGGCTGAAGTTCGAGTCTGGTGTCCACCGGGTTCAACGAGTGCCGCAGACCGAAGCTAACGGCCGGATCCATACTTCGGCCGCGACGGTAGCGGTGTTGCCCGAGGCTGAGGAGGTCGATATTCAGATCGACGACCGGGATCTGCGTATCGACGTTTTTCGCTCCAGCGGTCCCGGCGGTCAGTCAGTTAATACCACCGACAGCGCTGTACGCATCACCCATCTGCCCACCGGTCTGGTGGTGTCGCAGCAGGACGAAAAGTCCCAGCACAAGAACAAGGCCAAGGCCATGAAGGTGCTGCGGGCTCGCCTTTACGATCGTGAGCGCGCCGCCAAGGACGCCGTGCGCGCCGCCGATCGCAAAAGCCAAGTTGGTTCCGGTGATCGCTCCGAGCGCATCCGGACTTACAATTTCCCCCAAGGCCGCGTCACCGACCACCGAATCAACCTCTCCCTATATAAAATAGACAAGGTAGTTCTCGGTGAGGCGCTTGATGAGATTATCGATGGCTTGATCGCGGAGGACGAAGCGTCGCGGTTGACTGAACTGGGGTGATTTACGCCAAACGTTGTAAATCCGGCTTGGCTAGGCGGTCCAGAATTGCTTTTCCTACATTTGCCGAGTTATAATGTTAACCAATGTAGTGATGATGATGGTTAATTGCATCAGTCATGGTGACCACCTCGCGGTTCGATGGCTGTGGCTGCGTTTGTGGTCGCAGCAGTAGTTGACTATATGGCTGTTTCTCTGTAGTTTAACCTAGTTAAGTTGTGGCAAAAATACAGCATACTTAGAGCGGTTTTGCTGGGTGTTAAAGCCGGCTCGGCTGATGGTGGCGATTTCATTGAACTCTCAAATGCCCTCTGTTGACTATAAGAAGATTTCGGACGCCGATCTAAAATCGGTTCTGGAGAAACATGCCCGGTTTGTCGCCTCAAAGCAGGGAGGGGCGCGGGCCAGCCTGAAATTTTATGATTTGTCCTATATGAGTTTCAAGCAAGCCAATCTTGCCGGCGCGGATTTTACCGGAAGTAAGCTTTGCGAGGCAGACCTGACTGAAGTCGACCTGCGCGGTGCTATCCTTTTTGGTGCTGATCTGCGCCAGGCCAAACTGGCGCGGGCTAACATGGCCAAGGCGGATCTGCGCGGTGCGGCCTTACGTGGTGCCGATATGCCACAGGCGGTTCTAACCGAGGCCGACTTGCGTGACGGTTATTTGATCCGCCAAAAGGACGGAGTGCTGGCGGCAACCTCTCCGGCCGATGCCCATTCACAGCTTTCAAACGCCAATTTGTGTGGAGCAAACCTAAGTCGGGCCAAGCTTGCCAACGCCTTTTTGATCCAGACCGATTTGCGTGATACCAACTTGCGCGGCAGTATTTTTATCAAGGCCGACCTCAGCAATGCCGACCTTACCGGCTGCAACCTTGAGGGTGCAGACCTGTCTGATGCTAATCTGTCGGGGACCAAGCTCCAAGGTGCTATTCTCAGCAACTGCATCATGCGCAACACCAATTTTTCCAACGCCATCATGGTTGGCGCACTGCTTGATAATGTTGACTTGTCGGATGCCAACCTCGTCGGGGCCGACATGGTCCGGCGTTTGGATAATATGGACGCTACACTTGCCAATATCGTGCGTGAGCATCGCGACTGGATACTGAGCAACGGCAAAAAGGGCAAACGCGCCGATCTTTCCAAGCTCGACCTGACTGGTCTGGACCTCAGCAATATCAACCTGTCGGCGGCGATGTTGAACTACGCGGTGTTGAAGGATGCCGATCTTTCGGGAACTGTGCTGGCCATGGCCGATTTATCTTTTACCGATCTGCGCGGGGCGAAACTTGGTGGGGCCGACCTGCGCGGAGTCAGCTTAGAGCGGGCAACCATGAATGATGCCAACCTCACCAATGTCCAGGCCTCGCCGATGGAACTGCGGTCTGGCCAGGGTTGGCCCGCCAAGTTCAACAATGCTCGTATGGTGAGGACAACTATGGTCGGGGCCGATTTGACCAAGGCACAGCTCATGCAGGCCGATCTTACCCAGGCTAACCTGAAAAACTCGAAGCTGCGGCAGGCCAACTTCAAGGACGCCATAATGACCATGAGCGACACCCGCGGCGCCGACCTGACCGATGCCGACCTGCGCGGTGCCGTAGACTTCCGTGCTGATTAGGTGGGTCCAGCATTAATCCAGCGGTCACGACCAGCCGAGGTCACTGCTCGTGTGGCCACAGCCAGCGGTGCAGGCGGGTGGTGAGCGGGCGAATTCGCCTAGTCCAGCGACTGTTGGGGGAGGGGTCGGAGCTAATCAGTACGCCGACCTCCTTGATCTCGGTTCCGATTATGTCGATCACGATCAACTCGACCGGGCCGACCTTCACTCGATCGCCGCGGCCGACAATGGCTCTGATGCGCGCCTTGATCAACTGGCTGATGGTCATGATGCCGGGCGCGGACTTGATCGGCAGGTCGTACTGGCGGGCTAGGTCATCAACCAGGCTTGTGCCATCTACGATGAAGTCGCCGTGCTCGGGCCGCAGGTGGACGGCGGTCGACTTGAAACGCCTTGAGAAAAATCGGTCAACCACCAGCGACAGTTCGGGGGGAGTCAGTACCAGCACCACGTCTTCGGCAAGTAGCGTGTCGATTTCGGGGAGATGAACTACGGTGCCGCCGCGCAACACCGAAACGACTCGCACCCGGTCTGGCAGAGTAAGATCGTGGAATAAAAAGTCGGTGGCACGGCTGCGGGGGCGGACGGTGTAGGCGACCAGATCATGTTCGATCAGGTGCAGCATGTCGAATTCCAGCTTATGAGCCGGTTCGGGGCTTGGCGATAGCGCAACGCCAAGACGGCGGGCCAGCCAGGGCGCGGTCCAGCCCTGAATAACCAGCGATACCAGCACCACTACGAAGGCGACGTTGAAATAAGTTCGCGATTCGTCGATTCCGGTCAGCGCCGGGATCAACGCCAGGAAAATCGGCACTGCGCCGCGCAGGCCGACCCATGAGGCAAATAATTGCTCTTGGATGCTGAAGCTGAACGGCGCCAGCGACACCGCAACCGCCAACGGCCGGGCCACGAGGATCAGCACCATGGCGATGCCCAGCGCTAGCGGCGCATCGGCCGCCAGGAGATGTGGACTGACCAGCAGGCCCAGCAACAAGAACATGATGATCTGCGACAGCCACATCAGCCCGTCGAAAAATCGGCCGGTCAGCGTCCTGGCTCGGACCCGGCGGTTGCCAAAGACGATGCCAGCGACATACATGGCTAGATAGCCACTGCCGCCGACCAGTGCGGTGCCGCTGAAAATCAGCAGGCATACCGACAGCGCTAAAATGGGATAAAGCCCGCCGGCCAGCTCAAGCCGGTTGGTCAGCTCGGCTAAGGCGATGCCGCCCAACCAGCCAAAAGTCGCCCCCAGCCCCATTTCGACTACAAAATCTAAAAGCACGCCCCAGCCAGCGGTGTGGCTGCCGCTCTTGATTGCGCCGATGCAGGCCATAGTCAGAAAGATGCCCATCGGGTCATTGCTGCCCGACTCGACCTCCAGGGTGGCGCGCAGTCGGTCGCGTAGGGCAACGCCATGATGGCCCAGCACCATGAACATTGCGGGGGCGTCGGTGGCGGCAACGATGGCGCCCATTAGAAAGGCGTGCAGGGGATCAAACCTGAACAGCCAGTGCGCACCTGCCGCTGTCACTCCTGCGGTGATCAGCACGCCAAGCGTTGCCAGCGATAGTGCCGGGGCGAAGGCAGAACGGAGCGTCGGCAACTGTGTCCGCAAGCCGCCATCGAATAGGATAATCGCCAGCGCGCAGTTGCCAATCAGGAACGATAGCTCGATATCGTCGAACGAAATCCCTCCCGGCCCATCCTCCCCGGCCAACATGCCCAGTCCAAGGAAGGTCAGCAGCAGCGGAGCGCCGATTCGAGCCGATAGTGGCCCGGCGAGGATGCTGGTAAACAGCAGCAGTGAGCCTACGAGCATTCCAACCAGCCCGGCGGTCAAGTTTTTTTGCCGGATGTGATGGTGGCGGGAAGTTGTCTGGTTACTCGCAACGCCAGCGCCAGCGCTGAAGCCAACAGAGCCGCCGCCAGCAAAAAAGGCGCTCCAGGTGACTGCCATTGGTTGGTGGGGTCGATTGCGGCAGCGAAGGTAAAGGTAAACAAAAGCGGGCCAATCAGCCCGGTGATGCCGCGCAGTCCCTGGATCGCTCCTTGAAGCCGCCCCTGCTCCGAAAGACCGACCAGCTGGGTCATCAGGCTTTGTGACGAGGGCGTAAAAAGCCCCCATAGCGCCATTACCGGCACCCCCATCCAGAACATCTCGCCAATCGGGGCTAGGCCGTAGATTGTGAAACCGAGCGTTCCAAACAGCAAGCCGGCCATTGCTGCCCGCCGTTCTCCGGTCAGGGCCACCATCGGCCGGATCAACCCACCTTGAACTATGGCACCGCACACTCCCACCCCGGCAAGGGTCAGCCCGACTGTGACGGCACCCCAACCGTAGCGGTAGCCAGCATAAAGCACAAAGGTGCTGGGCAGCACCTCGTGCGCGAGTAGCGACAGCAGCGTAACGACGGCCAGCCCGGACAGGCCAGGCTGCGAGCGCAAAAATCGCAACGCCCCCAGCGGGTTGGCCCGGCTCCAGGCAAAGTGTTGGCGTCGTTCCGGCGGCAGTGATTCGGGCAGTACCAAACATCCATAGCAGAAATTGGCGAGGCTTAGTGCCGACGCTACCCAGAAGGGTAGGCGCGGATCGAAACCGCCAAGCACGCCGCCCAGGGCCGGACCTAATACAAAGCCGATACCGAATGCCGCACCCTGGATGCCGAAGCCAGCAGCGCGGCGTTCGGGCGGCGTGACGTCGGCGATATAGGCGCCAGCGGTGGTAAAACTGGCAGCCGTGATACCGGAGATGATTCGGCCGATCAGCAGCCAGGGCAGACTCGGTGCCAAAGCCATCATTACATAGTCGAGGCCGAGGCCGAGATTGGAGAGCAGGATCACCGGACGCCGGCCGAAATGGTCGGAAAGTGCCCCCAGCACCGGCGAAAAGCCGAACTGCATCAGCGCCCATACCGCGCCGAACAACCCGTACATCTCGGCCGCCTGCCCGGTATCGCCGCCAAGGAAGCTTTCGACCAGCCGGGGCAGCACCGGAATGATGATGCCAAGCGCCAGCACGTCGAGGACGATGGTGATGAAGATGAAGGCCAAGGCCGGGCGGCGCGGCTCGGTTGGCAAGGCTGCCCTCGTCGTCACAATCATTGTCATTCGTGAGTTCACCGCATGATCAGGAGCCAGGCGACTAGTCCGCCAAGGGCGAATATTGCGGCCCACAGCGGCCACAATTCGGTGCGGCGGCGGTGGTCTTGGTGTCTTGCGAGGGTTGCCATGCTGTCGGGGTGGATGCGCAGGCCCTTTTCCAGCAAATCCACGGTGCGTTGGGCGCTGCGGAGCGCTTCGGGTAACTGGCGCAGTGCCTTGATTGCGCCTTCGACCTCATCAAGGACTTGGGCTTCGGGGCCGCGGTGTTCACGCATCCAGTCTTCGATCAGCGGCCGTGCCAGTTCCCACATGTTTATTTCGGGGTTGAGAGTGCGGCCGACGCCCTCAGCGGTCAACATGCTTTTTTGCAGGAGTAGCAACTGCGGCTGGGTCTCCATTTCGAATTGCTCGGTGACGGCGAACAGTTGGGCCAGTAGTCGCCCCACCGAAATCTCGTTGAGCGGTTTGTTGTGGAGCGGTTCGCCGATGGCTCGGCAGGCCTGCGTGAATACCTCGATCGACTGATGCGCGGAAACGTAGCCGGCCTGAAAGTGGACCATCGCCACCCGTCGATAGTCGCCGGTGAGGAAGCCAAGCAGCATGTCGGCGAGGTAGTAGCGCGTTGCCCGGTCGAGTCTGCCCATGATGCCGAAGTCGACCACGGTCACGCCGCCGCTCGCGTTGACGAACAGGTTGCCGGGGTGGAGATCGGCGTGAAAATAACCGTCGCGGAAAACTTGGTTGAAGAACGAGGCCGAGGCGATGGCGGTCAAATGGTTGAGGTCGTGGCCAGCCTGGATCAGTTTTTCTGTCTCGTCGACCTTAATGCCATGGATGCGCTCGAGGGTTAGCACGCGCTGGGCGGTACGGTCCCAATTGACCTTGGGCACCCGGAACCAGGGGTCATCACGAAAGTTGCCGGCGAGTTCAGAGGCGGCCGACGCCTCCATCCGCAGATCCATCTCGATGCTGCAGGTCCGTTCGAAAATCTGGACCACCTCCGCCGGTCGCAGACGGATCAGCTGCGGCTGAGCCCGCAAGGCCATTTCGGTCAGCCAGTACAAAAGATCGATGTCGCGGCGAAACGCCCGCTCGATGCCGGGGCGTAAAACCTTAACCGCGACCTCCTCGCCTTCTGTCGTTACCGCAAAGTGGACCTGAGCGATTGAAGCCGCAGCTATCGCCTTGCGGTCAAAGCTGGTGAACAGCTGGTCCAGCGGCTTGCCGAGCTGTTCTTCGATGATGGCGACAGCCTTGTCACCCGGGAAGGGCGGCAGCCTGTCCTGGAGTTGGGCAAGATCGATAGCTACTCGCTCACCTACCAAGTCAGAGCGGGTGGACAACGCCTGCCCCAACTTGATGAAGGTCGGACCCAGTTCGGTCATGGCTGCCGCTAATCGCTGGCCGGGGCGGCCAACAACTCCGCGACGTGACAGCAATCTGCCGATCAGCGCCAGCCCGGGTAGGGCGTCGCGCAACTCCCTTAGAAAAAGGGCGTCATGCCGCGCCAGCGTCCGAATGATCGCCAATAGGCGGAAGAGGTTGCGCAGGCTGCGAATCACAGGCGCCAGCCGGAATGTATGGCCGCGACTCCGGCGGTGAGGTTGCGATAGCGAACCTGTTTGAACCCTGCGGACTCAATGCGGCGGACCAAGCCCAGCTGGTCGGGAAACTTGCGGATGCTTTCTACTAGATAGCGGTAGGCCGACTCGTCGCCGGTCACCAGCTGCCCTATTTTGGGCAGCAATGTAAACGAGTAGGCATCATAAATTTGATGCAATCCGGTCATGGTAACATGGCTGAATTCCAGTACGAAGATGCGTCCACCCGGTTTCACTACCCGGTGGGCCTCTTGCAGGGCGGCGTCTATATCTGTGACGTTGCGTAGGCCAAATCCGATGGTGTAGGCGTCAACTGAGCGGCCGGCCACCGGCAGGGCCATGGCGTCGCCGGTAATCCAATCAATGCCCTTGAGCGCGCCCCGGTTGATTGCCCGGTCGCGACCGACCTGCAGCATCGATTCGTTGATGTCGCATACATGTACTTGGCCGCCGCCGCGATCAAGGAAGCGGAAGGCGATGTCTCCCGTTCCTCCCGCCACGTCAAGCAGCGTCATGCCCGGCTTCGGCTTGATTAGGTTGATCAGCGCCGACTTCCACAGTCGGTGTACCCCGCCAGACATAAGGTCGTTCATTAGGTCGTAGCGCCCGGCTACGCTGTCAAACACCTGTCGCACCAGCCCCGCTTTTTTACGCGGGTCAACTTGCCGGAAGCCGAACCAGCCGCCTTCCGCGCCCGGATCTGCCCGGGCAGAAATGTGGGCCGTAACGTGGTCAGAAACGTCATCGACGGTGAGAGGCTTGTTTGTCTCGCTCATGTGCCGGAGAATAGCGCCTGGATTGGCGCGGTGCCAGCGGGGCGGTCATGTCGCGAGATAAATCTTACGTTCGGGTGATTGCGGAAGCTTATCATGCCTGAACTCCCCGAGGTCGAGACGGTGTGTCGCGGCTTGGCTCAGCGCCTTACTGGGCGGCGGTTGGTGCGGGTATTGGTGCGGCGGGACGGATTGCGGTTGCCGTTTCCGCAAGGCATGGCCCTGATGCTGACCGGGCGGGTGATTATTTCGATCAGGCGGCGAGCCAAGTATATTTTGGTTCATCTCGACGATGGCGCGGTGGTGATTGCACATCTTGGTATGTCGGGGCGTATTATCGTAGTCGATGCTCCTTTGCCGGAGTTGAGCCGCCACGATCATGTGGTGATGGAGACCGACGACGGAGCCGTGGTGACTTTCAACGACGCTCGTCGATTCGGGCTTATGGTCATGACCACAGCGGTTGAATTGGATACCCATCCTTTGCTGGCTGAGCTGGGGCCGGAGCCGCTTTCGCCGCAATTTACCCCGGCTTGCTTGTCGTTGCGGCTGGCGGGGCGAAAAACCTCGATCAAGACTGTGTTGCTGGACCAGACGGTTGTGGCTGGACTCGGCAATATTTACGTGTCCGAGGCCTTGTTCCATGCCGGGATCAGCCCCTTGCGTCAGGCGCGTATGGTGGCGGGGCCGGGCGCCGGTCTGCTGGTGTCGGCGATTCGCAGGGTTTTGACCGCAGCAATTGCGGCGGGCGGCTCGTCGTTGCGAGATTATGTCCAACCATCGGGCGAACTTGGCTATTTCCAGCATTCTTTTGCAGTGTATGACAGGGAGGGCGCTCCTTGTCCCGGCTGTGTGTGTGACGTGGTCGCGACGGGTGGAGTCTTGCGTATGTCGCAGGCTGGTCGCTCGACATACTACTGTCCCCGCCGCCAGGAATAATACCAACTGCCCGAGACGAAGACTCGCGCCTGTTAGTATTAGCTATCGTTAGGCGTTTCTGGCATTGAAAAGCAGACCTTCAGGTCTGTTTTGGCCGGTCTGTTTTGGCCGGTCAGGTTTGGAGTGGTGGAGATTCCATGAAAATTGGGCATGTGACGCGGGAATTCGAGCTGGAGCCAAAGGCTCTTGATGTCGATGGCCTGAGACGGTCGTTTCAGGAACGGCTGGTCTATGCAGTGGGCAAGGATCGCAGCACCGCGACTCGACGCGACTGGTTCAACGCGGTGGTGCTGTCTTTGCGCGACCGTATGGTCGACCGTTGGATGGAGACGACTCGCGCTCAGTATAACTGCGACGTTAAGCGGGTGTATTATCTGTCGCTGGAGTTTCTGATCGGGCGGCTGTTGACTAGCGGCATGGCCAATCTGGGCATTCTTGAGGAGTGCCGGAAGGCGCTTGCCGAATTTGGCATCGATCTTGACGAGGTGACTGCATCGGAGCCCGACGCGGCGCTGGGCAATGGTGGCCTGGGGCGCTTGGCCGCGTGTTTTCTCGACAGCATGGCGACGCTGGGGCTTCCCGGCATGGGCTACGGCATCCGCTACGAATTTGGCCTCTTTGAGCAGCATTTCGAGCGCGGCTGGCAGGTTGAGTATCCCGAGCAGTGGCTGCAGTTCGGCAACCCTTGGGAGTTTCCACGGGCCGAGGCGCTTTACCCGGTTCAGTTCTATGGCCGAGTCGAGACCGTGCGCGACGGCCATCGCGGCGTCGCTCACCGTTGGGTCGACTCCGAGCGGGTGTTGGCGGAGGCATTTGATACGCCGGTGGTCGGCTATGGCGGACACACTATAAATACGCTCCGGCTGTGGCAGGCCCGGGCGACCAGCGCGCTT
>JBAXKX010000051.1:0-14266 GCA_037135115.1 Rhodospirillaceae bacterium
TGGTTGGACTCCAAGCACTTGGTGCGCTACAATAAGAGTGGATCCTTGATGGGAGCAATCGCGATATGGGCGCAGTGGCCTTTGATACATTAAAGCTTGCGCGCAAATTGCGCGATACGGCCCATATGACTCAGGAACAGGCGGAAGGGATTGCTGACGCCTTGGCAGAAGCAATGTCCTGCGCCGAGCTATCAACCAAAGGAGACATCGCCGAAGTCAAGGCGGAGTTCAAAACCTCCTTGTCCGACACCAAAGTCGAAATCCTCAAGTGGGTTGTCGGCCTGATTGGTTTCCAGACCATAGTGATCCTGGGTGGCGTTGCCGCACTCATAAAACTGCTCGGGCACTAAACCTGTTTTAATGGCATTTGATGGTCAACATCAAAGACATTTAGTATAATCGCTAGTTTGGAAAGACGCCATGATCCCCCGCTACAGTCGCCCCGAGATGGCCCGCATTTGGCAGTCGGACAACCGTTTTCGTATCTGGTTTGAGATCGAAGCGCACGCTTGCGATGCCCTGGCCGAGCTGGGAATGATTCCACAGTCAGCGGCGGCCCAGATAAGGAGCTGCGACAGAAATTTCGACGTGGCCCGCATCGATGAAATCGAGCGTGAGACTAGGCATGACGTTATCGCCTTCCTCACCCATCTGGCGGAAAAAATTGGTCCGGACGCCCGATTCGTTCATCAAGGCATTACCAGTTCTGATGTGCTTGATACCTGTTTGGCGGTGCAGTTGACTCAGGCCACAGACCTGTTATTGGCCGACATTAATGAGCTGCTACAGGCGCTCAAGCAGCGGGCGCAAGAGCATAAGGCAACGGTATGCATCGGTCGAAGCCACGGTATCCATGCCGAGCCAACAACCTTCGGTCTGAAACTTGCCGGCCATTATGCCGCCTTCCGCCGCAACCACGAGCGGCTGCGGGTGGCGCGTGCCGAGATCGCCACCTGCGCGATTTCTGGCGCGGTCGGTACCTTTGCCACAATTGATCCTCGAGTCGAGGCTCATGTCGCAGCAAAACTTGGGCTGGCGGTCGAGCCGGTATCGACTCAGGTTATTCCGCGTGATCGTCACGCCGCCTTTTTCACGACATTGGCGGTGGTCGCCGCATCTGTCGAAAATCTGGCTACAGAAATCCGCCATCTCCAGCGCAGCGAGGTGCGCGAGGTCGAGGAGTTCTTCCATCCCGGTCAGAAGGGCTCGTCAGCGATGCCGCACAAGCGCAATCCGGTACTTTCAGAGAATTTAACCGGCTTGGCTCGTCTTGTGCGCGGAATGGCGGTTCCGGCGCTTGAGAATGTTACACTTTGGCACGAGCGCGACATTTCTCACTCTTCGGTTGAGCGGGTAATCGCCCCTGACGCAACAATAGCCCTTGATTTCGCTCTTTCCAGGCTAACCGGCATGATCGACAAGCTGGTGGTTTATCCAGAGCAAATGAAAAGCAATCTGGATAGTCTAGGCGGACTGGTCTTCTCCCAGCGCGTGCTGTTAGCCCTCACCCAAGCCGGCATGAACCGCGAAGACGCCTATGCCGCAGTCCAACGCAGCGCCATGGCGGCATGGAAGGAACGTCGTCAGTTCCTAGGTTTGCTAGTCTGCGATCCTGAGGTGACGGCGCACATTCCGGCAGAACAAATATCGGCCATATTCGACCCAGCATTTCATACTAGTCACGTCGAGGCCATATTAACCCGAGTTTTTGCCGAGTAGCCTAACCTCATGGCTTGCCCCGAAGCACCGTTACACGATTCATGAAGTCGTCAGCCCGCCCGGCCGCCATAAGAGAAAACGCCTCGGCACAGGCACCCAGCAACGGCTCCAGCCAGTTACGGTCGGCCTTGTCAAAGTCGTGCAGCACATAATCATGGACCAGCGCCTTGTCGCCGGGATGGCCGATGCCGAGTCTGACCCGCCAGTAATCGCGGCCGAGATGGGCGTCAATCGAGCGTAAGCCATTGTGTCCGCCAGCCCCACCGCCGCGCTTGACTCGCAATCGTCCGGGAGCCAAGTCCAACTCGTCGTGGAACACGATCACCCGTTCTGGCGGTATTTTGTGGAAAGCAGCCACCCCCCCGACCGACTGTCCAGAAAGATTCATATAGGTTTGGGGCTGAATCGCCAGCACTTTTTCGTTGCCGCCGTCGGGCAAGGTCACGCTACCTTCGGCCAGTCGAACCTGGGGACGTTTACGCCAAGCGGCAAATCCAAGACGGCGGACGATCTCGTCCACCGCCATGAATCCGATATTGTGCCGGTTTCCGGCGTATTCCGTGCCGGGATTGCCAAGACCGACCAGTAGCAGCACAATTATTCTCCCGTCTTGGCCGTCTCCCGTATTTGTCCCGGTTAGGTCTTGGCAGCTTCGGTCGCACCGCCTTCCGCTGCGTCGGACTTGACACCTGACGGGGTGGCTATGGTGGCTACCGTGAAGTCGCGTTCAGCGATAGTAGTGGTGACGCCAGCAGGCAACTTGATCGAGTGGAAATGGATAGAAGCGCCCAAATCGTAACCTTCGAGGTCGACGACGACATGCGCGGGAATGTTGCTGGCATCGCAGACCAGCTCAAGCTTGTGACGCACAATATTAAGGGTGCCGCCACGCTTCAGCCCAGGACTCTTGTCGTGGTTGGTAAAGGACACCGGAACATGAACAGTAATCCTGGTATCGGCCACTACCCGCAGAAAGTCGACGTGCAGCGGTATGTCGGTAACTGGGTCTAATTGGACATCACGGGGCAATACGCGGTGGGCTGTGCCATCAACCTTGACATCAAACAAATGGGTGAAGAACCCCGGTTTATTTATCAGCTTGGTGAAATCATTATGGTCAAGCGAGATCATCAGCGGTGTTTGCTTGTTGCCATAGATGACGGCGGGAATGCGGGCGTCACGGCGTGTCTGTCGGGCGGTCCCCTTGCCAGCCCGCAGGCGCACCAGGGCGACCAGCGTTGCGATATCAGCCATCAATTACTCTCCTCAAAGTAAATAAGCGGGCGAATGTCACCCACCTTTTTGTGAGACGACGGCCTCCAGGGGTGCCGCCGCCACAACCGCCGCCGGCGCATCGCCGACAACGGCTATCTCGTGAAGCTCTAGACGAACAGACTTGAGACCGAACGCTCCTCGCTAATACGAATAATCGCCTCAGCAATCAGCGGTGCGATGGTCAGCTGCCGTATGTTGTGCGAAAGTCGCATGGCCTGAGTGGCGGCGATGCTGTCGGTCGTGACCAGCATATCGATCGGCGAAGCGGCGATCAGGGCCACGGCCCCGCCCGATAGCACGCCATGACTGGCATAGGCGCTAACTGAAACAGCGCCCGCATTTTTGAGGGCACGGGCGGCGTTGCAAAGCGTGCCGCCGCTGTCCACGATATCGTCAATCAGAATGCAGACACGGTCGGCAACGTTACCGATGATATGCATGACCTCCGATTCGCCAGCGCGCTCACGCCGCTTGTCGATAATGGCGAGGTCGGCACCAAGTCGTTTAGCCAGCTTACGCGCCCTGACCACGCCGCCGACATCTGGTGACACGATCACCAACTCGCTGCCGCTTGCCGAAACGGTTTCGTGGATATCCTTTTCAAATACCGGGCCGGCCATCAGATTATCGAGCGGAATGTCGAAAAAACCCTGAATCTGTCCGGCATGGAGATCAAGGGTCAGCACACGGTCGGCGCCGGCAACCGTGATTAGGTTGGCCACCAGCTTGGCCGAAATTGGCGTGCGCGGCCCGGCCTTGCGATCCTGGCGGGCATAACCATAATAGGGAATAACCGCCGTGATACGGCGAGCAGAGGCGCGCCGCAGCGCATCCATAATTACCAGCAATTCCATTACGTGATCATTGGCGGGGTAACTGGTTGACTGGATAACAAAACAGTCCTCGCCGCGAACATTCTCCAATATCTCGACAAAGACCTCCATGTCGGCGAAGCGCCTGATGTTGGATTGGGTCAAAGGTGCGGATAAACAAGCCGATATCACTTCCGCCAGTGCTCGACTGCTGTTGCCAGCGATTATTTTCATGGGTCTTGGCCCCTCACCGCGTCCGAAATCGCCCGTCCGGACCCCTACCGTCCAGACCCGCGCGACCTTATCAGGGCATCTTGGTGCTGTAAATGTTTCGGTGAGCCAGAATGGAGCCGCCCCGACTAACCGCCCCGACTAACCGGCCGGGTTAAGCGAATACCCGGATTTGAAAACTAAAGACTTGCCTGGCACGGACGGGGCTGGCAATGTCCGGATCAGGGCGTCGGCATTTGCCCAGGGCGTCGACATTTAAATATGCGAGTCCTTACGTCATACCTTGAGGAAACACCCTATGGGGCGCATCGTCGAAGTCACCGATGTTATCTTAAGAGACGCACACCAAAGCTTGCTGGCCACCCGGATGGCTATGGAAGACATGGTTCCCGCATGCGAAGATTTGGACAACGCCGGATACTGGTCTTTAGAGTGCTGGGGCGGAGCAACATATGACTCATGCATCCGTTTTCTTAACGAGGACCCGTGGGAGCGACTGCGCGCCTTCCGTAAACTGTTGCCCAAGACCCGGTTACAAATGTTGCTGCGCGGTCAAAACCTGCTCGGTTACCGCCATTACGAGGATGCCGTCGTCGAGCGGTTCGTCCACAAGGCCGCCGAGAACGGCATGGATGTTTTCCGCGTCTTTGATGCCCTCAATGACCTGCGCAACTTGAAAACCGCCATTACCGCAGTAAAAAAGTCGGGAAAGCACGCTCAAGGAACTATTTGCTACACCGTAAGCCCGGTCCATACTATTGATACCTTTATCACCATGGCCAGAAACCTTAAGGACATGGGCGTTGATTCTATCTGTATCAAGGATATGGCGGCGCTCATGAAACCGCAGCCGGCTTTTGATCTGGTCAAGGGAATCAAGGAAGCGTGCGGTGCCGACACCTTGATTCACATCCATGCCCACGCCACTACCGGGGTAACGCTGGTTTCACTGATGAAGGCGATCGAGGCTGGTTGTGACATCGTCGACGCATCAATCAGCTCGCTATCGCTCGGATCGGGACACAATCCGACGGAAGCCGTGGTTGAAATGCTGGAAGGCACAGGTCTTGAAACCCGACTCGACAAGGACAGATTGTTGCGGGTCAAGGACCATTTCACTAAAATTCGCAGTCGTTACGGCGAATTCATGAGTGATTTCACCGGTGTGGATACCGAAATTTTCAAGAGCCAGATTCCAGGCGGCATGATCTCCAACATGGAGAGTCAGTTGAAGGGCCAGGGTGCTGGCGACCGCTTGCAAGAAGTCCTGCTGGAGGTACCAAGGGTACGCAGCGACAGTGGCTTTCCGCCGCTGGTCACGCCATCAAGCCAGATCGTAGGCAGTCAGGCAGTCTTCAACGTCCTGATGGGCAAGTATAAGACCTTGACCGGGGAGTTTGCCGACCTAATGCTGGGCTACTACGGCAGCACAGCCGGAGAAAAAAACCCTGAGGTGTTGGCCCGGGCCGAAGCTCACGCCAAGAAACCGGTGATTACTGGACGCCCTGCCGACTTGCTTAAGCCGGAATGGGATACCCTCCACAAGGAGGCGATGGCCCTGGAAGGCAATAACGGCAGTGACGAGGATGTCTTGACCTACGCGATGTTTCCGCAGGTTGCACCGAAGTTTTTCAAGACCCGGCACGATGGTCCTAAGAACTTGGGCAAGGACCCGGCTAGTAAGGCTGCGGCCGCCCCGGCTTCGGTCCCGGCTGCGCCTGCCCTAACCAGCCCTGTGACTTATGTGGTGTCGCTTTATGGCAAGGACCATAAGGTGACGGTTGCCCCCGGCGCCTAGTCGCGCACCGGTGTCGGCAACAAATTGACGACCGCGATCGGAACTTGGAAGGGACAATCGATGTCCAAACACGGACCCCACTTGCTGGCTAAGACTATTGAAGAAAAACTGACGGAACTGCACGCTAGGCGGGCCAGAAACGAACTGGGCGGCGGTCCCGCTTTGATCGCAAAGCAACATGCCGGCGGAAAGTTAACAGCGCGCGAGCGCGTGACCAAACTGGTTGACGAGGGGAGTTTCCAAGAAGTCGGCCTGTTTGCCCAGCACCAGAGCACCGCCTTTGGTCTAGGGCATAAGGATCTGCCAGCCGATGGCGTTGTTACGGGCTGCGCCAAAGTGGACGGCAAGATAGTACATCTTGCTTCCCAGGATTTCACGGTATCAGGCGGCTCGGCTGGAGAGATCCACAGCATCAAAGTAGCCGAGATGCAGGCGCTGTCACTCAAGACAGGCACGCCGTTCATCTTCATCAATGATTCTGGCGGAGCGCGAGTGCAGGAAGGCATCGGCAGCCTCTCCGGCTATGGCAAGGTTTTCTATTACAACGTCATGCTTTCGGGTTCTGTACCACAGATATCGCTGATCTGCGGTCCTTGTGCTGGCGGGGCGGCCTATAGTCCGGCGCTGACTGACTTTATTGTCCAGACTAAGCAGGCCCTGATGTTCATCACCGGGCCACAGGTCATCAAACAGGTGACAGGCGAAGTAGTGAGCGCGGAAGATTTGGGTGGCCCGGAGGCTCAGATGAGATCCGGCGTCACGCATTTAATCGCCGAAAACGATGAGGATGCGATCTTCCTGTGTCGGCGGCTGCTTAGTTTTATGCCCTCGAACAACCTCGAGGATCCGCCACGACTGCCCCACGATGAGCCGATTAACGCAGACCCCGAGCTGAATTATGCGGTTCCGACCGACATGAAGCAAGGCTACGATGTCCGCAATGTTTTACTGCGACTGGTCGATAATCAGGATTTCTTGGAAATCCAGCCAAGTTTCGCCGCGAACATTGTCATCGGTTTCGCCCGCATCCAAGGCCGCCCCATTGGTATTGTCGCAAATCAGCCCTGTGTAATGTCCGGTGTCCTTGACATTAATTCTTCTGACAAGGCGGCGCGTTTTATCCGCTTCTGCAACGCATTCAATATACCATTGGTAACTTTCGTCGATGTGCCGGGCTTCTTGCCCGGAGTCGAACAGGAGTATGGCGGGATCATTCGGCATGGTGCCAAGATGTTGTTCGCCTACTCCGGTGCCACTGTGCCCAAGATTACGGTTATCATGCGCAAGGCCTATGGCGGCGCCTATCTTGCCATGTGCGGCAAGGATATGGGGGCCGATCGCGTTGTTGCGTGGCCAACCGCAGAAATTGCTGTTATGGGTGCCGAGGGCGCAGCTGAGATCGTCTTTCGCCGCGAAATCGACGGCGCTGTGGATAAGGTGGCTAAGCGCAAGGAAATGAATGAGCTTTACCGCGAGTCATTCGCCAATCCGTATGTAGCGGCGGGGCGTGGGTTAGTGGACGACGTCATCGAACCGGCGCATACGCGGAAGTTCCTGGCCCAGGCTCTTGAAAGCTTGAGCACCAAGCGTGAATCGCGCCCACCCAAGAAACACGGCCTGATTCCGCTGTGATTCGTAGCGATGGCGGCAGCGCCTACTTGGCGAGCAGCCTAGCTTGGCAAGCAGCTGCAAGGAGAAACTAGATGACAGCTTTACCGGTTAATGACGTCCTGGCTGTAGTCGAGGCATTGCGCCGCGACATGCAACGACAAATTGACGAACTAAAGGCTGAGTTGTCGGCGGTAACTGCAACCGAGATTATTCCCGGTGGGGGCATCAGTCCCGAAATTTTGGTGATCCTGGCCGCCGCCGTCACCACCTATCTTGGCAAAAAAGTACGCATCCGTTCAGCACGGCGAGTCATTCCAAGCCACGAAATCAGTCCATGGGCGCAACACGGTCGTGTTTTTGTGCAGGCGGCGTCTCATGAGTTGCGGCGCGTCAGATGAAACGTGTCAGTTGTGCCGTATAAGTTGTATCTAGAGGAGTCTCGGCCTTGAAACTACAAATCAGCATTGACGGCAAGGCGTATCAGCTTGATGTCGAAGTGCTTGAGGAAGACCGGGCGCCTCAGTCGCGCGGTCTTGTTCCACCGCGTGCCCATGAATCGGTGCAGCGGACTTCGCAACAGCCACTCGCGCCGGCCACGCCCGCAGCCCCGGCGCGGCCCGAACAGGCTGTGGACGAGGCCCGTGCCTGCCGTAGCCCGGTGGCGGGTGTGGTGATAAAGATCAAGGTAAATCCTGGTCAAGTCGTTAAGCAGGATGACCTGATCATGGTGCTTGAAGCCATGAAGATGGAAACCAACATCACTGCACCTGGTGCGGGAACGGTGAAGTCTATCATGGTCGCTGAGGGCGACGGAGTTAAGCCAAAGCAGCTGTTGGTTGAGTTCGAATGAATTTCGGTCGCCGTCTCGCGGGTCATCAACCAGTCTTTCGGAAGACACAACGGTGACGGGTTCAACTTTGCCGAATGAGATCCAAGACGATACGCTGCTGCGATTGCCGGTGTCGGTACTGACTGGCTTTCTCGGCAGCGGCAAGACTACATTGCTCGCTCACCTAATCTGCCAGCCCGAGATGGCGCGCACTGCCTGCATCATCAACGAGTTCGGCGATGTCGGCCTCGACCATCTGATCGTGGCGAGGGGCACCGAAGACGCTGCGGCACCGGGAACCGCGCCGGATACCGTGGTGCTCGAAAGCGGCTGCATCTGCTGCACGGTGCGCAGCGACCTAGTCGACACGCTGTGCAGCCTGTTCATGCGCCGGTTACGCGGCGAGATTCCTGAATTCGATCGCGTGGTGATCGAAACGACTGGGCTGGCCGACCCGGCTCCGATTCTCCATACCCTGATGAGTAACGCCTTGATTGCTGCCCGTTATCGCCTCGACGGGGTGATTGCGACGGTAGACGCGGTCTTTGGCGTCGGCCAACTCAGCCAACATCCCGAAAGCGTCAAGCAAGTTGCGGTGGCCGATCGGCTGGTGGTGACCAAGGGTGATCTAGTCAGACCCGATGCCACTACTGAACTAATCAAGCGCTTACGTTTACTCAATCCTGCGGCATCAATTATTGTTGCCGCTCACGGTGTGATTGCTCATTCGGCGCTGTTCGATGCTGGCCTTTACAATCCAGCGACCAAGGCACCCGAAGTTGGACGATGGCTAAACGAAGCGGCCTACCATGACAAGCATGTGCATGTGCATGAGCATGGTCCCGGTTGCGGACACGATGAACACAACCAAAGTCGCCACAATTTAGAGATTACTTCGTTTTGCCTGATCGTTGATGAGCCGATGCCATGGCTGCGCTTTCTTAATTTTGTGGACGATCTCACCTCTGCGTACGGAGAGCGAGTGTTGCGACTCAAGGGGCTGCTCAACATCAGTGAAAGTCCAATTCCGCTGGTGGTTCATGGGGTTCAGCACATGTTCCACCCAGTGGTACCGTTGGAGTGCTGGCCAGGAGAAGATCACCGTAGTAAGCTGGTCTTGATCACCCGCAACCTCGAGCGCAAGGTGGTCGAGGAGTTGCTGCATACCCATCTCTCAGCCCCGGAGCCTTGGGTGCCGCCGGAGGAGTAGTTATAATGACTGGACAGTCTGGAAATATCAAGCGACCAAGGACGGCATGGCTTGTCGTGCTGGCGATGACTTGCGTCGCGGCGGGACTGGCAGCAACAGATTTCGGCGCGGACGCCTGGGCTGCGAGCCGGTCAACAGGCAGCTCGTCGTCGTCCTCTTCATCTTCATCATGGACCAGCAAAAGTTCCCAGCCCCGCACCAGCGGCAGCCTGTGGGACCGTAGCGCGCCTACGACGGCGCCGACTAGCTCTGGCGGCTATGCCAAGCCAGGACCGAGCGTCGCCCCGATTTCCTCTGGCGGCTATGCCAAACCGGCGGCAGTGGGTGCTGCCGTTGTTACCGGTGGCGCAGCCGCAGCTGCTGCGGCGACGACTACCCCGGCAAACAGCAACACCCCACCTGCATCTGCCAATCTTAATCAGCCCCAGTCCGGCATTCCCGGCAAGACTATGCTGACTTCGGGCAGTTCCGGTGGCTACGCCAAGCCTACCTTGGGCGGGACGCCGGCTGCGGCGATTGCCGGGGGTTCGGGGAATGGGGGTTCGGGGAATGGGACCACAGGTGGCTCCAAGCCGCCAGCAAGCGCGCTTGATCGCGGTGCCGAGCGTCAATTGTCGAGCCAATCCATGTCCCGATACAAGGCGGAACAGGAGCGGTTTCAGGCACCGTCACAAGGAACCCTGACCGGGGCCAGTGATTATGCCAAGAATCCGCTCTTTGGCGCCGGTGCCGGACGCTATCGCAGCTACGATCAGGCCTATGCCGAGCGTGACACCTACCGCAACTCCCATCCTTGGGCACCGTCGCCCTATGTTTACCGCTCGGCGCCATCGTTCGGCATGTGGGATGCTATGTTCCTGTGGATGGTGCTCGACAAGGTCACCGAGCCGTCCCATGCTGCTGCCGCCTACAATAACCAGAATGACCCTGGCTTCCAGGCGTGGCGGCGCGAAGCCGACCGCATGGCCCAGGACAATTCCGAGTTGAAGGCCAAGCTAGCCGTCATGGACTCCAAACTCGACGCCATGAAGGGGCAACCCCAAAAGCCGGGGGTGCTGCCAGATGGCCTGCCCGCCGTGGTGGCGTTGGCACCCGAAGTAGCAGTGGCACCGCGCGATGCCGCGCCGAAGCTGGTAATGGGGACAGGCGGCCTAACCGGCAATTACTACCCGTTCTGTCAGGGCGCGGAAGGCATTCGCGGACTGCGCGCCGCCCTCAAGGAGGTCGCCGTCGAATGCCGGACGACCAATGGCTCGATTGAGAACCTGGATGGCCTAGTGTCCGGCCGCTTCGACGCCATCCTGGTCCAGTCGGATGTTTACGACCAGTGGTTGTCGCTCCATCCCAATTTGCGCATTGATGCGCTGCAGGCTACTGTCTATCGCGAATACGTTCAGATGCTAGCCAACAAGCAGGCCAAGGTTGAGCGTATCAGCGATCTTGATCCTAAGCGCCACACGATTTATCTTGTCGGCTCCGGGGCACAGAAAACCTGGGACGGCTTTGCTGCCCAAGATGCACGCTACGGCGCTTTTGAAACCGCAGGGCGCATACGTCGGGTACCGAACGACCCGCAAGTTTTGGATACAGTTGCTGCCAACCCCGATGCCGTCATGATGTTCGTAGCTGGTCTTAAGGCCGAGCTGCTGCGCCAGGCCAACGACCGCCAGGGTGACAAGCTGGTCATGGCGCTGGTTGACGACCAGCGGTTGGATGATGCCCGTGACCGTGCCGGCCATCCGATCTACGCCCTTGCCAAGATACCGAGCGGTATCTATCCCAAGCTGCAAAAAAGCCGTTGGTTCGGCTTAACCTCGTCGGTGACCAGCCTGACCGTCGGTGCCGTGTTCATCCTGTCGGAACGCTGGGTCGCCGAACACGGCGTCAGCGGCCTGAGCAAGGTTGAAGCTGCGCTATGGCGCACCATCCCCGAGATTGAAAAGAAGGTCGGCGTGGGTGGGTAAGGATTGAACGCTGCCTTCGGGATAAAGTTGTCGCAGTTTTAGGAGTTGGACATGAGTTTCCGCCTAATCAAGGACATGCTGGCGATCAAGCTCGGAGCCCAGGGCAAGCCTGCGCCGCGTGGGCCGTTGGGCCTTAGTCTGGGACGGGCGGTGGCAATCGAGGAGACGCCGTTCATCCTGATTGATGGAGCAATAGACATTCCGCATCCCGGCGGCCAGTGCGTGGTGATCGGCCACGGCACCTTCAAGGTTGGTGGGGTCGACGCGCACCGCTATTACCTGTCGGGACCGGGCGGAGAACTGGCCGGAATGCTCCAGGTGGTTGAGCGGGATGAGTGCCGATACTTCCGTCCATTCGACGAGGTCTATCCAGCCAGCGAGGCAGAGTGGGCGTTTTGGCTTGATGATGCCGACGGTTACATCGGCTATCCCAGCTTCGAGGCCAAGGGTGCCCAGTATCAACGGGTCTGGAGCCCCGGCGTCGGTCGGGTTGCGCCACTGTGGTTCGAGGAGACGGCAGTCAAGGTCGACGGTAGCCGCAGCACGGCCGAACACACGGCCATGCTTTATGCCCGCGAGCTTGCTGGGGCGGTCGGTCCGGTCTGGGAATATCTGCTGGTAACGGCCGTCCAGGCCGCCGACGGCACAGCATGGGTTGACCTGATGCTCGGCATAGATCTGTTACCCTCGTCGATCACGGCTTACTAATTGGCGACAAGCGTCTCGACGGGCTGGTTGGTTCGGTTTACAATAGTCGAAATAGGCCTGCGCGGATTATAAGCGCCGCCGTTGTGCAGGGCCAGGGACGACGTGATGAATGAGCGTCAGGTTTCTACAGAGTTCCTGGACCAGCTGCTTGGATTCCAACAGGCTCTGGGTGCGGCTCTTCATGTCGACGATATGGCCGTGCTGATATGCCGAATGGCCATGCAGGTGGCCGGGGCGGCAGAGGCTCGGTTGTGCCTGGAAGGATTGCTGTTGACGCCGCCAGGCGCGCCAAGCGAAGTGTGCAAGGACTGTACTTTCCTGCGCAACGGACTTTGGATTCCCAACGAACCTTTTGATCAGGCACGACATAGCCGCTGTCCCGGAGCCCAGCCCGGCTGGCGTTCGCTTACAGTGCGTACGCAACGGCGTCTACACGGTTATCTATTGTTACTGGGCTGTGCGGTGAAGATGCCGAACGACCAGGCGGCGGCAATCGCCTCGGTTGTAGCCGTAGCAGCTTTGGCCCTGGAAAACAGCTGTTTACAGCGTCGGCTGGATGCCTCCACCCGCCACGCAAAAAATCTAGGCGATGCGCTCGAGAGAAGCCGGCCCGTTCCGGTTCCGGGATCTGCGGACCACCGTGAGGCTGGTCGACCATGGCCAGCACGGGGCGCTGTTCGTATAATGATGCGGGCAATCGAACAGGCCCCGGCCTCAATCGTTGTCACCTCACCCGATGGCGTAATCAAGTATGTAAATCCAGGTTTTATCAGGAGCAGCGGTTACCAATCGCAGGAAGTTGTCGGACATACGCCGCGTATGCTTAAATCGGGACTTTCACCAGTGGAGGAATACAGTGCCATGTGGCAAGTGATCTCCGCAGGCGAGGTTTGGCGCGGGGAGTTCCACAACCGCCGCAAGGATGGTTCGCTTTATTGGGTATCCGCAACCATCGCCCCAGTACTTGACGACGATGGCGCCGTCACCAACTACATAGCTGTCGAAGAAGACATCTCCGAGGTTAAGGCCTTGCAAGAGCGCTTGTGGCGCAGCGACGAAAGTTATCGTGGCGCCAGCGAGGCAAGTCATGACGGTCTATTCATCCTCGATGCGATACGCGATGCAGCGGGCGGGGTTGCAGACTTTCGCTTCGCCCAGGTCAACGCCGTCGGCTGCGCGATGCTGAGCGAGGATCGCCGGAACATCATTGGCCGCCAGTTGTGTGAGTTGTTGGGGCTGGCACGGGGCGAACGTTTTCTGGAAACGTACCGCCGGGTGTTCCTGCGCCGGGAAGCACACGATGAGCAGTTCGAAAGTGATGGCCTGACCGGGCGGCCGGGCTGGATTCATCAAACTGTGGTCCCGTTGGGCTATGGTGTCGCCGTCACCAGTCGCGATATCAGCGCAGTAAAACGAGTCGAGGCAGAGCTGATCGCGGCCCGGGCAGCGGCTGAACAGGCCAGCGCCGCCAAGTCACTGTTTCTCGCCACCATGAGCCACGAACTGCGGACGCCGCTCAACGCCATACTCGGGTTTTCCGAACTGATCCGCGATCAGGCCTTCGGCCCGGATGAAGTGCAGAGGTATGCCCGGTATGCCGGCGACATTCACGCTAGCGGTCAGCATCTGCTGGAACTGATTACTTCGATCCTGGACCTGTCTAAGATTGAAGCAGGTAAACTTGAAATCGCCCCTTCTCCAATCGAAATTGGACGCCTTCTTGGCCAATGCCTGACCCTAGTTCGACAACCGGCCGAAAGTCAGGGGCTGAGTCTTGACACCGATTTCGCCCCCGACATGCCAGTTTTGCTAGCCGACGTTCGTGCCGTCCGCCAGATGGTGTTAAATCTGTTGTCCAACGCCGTTAAATATACGTTGCCTGGCGGCGCCATTCGGTTGCGGGCGGTTCTTGACGGGCCATATATGGTAGCGATATCAGTTACCGATACTGGCATCGGCATCCCCGAACATCACATAGAGCGCGTGATGAAACCGTTCGAGCAATTAGACAACAGCTACACTCGTGGCTTTGGCGGTACCGGGCTGGGGCTTGCGCTGGTGAAATCACTGGCTGGATTGCATGATGGTTCGGTCATGCTTGAGAGCGTG
>JBAXKX010000052.1:0-14222 GCA_037135115.1 Rhodospirillaceae bacterium
TCCTCGAACTTCACCCGTTTGAGCGGGAGACCTCTTTCGTAGCGATAGAGCAGATCGCGGTAAAGTTTATCTGCCATCCGTTCCGCTTCTTTTTCATTGGTAGTCAGAAGCGATTGACGAATGTGCGGCTGTTTTGGAAAGGCTATTCGACAATGCCAAGTAGCCTTTTGGACATCTGTCCGCTGATAAAGCGTGACACGTCCATCATGTTGGAGATGTGGTGATCCCGTTGGGATTCGAACCCAAGGCCACATGATTAAAAGTCAAGTGCTCTACCAGCTGAGCTACGGGATCATCCGAGGTTAACGTCACAAAGCAACATAGGTCCGGCGTTCGTCCTGGTCAACTACGGAAACGCTCAAAGCGCCTGCCGCTGCCTTGATATCTCCGCGTTGCTGGCATCCAGGGCGAAGCGGGCAGCAAGAGCGTCGGCAACCCGAGGGGAGACGAAGTGGCGGATGTCACCACCAAGGCGCCCAATCTCCTTAACGAATCGAGACGAGATGAACTGGTGGCGATCCGATGCCATCAAAAAAACGGTCTCGACGCCAGGATTAAGCCTAGCGTTCATGCCAGCCATTTGAAACTCGTACTCAAAATCAGACACCGCACGCAAACCACGTATAATCAGGCCCGCCCGGCTTTCAACAGCAAAATGCATGAGCAAAATATCAAATGTTTTGATTTCAATTGTAGTGCCGTTAGTGTTCATCGCCGCCACTTCATCCTGAACCATCCGCAGCCGCTCCTCGTCGGTAAACAGCGGCCCCTTGCCGTCGTTGAGGGCAATGCCGACGATCAGATGATCGACAAGGTGAGTCGCCCGCTGAATGATGTCAAGGTGGCCGTTGGTGATGGGGTCGAAGGTGCCGGGATAGACCCCGACGCGGTGTTTGGACATCTGGTTTTCCCTCCGCCAATCGGACTTAAAGCGCGTCATCACTGCTATCCGGTCCGGCCCCGGCGGCATCGGTTTCAGAGTCGTCGACTGTCGCGACCGAGACCACCCGCTCATCGGGGGCGAGGCGGAAAAGGGTTACTCCTTGCGTCCTACGACCTGCTGCGCGAATATCTAGGGTTGACATACGGATAACTTGACCGCTATTGGCCACCAACATAATCTGCTGGCCGGCGGTGACCGGGAACGAGGCGACGACCGGGCCGTTGCGCTCGTTAATGATCATGTTTTGGATACCATGACCGGCCCGGTTGGTGTTCCGATACTCGTAAGAGGAGGTCCGCTTGCCAAAGCCGCAGGCGGAAACCGTGAGAATGAACTCCTCGACTCGCGCCAATTCGTCGAAGCGTTCAGGCGATAGGGTAAGGGCGGGGGCATCGCCGTCACCGATAACCTCGGCTCCAGCCTCATCGGTCCGCTCCCGGCGCATACGCAGATAGGCGGCACGCTCATCGGACTCAACCTCGACATGGCGAAGCACCGACATCGATATTACTTCGTCACCCTCGGCGAGCTTAATGCCGCGCACCCCGGTCGAGGTCCGGCCGGAGAACAACCGCACATCATTTGCCTGAAAGCGAATGCACTTGCCATCACGGGTAGACAGCAACAGGTCATCATTCTCGCCGCAGGTATGAACCGAAATCAGGCGCTCGCCCTCATCTTCCAGCTTCATGGCGATCAAGCCATTGGTGCGGATGGCGGCGAAATCGGCCAAACGGTTGCGCCGAACGCCACCGGTCGAAGTAGCGAACATAATTGAGAGATCGCTCTGTTCGGCCTCGCTGTCGGGCCAAGCCAGCACGGTCGAGATAGTTTCGCCCTCGGACAAGGGCAGCAAGTTGACCAAAGCCTTGCCCCGCGATTGAGGCGTCCCTAGGGGCAGACGGTAAACCTTAAGTTGATAAACCAAACCACGAGTCGAAAACAGCAACAAAGGAGTGTGAGTGTTGGCCACAAAAAGGTCACTCACTGTATCCTCGGACTTCACCGACATGCCAGACCGCCCCTTGCCGCCACGACGCTGCGCGCGGTAGGTCGATAAAGGAACCCGCTTAATATAGCCGGAATGGCTGACCGTGACCACCATCTCCTCGCGCTGGATCAGGTCCTCAATGTCGGCTTCAAACTCCAGATCCATGATTTCGGTACGACGAGGGGTGCCGAAGCGCTCCTTCATCTCGACCAGTTCACCGCGCAAAATATCCAGGAGCTTAAGGCGGTCGCCCAAAATACCCAAAAAATAGGCAATCCGGTCGGTAACTTCGTGAAGGTCGGCGCCGATTTTATCGCGTTCCAGCCCAGTCAGCCGGTGCAGGCGCAGGTCGAGGATGGCGCGGGCCTGCGTTTCGCTCAGGCGATAAGTACCGTCTTCGGCTACTCCGCGCGGGGCCTCCTCAACCAAGGCGATCAGCGGTGCCACGTCAGCGGCAGGCCAGTTGCGGTCCATCATTTCGGTCCGGGCGGTTCCGGGATCGGGAGCACGGCGGATCAGGGCGATCATATCATCAAGGTTTGCCACCGCAACCGCAAGGCCGACCAAGAGGTGAGCCCGCTCCCGAGCCTTGCCCAGCTCAAATTCGGTACGCCGGGTGATCACCTGTTCGCGGAAGGCCAGGAAGGCGACAATGATGTCCTTAAGGGTCATCATCTCGGGACGGCCGCCGCGCAGTGCCAGCGAGTTGACCCCGAACGAGGTCTGAAGGTTGCTGTGACGATATAACTGGTTCAAAACGATTTCGGGGTTAGCGTCGCGCTTCAGCTCAATTACCACCCGCACGCCATCGCGATCGGATTCATCGCGCAAGTCGGAGATGCCCTCAACCGTCTTGTCGGTGACCAGCTCGGCTATGCGCTCCAGCAACTTGCTTTTATTGACCTGATAGGGAACCTCGGTGACGACGATACCCCAACGGTCCTTGCGCAACTCCTCAATGGTTGAGCGCGCCCGCATAACCACCGAGCCGCGCCCAGTGTAGAAAGCTGCGCGAATGCCAGCGCGGCCCATGATATGAGCGCCGGTGGGAAAGTCGGGACCAGGCACCAGCTCAATCAGGTCAGCAATGGAAATGTCGGGATCGTCAATGCAAGCACAGCAAGCGTCAATTACCTCGCCCAAATTATGCGGAGGAATGTTGGTGGCCATACCAACCGCGATGCCGCCAGCGCCGTTAACCAACAGGTTGGGAAACCGCGCGGGCAACACGGTCGGCTCCTCACCCGACTCGTCATAGCTGGGCTTGAAATCAACGGTGTCCTTGTCGATGTCGTCGAGCAGCGCCTCTGCCGATTTTGCCAACCGGGCCTCAGTATAACGCATGGCTGCCGCAGGGTCACCATCCATTGAACCGAAATTGCCCTGGCCATCAATCAGCGGAAGCCGCATCGAGAAAGTCTGTGCCATCCTGACCATGGCATCGTAGATGGCGCTGTCGCCGTGGGGATGATATTTACCCATGACGTCACCGACGATGCGGGCCGACTTCTTGTAAGCCTTGGTCGAGTCGTAGCCGCCCTCCTTCATAGCAAAGAGAATGCGGCGATGAACCGGCTTAAGGCCGTCGCGAACGTCGGGAAGCGCCCTGCTCACGATCACGCTCATGGCGTAATCGAGATAGGAGCGACGCATTTCATCTTCGATCGTAACCGGAGCGATGTCGGAATGAGGTGAAGAGGTAGATATCGTCAAGTAACGAACCCGTCTTTCTAGTGCGTTTCAAATTACGCTATGCTTGTCTTGCCCAATCGGCCCCAGCCTCGCAACACAAGCGGTGCCGCTGGCTATCTAGCGTTTTTTACATATTTCGTCAACAGAAATTAGTGCACACCTTAACATCCCCCTGAAGGAAGAGATTTCACGTAATGAGGAGGCATATTATCTTCAACTCGTCCAGCGTCCTCTTAGGGATGGCCGAGCCTCTCCCTCCGGTCATCGCACCGGTATGCGGCTCGATGACGGATTTACCCTGGACTTTCGGGGCGGGAGCGCCCATATCCCCTTCAGCTCGTCCAGCGACAGGGGAGTTTGCCATCCTGTCGGCATTGCCCTGGGGAATGTCCGTAGTCCTCTCCGGGATGGCCGAGCCTCTCTTCCCAAACTCAGTAAGCAGCCATTTTTTGGCCTTTCCGTCGTGGTCGAGACGGACAACCGCTTGGTGGGTGTCGCTCTCCATACGGACTCGATTAGCGGTTCGGGAGACAACCTTCATCGCGGAGAGCGGACCTTGTAGGTCGCTGAGAACCTCCGGGTGCCATTTCTCGATCTTCGCCAGCCCAGAGCCGTCTCCCCTGCCGCTTCCCGCGCTACCCCACACGAGATCGATATCTCCAATGTCAGGATGGTGGAGTGCGGCCACAGCCTCGCCGCACCGCTCTTCCAGCAGCCTCTTCACCGCGCCCGGCGCGTCATGGCGGTGCTCATGGAATATGGGGCCAAAGGGGCCTATCGCAGCGGCCGGAGGATGCTCGCTTTCCTCCAAGCCGCCGATCGGCGTCTCGATGACGGATTGACCCTGGACTTTCGGGGTAGTGGGAGATATATTAGTTTCAGCACCCGCACCCGCTACCGGACGAGAATGTGTAGGTCGGTTGCGCGTAGCTCCAGCGTTGTCATCTAACTTGCTGGTAGCACCGGGTGCCCTTTTCTCCAACTCCGTCAATAACCAAGTCTTTGGATGTCCTCCGAAATCATGAGATACAACTGCCCGGTGAGTATCGGACTCCAACACGGAGCGATTGGGGGTTGATGACTTGACCGATAGCGTCCCCAGTATCCCCTGCATATCGCCCAAAACTTCCGGGTGCCACTTCTCGATCTTGGCTAAGCCGTATCCTGTGTCATTCGGGCTGTCGGAAGTGCGTCCCCACACGAGATCGATATCTCCAATGTCAGGATGGTGGAGCGCGGCCACAGCCTCGCCGCTACGCTCTTCCAGCAGCCTCTTGACCGCGCCCGGCGCGTCGTGGCGGTGCTCATGGAATATGGGGCCAAAGGGGCCTGTCGCAGCGGCGGGAGGATTCTCGCTTTCCTCCAAGCCGCCGATCGGCAGCTCTACCTCCCGTTCAATCTTCACTTTACTGGCGATCGGCCGCAACGTCACGCCCCTATCGGTAAGCAGCGTTAAACCAATGGCCTTTGATGTTGACCCAATCAAAGGCCGTTGGTATTAGCGAGCCAATTCATTAATTGGCAATATGAGTTATACAGCCCCCGTTTCCGACAAGGAAGAATTGCCGGCCTCAAATCACCAGCCTAATCCTGGATCGACGACGAAGACAGCGCCGCCTGAGCCGCAGCCAAGCGCGCAATCGGCACCCGGTAGGGCGAGCATGAGACGTAGTCGAGCCCTATCTTATCGCAGAAATGCACCGAAGCCGGGTCGCCGCCATGCTCGCCGCAAATACCGACCTTGAGTCCCGGCCGGGTAGCGCGACCGCGCTCGACCGCGATATGCAGCAACTCGCCCACCCCTTCAGTATCAAGACTGGCGAAGGGATCCTGCTCGAAAATGCCGAGCCGACGGTAGTCAGGCATGAACGTCCCGGCGTCATCACGGCTTATGCCGAGCGCGGTTTGAGTTAAATCATTGGTACCAAAACTAAAAAACTGGGCATCGTGGGCAATATCGCCAGCCCGCAACGCGGCGCGGGGCAGTTCGATCATGGTGCCGACTTGGTAGGAGAGGGCGACACCGGAAACCCCGACCACCTCGGCCGCCACCCGATCGATCAGTTCCTTAATAATGGTGAGTTCCTTGCGCATTCCCACTAGCGGCACCATGATTTCCGGCGCTACCGGAGCACCACCGGCCATCATTATATCGACCGCCGCCTGAAAGATTGCCCGCACTTGCATCTCATAGATTTCCGGGTACGAGATGCCAAGCCGGCAGCCGCGATGGCCGAGCATCGGATTCGACTCGTGAAGCTGGAGCGAGCGCTGCCTCACCTTGAGCACATCGGTATCAGCCGCTCGCGCCACCTCTTCCATCTCGGAATCTAAGTGAGGCAAAAACTCGTGAAGCGGCGGATCCAGCAAACGTATAGTTACCGGCAATCCTTCCATGATTTGGAACAGCTCGAAAAAATCATTCTGCTGCATCGGCAATATCTTGGCAAGAGCCGTGCGCCGACCAGCCTCGTCCTCAGCCAGAATCATCTCTCGGACGACAATAATTCGGGCGGCATCAAAGAACATATGCTCGGTGCGACAAAGACCAATGCCTTCGGCCCCAAAACGCCGGGCGGTGCGAGCGTCAAGCGGTGTTTCGGCGTTAGCCCGAACCTTAAGCCTGCGGATGCGATCGGCCCACGCCATCAGCTTGCCAAAGTCGCCCGACAAGGCCGGTTGGATGGTCGCAACCTTGCCGAGCATAACCTCACCGGTCGCCCCGTCAATGGTGATCAGATCACCAGCCTTTATACTAACGTTATTAACAACTACTACTTGAGCCTTGTAGTCAATGCGAAGCTCGCCGGCACCGGCCACGCAGGGCCGCCCCATGCCGCGAGCCACCACTGCGGCGTGGCTAGTCATGCCGCCGCGAGCAGTCAGGATTCCTTTGGCCACCGCCATGCCATGAATGTCATCGGGGCTGGTCTCGATCCGGACCAGAATTACCGCCTCACCCAACGTGACCTGAATGACCGCATCGTTAGCGGTGAAGACAACCCTACCCGAAGCCGCCCCCGGGGAGGCCGGCAGACCGCGAGTAACCACCGTACGCTTGGCCTTGGGGTCAAGTGTCGGATGCAGCAATTGGTCGAGTGAGGCAGGATCGATGCGCTGGACCGCCTCGGCCTCGGTGATCAATCGCTCATCCACCATATCCACCGCGATCTTAAGCGCCGCCGCCGCCGTACGCTTACCAGTACGGGTTTGCAGCATATAAAGATTGCCTTGCTGAACCGTGAACTCGATGTCCTGCATGTCCCGGTAGTGGCGCTCCAGCAGGACGCGAACATTGTCGAGCTGGCTAAACAATTCCGGCATAACTTCTTCCATCGACGGAAGGTCGGAGTGATTGGCAAGTTTGCCGGCCACCGTCAGATGCTGGGGTGTACGTATGCCCGCCACAACGTCTTCGCCCTGGGCGTTAACCAAATATTCGCCGTAGAATACATTCTCGCCGGTGGAGGGATTGCGAGTGAAAGCAACGCCGGTGGCGCAATTCTCGCCCATGTTGCCAAAGACCATGGCCTGAACATTGACCGCAGTGCCCCAGTCGGCCGGCAGGTCGTGCAAGCGACGGTAGGTAATAGCGCGCGGGTTCATCCACGAACCGAAGACGGCACCAATCGCCCCCCACAACTGCTCATGTACGTCTTGCGGAAACGGCCGTCCCAGCTCACGCTCGACCATAACATGGTAGGCCGAAATCAACGCACGCCAATCCTCGGCGGTCATATCGGTGTCGAGCGCACGGCGGTTGACGTGCTTGTACTCCTCGAGGATTTCCTCGAACAAATGATGATCCACTCCGAGCACGACATTGCCGTACATCTGGATGAAACGCCGGTAGCTATCAAAGGCAAAGCGCGCATCACCGCTGCGCTCGATCAAACCCAGCACAGTGACATTATTGAGGCCGAGATTAAGCACCGTATCCATCATTCCAGGCATTGAGGCCCGCGACCCGGAGCGCACCGACACCAGCAAGGGATTGACCGGATCACCGAAGCGGGAGCCGACGCCAGTCTCGATCGCGGCAAGCGCCGCCGCAACCTCAGCCTTAAGTTCAGATGGGTATTGTTTGCCATTGGCATAGTAATAGGTACAAAATTCCGTAGTAATGGTAAAACCAGGGGGAACCGGTAGGCCAAGACTGCTCATCTCGGCCAAGTTGGCACCTTTGCCACCCAACAGATTCTTCATGGCGGCACAGCCCTCGGCCTTGCCGTTGCCGAAATCGTAAACCCACTTGGTTATACTCATCACTGCCTTTACCCTTATCTGATGTAGATGTAGAGCCTAGAGAATGTATCGCCCGTAATCAACCTTCGATCTTCGAGAAATCGGCGATCGCGTTCATGGTCACGCGAATTTGGAACAGCAATCTCAAGCGGTTAAGCCGAGTTTCACCATCATCGGTGTTGACCGTAACATTGGTGAAAAAAGCGTCCACCGGAGCCCGCAGTCGCGCTAGTTCGGCCATGACGCCGCCGAAATCTTCAACGTCAAGCAGCGGCTTGATATTCACCCTAGCCTCCGACAATGCCTTTTCAAGCGCCTTTTCCTCGGGCGCAACCAGCAAATCGGTCTTGGGCAGGCCGTCATGACTGACGCCGTCCTTCTTCTCCTCAATGCGTACGATGTTGGCAGCCCGACGATAGGCGACCAGCAAATTGGCACCGTCCTCGGTTCCCAGGAAAACCCCCAAAGCTTCGACCCTAGCCAGGAGGCGCACCAAATCATCCTCGCCACCCAGCGCGAACACAGCGTCAATCAAGTCGTGACGTACACCACGCTCGCGCAACACAACCTTGAGACGATCGGCAAAGAATTCGAGAACGTCTTGCCTAACCTTAGTTCGATCAACCACAAGCTCTTGCATAATACCATTGGCTACTGCTCGCTGACAATTCATCCTGATACTCATAACTTTATCTATATGCAGATCTAGCGATAAACGGATAAATTCGAACAGATTAATACTCAGCCGATTCTCAAGCACCAACCGAATCACCCCCAGTGCGGCCCGGCGCAAGGCGTACGGGTCCTTAGAGCCAGTCGGCTTTTCGTCTATACCAAAAAAACCGACCAGACTATCTAGCTTGTCGGCCAGCGCCACCGCCACACTGACCGGCGCGGTCGGACACGAATCGGTAGGTCCCAGCGGCTTATAATGAGCGGCGATAGCATCGGCCACCGCCGGGTTCTCACCATCGGCCAGGGCATAGTAACGCCCCATAACTCCTTGAAGTTCGGGGAATTCACCCACCATGCCGGTGGTCAGATCAGCCTTGGCCAGCAAAGCGGCACGCTTGGCCTGATCAGCATCGGCACCAATTTTTTCGGCTAACGCCGCCACCAGTTCTTGCAACCGTTCAATCTTGTCATGAACCGTACCAAGCTTGGCGTGGAAGGTGATCGCCTTCAGTGCCTCGACCCGGCTTTCCAAGGTTGCCTTGCGGTCCTGGTCCCAAAAGAAACGCGCGTCCGAAAGGCGTGCCCGCAGCACCCTTTGGTTGCCGGCCACCACCGCCAGCCCACCATCATCGGTAACCATGTTGGCCACCACCACGAAGCGCGGCCCCAGCGCGCCGTTGGCCGTACGTGTGGCGAAATACTTCTGGTGCGTACGCATGGAGGTGATCAATACCTCGGCCGGCACATCCATGAACCGTTGATCGATGGTCCCCAGCAATACCACCGGCCACTCGACCAATCCCGCGACTTCATCCAACAGCCCATCATCGGGGGCGATGGTCAGACCCTCGGCGGCAGCAAGCCTTGCTGCGTCGGCCGCAATCAGCGCCTTGCGTTCGTCGCGATCCAGTAAGACGTACGCCTTACGTAGCCCGTCCCGATAGGCCGCGTACGAATCAACAGTAAAGGCGTCTGGAGCCATGAACCGGTGCCCGCGCGTGCTGGCACCAAACGGCAGTTGCGTCGCAGAAAGCTCACCAGCCATGCAAACATTGCCCTCAGGCCGAGGCGGCATCTCGCGGGCAGCGATAGTCAAGCCACCCTCCAGTAACTTGCCGTCAAATAATGCAATAATCGAATGCAGCGGACGGACCCAACGGAATGTAGTATCCGACCAGCGCATAGATTTAGGCCAAGTCATTTCACGGATAACCGCCTCGACCAAGGCTGGCAGTACTTCAGCGGTAGTCCGGCCCGGCTTTTGGATAACAGCAAACCAAAAGACACCCTTGCCGGTGTCGCGTTTTTCACACTGCTCAAGACTGGTAAAGCCGACGCTCTTGAGAAAGCCAGCCGCAGCGGCCTCGGGCGCGCCAACCCTTGGCCCGCGCTTTTCTTCGCAGACATCAGGCTGAGCTAACGGCAGACCGTACACCACCAAAGCCAACCGGCGCGGCGTCGATTGAGCCTCGGCCCTATCGAATGACAACCCCGCCGCCTTCAGCTTCTCGGTGGCAAGACGCCTGAAATCATCCGCACCCCGAGCCTGCATCCGGGCCGGAATGTCTTCGGAGAACAGTTCGATGAAAAGTTCGGCCATACCCTTGTCCTCTCGCCCCAATACTTGCCGCTTATTTTGTGCGCCGGGTACGCTGACGGTTCATCTCTTCCATTCGGGAAAGATTATCCATGCTCCGGTTAATTGCTTCCAAGGCCATCTCGGCAGCCCTCTGCATCACCATCAGCGATTCGAGCCGGTCGGCGTGCTCCTGAAGATGAGCAACATTGCTCTGTTTGTAATAATCATCCGCAGCCGCCGAGGTTGCCACGATCAGCTCCCACGACAAATCGTCAAGGAAGTCGGAAAGCTCAGCGCGCCGTTCGATATACCAATCGGCCAGGCGCTTTCGCTCGTCTTCCATTGTCGGACGTTCCCTCGCCTCCGCAGTCAGCGTCCTGATCCTTCAAGCCAAGCTTCGCAGCACGCCTTGGCCAAAGTCCGTACCCGGCCAATAAAGGCCGCGCGCTCGACCACACTAATCACGCCACGAGCATCAAGTAGATTAAAGAGGTGGCTAGCCTTGATACACTGATCATAAGCAGGCAAAGCCAGCTTCTGACCGAGCAGAGCTTGGCACTCGGCCTCGGCATCCTTAAAGTGCCGTAGCAGAGACTCGGTATTGGCGTGCTCGAAATTGAAGGCCGAAAATTCTCGTTCGGCCCGAAGGAAAACATCGCCATAGGTAACGCCGGCCCCGTTGAAGTCGAGATCGTAGACGTTCTCAACCCCCTGCACATACATGGCCAGCCGCTCCAGGCCGTAAGTCAGCTCGACTGCAACCGGATCGCACTCAATGCCACCAACCTGCTGGAAATAGGTGAACTGAGTAACTTCCATGCCATCGCACCAGACCTCCCAGCCAAGTCCCCAGGCACCCAGCGTCGGGCTTTCCCAGTCATCCTCGACAAAGCGGATGTCGTGGTGCGCCGGGTCGATGCCAAGCATACGCAAGCTGTCCAGGTAGAGTTCCTGGGCATCGGGCGGCGACGGCTTCAGAATCACCTGATACTGGTAATAATGCTGAAGTCGGTTTGGATTTTCGCCATAGCGACCGTCCTTTGGCCGTCGTGACGGTTGTACATAGGCGGCTTTCCATGGCTGCTTCCCCAGCGCGCGCAGGGTGGTTGCAGGATGAAAAGTCCCCGCCCCAACCTCCATGTCGTAGGGCTGAAGGATAACGCACCCTTTGTCCGCCCAGTACGCTTGAAGCTTGAGGATAAGCGCCTGAAAGCTCAGGCAGCGATCACTGGTAGCCCCTGTCGGCGCCATGGCCGGTTCCCATGACAGTTTGTGTGAACCGAACCATACAAGCCCACCCGCACAGAATCAAGCGCCGCTGGCCGTCGGCCCTTTTCTAACAAAATTAAAATCAACCGCTGGGGATAATCGGCGTAAACACAGCCACGAGCACCAACAGGCACTCCGCCGAATTATCAAACGGTGCGGGGCAGATACGAAGCCACGTTTGGTGGCGTCGGCGTTTGGCGACGTCTGGGCGAATTCGACCTTGCCCGCTAGCGCTGGTGGCACCAGCTCAGGCGATAGCTGCCCGACGAGGCTGAGCTGTCCATTCTTCTTCGGCCGCATTCCCTTGCGTAATCTCAACAAGTTCAAAGGCTGCAGCATCCGCAAACATCGCCTTCAAAAGCTGGTTGTTAAGGTGGTGTCCAGAGCGCCAGCCATGGAAATGGCCGACAATTCGATGACCAGCAAGGTAAAGATCGCCGACGCTATCCAGTATCTTGTGGCGGACGAACTCATCCTCATAGCGCAGACCGCCCTCATTGATTACGGCATCGCCGCTGATTACCACGGCGTTATCAAGCGAACCGCCACGGGCCAATCCGTTGCGGCGCAGCTCCTCAACCTCGTGAAGAAAACCAAAAGTGCGAGCACGCGACACTTCTTCCTTGAAGGCACCCTCAACCAACTCGAGGCTGCCGACACGATGAGTCATCACCTTGCTGTCAAAGGCGATCTCAAAGCTGAAACTAGATCCGGCACTCGGGCTCAACGTGGCACGCCGCCCCGCATCCCCAACCGCGATCTGGCGGCGCAAACGCAGCACCTTGCGTCGGGCCTTCTGCTCCTTGATACCAACGCACTCGATCAAGAAGACGAACGGCGCGCTGCTGCCGTCCATGATCGGCACCTCGGGTCCGTCGATCTCAATCACCGCGTTATCAATGCCAACTCCGGCCAGCGCCGCCATAACATGCTCTACCGTGCCGACATTAATGCCACGGCCGTTACCAATAACCGTGCATAGCCTAGTATCTACAACATGATCCCAGCGCGCCGGAATAACGGCACCACCGCCGCGAGGATCAGTTCGCACAAAGGAAATTCCTGCATCGACTTCTGCAGGATTAATCCTGAGAGAAACCTGGGCACCTGAATGCAGGCCGACACCGGCGCAATGAATAGGGCGCTTCAGCGTCCGCTGATACAGTCCCACGTCATTTCCTTCATGCTGGCTCAAGATCAATTCCTGTCTGGCTCTAGGCCTCCTGGTACCGACCGCAGTTAACAAGACATTAACCGTTCGTCTACCAGATGTCGGCCCGCGTGATAAAGACTGGCTCCAATTCATACGCATTCCACATAGCAACATTAAGCGCAGCAAACAAATCAACCTTTGTTTCCAATTGTTACGTTGCAGCGCACACTGGAACAGAATCTCTTAAGGCAGAGACCATTTCGAAAAAAAGCCTTCCGCCCTGATAAATGGAGCGGAAGGCGTGCAGTCGGTCCAAAGGTAAGCCCACGAGTTGCGGGCGCACCCAGTATGAGGAGGCCTCTAATGGGTTAACATCGAAGGCCATTTAGCATTATTATCGAATCAGTTGGCCTGACGACGCAGGAACGCTGGAATATCGAGCACGTCCTCTTCGACACGGCTTAACTTGACACGATCACCTTCGGGCTGCCGAGAACCCGACGGCCCCTTGCCCGCTGGCTGCGCCGGCTGTTGCAGGCGAGCTGGTGGAGAAGCCACAGAAGCCACAGGAGCGGCTCGAGTCGGCGGCACCTCCCGCTCCTCGCTTTCCTCCTGACTCCGCCATCCCAAGCCGGTGACCCGCTCGAACAGCGACATGCTCCGCTTGCGCGAGCGGTCCTCACTCGATGCGTCATGACTAGCCGCCACCTGACGCGGACCCGGGTCAACCGGACGAGGGGGGATAAAAACGCCGTCACGACGCTCACCGCGCAACGGTCCGCTTTGCCTAGTCGGGATTGGCTCAGCACCCAGAGCGGCCCGCACCGCAGCAGCCGCATTGGCGGCAGCCTGAGGACTGTTGTGAACCGACTCCTTCGCCGCAACCATCTCTTCCGGCTCGAGAGCGCGGGCGGTTGCGGTGTTGGTCCCTGACTGACCGTGCATCGAGGTTGGAGCCATAGGAGCCGCAACCAGGGTACTGTGATAATCAACCGCCCGACCCGACGCTATCCCTGCACCCGAAGGCACAGAATTACTTGTATTGCCAGAGAGTGAACGCTTGGCACCGGGCAGACCAAAGGCCGGAGCCGGGTTGGAAGCCGCCGCCGTCGGCAGAGCTGCGGCCGCCTGAACCATCGCAGCTCCAGCAGAATGTGAACGTGCGGCGGAAATGGCCATCGAAGCGGCATCAATTCCGGTCGCCACCACTGAAACCCGCATCACACCATCCATTGACGGGTCGAAAGTCGAGCCGAAAATTATGTTGGCGTCAGGGTCAACCTCATCGCGAATTCGGTTAGCGGCCTCATCGACCTCAAACAAGGTCATGTCGTAGCCGCCGGTGATGTTGATCAAAACACCACGAGCACCCTTCATCGAGACATCGTCGAGCAGCGGATTGGAAATCGCCGCCTCGGAGGCCTGGATAGAGCGACGTTCACCGCTGGCCTCGCCAGTTCCCATCATCGCCTTGCCCATCTCGGTCATCACCGAGCGGATATCCGCGAAATCCAGGTTGATCAGGCCGGGCATTACCATCAGGTCGGTGACGCCACGCACACCCGAGTGCAGCACGTCGTCGGCCATCTTAAAGGCGTCGGCAAACGTAGTCTTCTCGTTAGCGATACGGAACAGATTTTGATTCGGGATGATAATCAGCGTATCGACATATTGC
>JBAXKX010000053.1:0-14051 GCA_037135115.1 Rhodospirillaceae bacterium
CCGTATAGGGCGTCGCGATCACCACCATCTCGGTCTCATCCGATAAGAAGTCGGTGCTGCGAAACAGGGCACCAATAATAGGCAAATCCTTGAGCCCGGGCAGACCGCGAACCGTGTTGCGGGCATTGTTTCGCAACAGCCCGCCCAGCACCAAGCTGCCACCGCTTGGAATCTCGACTGTGGTTTGGGCACGTCTTATGTCGAGTCCAGGTATAGCGATGTCGGCCAACCGAAGCTGGATATCATAGTTTAATTCGCTGACCTCAGTGGCGATGCGCAAATTGATCAGACCCGATGCCAAAACAACCGGCGTAAAGTTGAGACCGACACCAAAAGACCTAAAGGTAATGATCACATTGCCTAGGGGGTCGCGCCCGCTCGGTACGGGATACTCACCACCGGCGAGGAAACTGGCTGGTTCACCCGATATCGCGGTAAGGTTAGGCTCAGCCAGGATTTTAATCAGCCCCTGCTGCTCCAGCGCCTCAACAGTAGCAAGAGTCTGGCTGAGCGCTGCCAGCGCCGGGAACGTGGCTGCTCCCGATGTAACTGCCGTTGTTAAAACGTCAGTTCCGGAATTTACTGCGGTAGTTGCGTTAGCCATAGTATCGGCTGACGTATAGGTGTACGGGGCTTGAGTTAAAGTATAGGCTCTACTATTCGTAAGATTCGGACCGTATGTATTGGTCGTGTTATGATTAAACCCGCTAGTTGATAATCCCATATGCTTAGCACCAGCCGATGACGCCGTACCAAAACGATCCTGAAACATGTTGGCACCCGTAGGGGAGCCGCTGCCAATAGAAAAGTTGCTACCCTGCAGAAAAAGGTTGAAACCAAGTCGCTTAGTCACCTGCCGTCGCACTTCAGCAACCTTAAGCCTGATCACAACCTGCTGCGAACCGGTGATCCGCATCATATTAACAAGGTTCTCGTCCTTTTCGACATAACGGCGAACCAGCGCTCGTACACTGTCAGAAGTCCTGGAACTCGGCACATCGCCACTGATGATCAGGTCATTATTTAGCGCCATGACCTTGACATCAGCGTCGGGCACCAGTTCGTTGATTGTCGCCCGAAGCGCGGACAGGTCGCGATCAACCCGAATGTCCAGCTTCAGCACCTGCTTGCCGGCCGCGTTGAGGAAAATTACATTGGTGTCGCCGACCTTGTTGCCGACCATATAGACCAGCCGCGCCGTCTTGATCAGCACGTCGGCCACCGCTGGGTCACCAACCACAACATCGCGGACATCCACCGGCAAGGTAAACTCGCGGACCTTGGTGACGGTGAGGGTAACGGCACGGCCGGGGCTTTCGTCCTCAATCTTGCCGGCCAACGGCAGCAACGGCGCAGAAGAAGGCAAGGCCGCCGCAAGCGTGGCCAACGGCTTCGGTCTAGGGGACTGTGCCGGTGCCGGTGCCGCGAAACCGGTGACGAGCAGGGTATAAAGCAGCCCGCGCGCCACCCTATGAGCTACCCGGTGAGCCACACGAGCCACCCTACCCTTCACGACCCCGACGGGTATTATATGATGCGAATTCATGACTAGCACGCAGACGCCTCTAAATAAAAGCCGCAGCGATCCGAGGGTGTCTTGGCGTTGCCGACGTTTCCGCAAAGAAACGCTAGACAACATCCCGGCAAATTTGCCTGCGTCCCCCAGAGCGATGAAACAATTTGCGCTGAAACGATTTGTTCCACAAAGCCAATGAGAAGCCAAGGCGACTCGAAAGTAAAGAGGCACATAGACGCACATCATCGGTGCCGGGAAGTTCCCGCGCAGTTGCCCTCAACTGTTGCCGCAGTGCATCAGTAAGCTGGCCCGTCGCCCCGTAGCCAAGCCCGCGAGCGATTCAGCGCAGGCCCTTGCCGTTAAGAAAGGACTGATATTTCTTGTCAGTACCCAAGATGTGATCGGTCAGCCAAGATTTCATCAAAGCCAGAACTTCCATGCACATCGGGCCGGTAGCACCTGATTCATAGCGTTGCCGGATGCCGACGATGCGACGGACGATCGCCTTATGCTCCTGGCGATGGGGTTCAAGGTCGGGGTAACCGTATCTTTCAAGAATTTGTTCCTCCTTGAGCATGTGGGTTTTGGTGTAGTCAAGGAGTTTGGTCAAGGTGCCGCCGAGCTTTTCCCGTCCCCTTCCGGCCTGCACGGCGTCAAACAACTCATTAATGAGATCAACTAGACCATGATGCTCCTTATCGAACTGGGCGATGCCAACGCTCATCTTTTCAGTCCAATCCATCAACGGCATAATCTCATGCTCCACTGGTGTTAGGCCATGTGGTTAGGCCTTGGCCCCGACTGAGTATATACCCAGGGGACCACCGTCCCCCGGGTAACGACAGCCGTCGCCTACTTGGTCTTGAGATAGGCGATGATGGCGGTGCGCTGTTCCGCGTCCTTGACACCGCTAAAGGTCATCTTGGTGCCGGGAACAACGGCCTTAGGATCGGCAAGATAGGCATCAAGCTTATCTTCGGTCCAGACGATGCCGGAGGCGGTATTGGCCGCTGAATAGGCATAGCCGGCAACCGCCCCGGAATGGCGGCCGACGACGCTATGCAGGCTCGGACCCACCCGGTTCTTGCCTTCCTCTACGGTGTGGCATGCACCGCAATATTTCTTGTAGGCCTTTTCTCCGGCTTCTACGGCATCATCCGCGAAAGCCTTGCCGCCAACCGCAAGCAAAGCCAACGCAGCGGCTAGGCCCAGACCGAATTTGGAGAACTTACGCATTCACTTACTCCCTTGAGTGATGGTCGAGTGATGGTCGAGTGATGGTCGAGTGATGGTCGAGTTATCATTGATTGGTCCCAGATTGGTCCCAGATCGGTCCCCAATTGGCCACCAGCCGCATTCAATTATTAGCAGGTCACGAGCTATTCGCAGGTCACGGGCCGGGCCGGCGCCATAACGACCACAATGGCACAACGCCCGCCCCCGGTCGACGGGTCTCCAGACCTATTACCGCAGAGTGTCCATGACACCCTCGCGGTCGTGATAGAATCCATTGGAGAAAGCGATGCCGTGGGAGATTCTGGCCAGTCGGCTTCGCGCCTCAGTCGCCTCGATAACTCCATCGGCAATAGCGCGGAACAGTTTTGTCACGGCAACCATGTCGCAGCTGTGGGGAGAAAGTCGCAGCCGATTAACACCCATTGCTTGCATATCTCCCACCTCGGCGACCAACGCGACGTAACTGGATGACAGGGTTTGGGTGCCGTTGATCGCCAGAAAGGCCTCTCCGTCAACGGTGGTTACGTCCAGCCCGTCAACATCCACACCGCAAACGAAGCGACAATTGTCCTTGTGCAGATTGTGGGCGCGAGCATGATAGCAACGGGCCGAGATGGCGAGGGGCAGGCGTCCAAATACCTGGACCTCAAGATCGACCCCGAGCGGAGCCGCCGCCGCAGCCAGCACCGCGATAGCCCCGGCGCTCAATTCACCGGGCAGGCTGACCGAGACCGCGCCGCGCCCCGCCATCCAGGCCAGCGATGCCTCATTATAGGTGTTAACGAACGGGCCAATCCAATGGGGCCGACCAGCCAATTGCGCAAGGCAGCCGATATCGTTGGCCTCAATCAAGAATCCATCGGCCAAAATGTCGTCGGCGGTCGCCACCAAATCTCGGACAGCATCGCGTTCGCGTTCGAGTGTGACTAGGATCGGCGAGGCCAGCACCACCTGGCGCCCCGCTGCTTGCAGTCGCTCGACCACCGCTGGCACATGTTCGGCCAGAAACGGCGCGCGCTTGGAGCACACCACCTCACCGATCACGAAGGAATCGACCGGCGCCTCATCGGCCATACGAAAATAGAAATCGCGCCAGACTTCCGGCGCCCAGTTGAACAGCACCGGCCCAAGGGTGAGGCTGGTCCGCGCGCATTTAGTGTCAGTCATCGCCAAGCCTTGCCGTAAGCACCGGTGGTGTCGCGCCCGCCTTCGGCCACCCGATCGAGGGCGGCGGGGTCGAAGGGCAGGTTGCGGTCAAACAGGTCGAGCCCGCGCCGACAGGTCGCCACCACCTCGGCGATATAGGCTTTGCCGCGCTGCCGGCCTTCGATCTTGAGCGCCTTGACCCCGGCGGCCTTCAAGTCGGGCAGCAAGTGCATGGCATTAAGACTGCTCGGTTCTTCGAACAAATAAGATGTAGCGCCATAGGCATGGAACCGGCCCTTACACAAGGTTGGGTAGCCGGCCGGCTCGTCTTCGGCGAAAGTGTTAATAGTGAAATTGCCGAGACGCGACACAAGTTGCGTACCACGGGTCTCGTATCGGACATGACTGGCCGGCGAGCAGACGCCGTTGCGGTTGGGCGAGCGACCGGTAGCGTAAGATGACAAAGAACACCGCCCCTCGGCCATCGGACACATGCCGCCGAAAACGAAAACCTCGGTTTCGACATCGACCTCGCGAGTGAGGCGCGCGATATCAGCGATCGTCAGCACCCGCGGCAACACAACTCTGCGAACCCCAAAGGCCTGCCGATATAGGCCGATGGCCTCGGGGTTGGCGGCCGATGCCTGAACCGACAAGTGCAAACGTAAGCCGGGATGGCGTCGCGCCGCGTAATCAAGCAGGCCGAGATCCGCCATAATTACCGCATCGGCCCCATTTACGGCGGCGTCATCAACGGCGCGGTGCCAAGGCCCGGGATTGCCTGCAGCCGGATAGGTATTGATGGCCACAAATAGCTGTCGGCCCTGGCGGTGAGCGTATTCGACACCTTGCTTGAGTTCGGCTCGAGAGAAGTTCAGGCCGGGAAAGTTGCGAGCGTTGGTTTCGTCGCGGAAGCCGACATAGACCGCATCGGCACCGGCATCGACCGCTACCCGCAGCGCCGCCAGAGTACCGGCAGGACAGATCAGTTCAAAGCTGGCCATAGCTCAGTGCTTGCCTTCTTCCAGACGGCTGAGCCGCCGCTCAATATGTTCGACTCGACGTAAGGCCGGAGCGAGCAGCCCCGTATGGACATCGTGCAGTGCTACGGCCAGCCGCTCAAGTGGACGGCGCAACGGCAACCGTCGCAGCGGCCCAAGCAAGGCAGCAAAATCGGCGGCAAGGTTGAACTCTTCGCCATCAAGGGCGTTACGAAGGCCGACCACCAGTTCGGTATCGCCCTCAATGGCCAATGCACGGGAAAAAAACAGGGCGTCACCGTCAATTCGGCCCTCGAACAGATCAAGCAGCACGGCAAAACTGCCCCTCACTCGGGCCTTCGCCAAATGGCCGGGCTTGCACAAGCGCAACGACGGCTTCGACCCGACCCGCAGCAAAAATGCCGAGGGCAGGTCCGTGGGTTCAACCAAAAGCTCCGCATCACCCAATTCAAGCATACGCTCAAAGGCGTTGGGATGGCGTCGGCGCAACGTCGCCATCATCAGGTCAAGCACCGGCTGCACCAGTATCCCGCCGAAGGGCTGGGCCAGTACCAAAGCCATTCGTGCTGCCACAGTCTCCAACACCCGCCCTGGCGGCGGCCTAAAACTTAAATTGTCACTCATATTTCAACCACCCTTACCTGGGGCCGCAACCACCCCCACCTAGCGTCCGACCCGCGCGCGCCAAACCGTATAACCTTAAACGCCATCAAAGCCCTTGGCGTTTAGAGAATGGCAGATTACGATCAAAGTCAACAGACGTCGGTGTCACCGCCGTCAAGGCGCCGCTGCATCTTATACGACAGGATTTTGGCATGGCTTTTGTTTGGACCGACGACCTAAACGTTGGCGTCGAGATGATGGATCACGATCATCAAGAAATGTTCGTAGTTTTGAACAGCTTATCAAGCGCCGATGATGAGCACTTTCTCGCACTGTTCGATGAACTCGTGCGACTCATGAGCGCGCATTTCGAGCGTGAGAATGAGTTAATGGTTAAGCATAACTTTTTTGCCTACCATTGCCACAATGGCGAGCATGAAGCCGTACTTACCGAGGTGCGGGCACTGCGCGAACAAGCCGCCGCAGGCTCATTTGGCGGTGCGCGTTCTTACGTCGAAAGCGTTGTCGGCCCCTGGTTTCTCAATCACCGCAACACGATGGATTTCGTCACGGCTCAATTCCTCAAAAGTGTCGGCGCCGTCTAGTAACTCCGGCCGGACTTGCCTTTTCGTCATTATTTACAAAGGACTATTGCCATTAGTGAAGGGCCATTTGTGAAGGGCCTTTGGTGGAATCAGGGGCTAAGCCCCTTGGTTCTCGGATTAGTGTTTGCGACTAGTCGCGGCTCCACCAGCCGCGAATTGGTTTGCGACTAGTCGCGGCTCCACCAGCCGCGAATTGGTTTGCGACTAATCGCGGCTCCACCAGCCGCGATTTGGTTTGCGACTAGTCGCGGCTCCACCAGCCGCGACGGGTGGCCTGCGGAACTGCGGACGGGGCAACAACCGCAACCTCCGCAGGAACCTCTTGCCCGGTGATTTCGGTTTCCGCAACTGATTCGGGCGGGCTTTGCAAGGCCATGCTTTCAGGGGCGGTCTCAGTAACGGTCTCAGGGACGGTCTCAGGGGCAGTTTCAAAAACGCCATCTGCCGGCAAAGTGTCGTCTTCGGTGGCGGCTGGCTTGACCCGACGGCGAACGCGACGCGCAACTAAACCGTCGCCTTCATCGGTTGCCTTGGCGGCGGATTTTCGGCGGATGCGTTTGGACGGCCCCGTATCGCTAGAGGACTCGGCGTACGGTTCATCCTCCGGTTCATTGTCTAGCTCATCACCCGAGCAAGCATCCGTCTCGACCTCCGGCGATATTGCATTAATTTCGTCGGGAACAATAGCGACTTCGGTGGTATCGACGGCAGTAGTGTCGGCCACCGGAGCGAGTCGCTCGCCATCCGGAAACCAATCGAAATCGTCTTCATCATTCCAAGGACCAATGCGCTCCGCTGCTCCCAACGATTGGACCGGGGGAATTGCGAGCAAAAATGCTTCATCAGGCGCCATTTCGGGCGCTTCATCAGGCGCCACTTCGGGCGCTTCATCAGGCGCCGCTTCGGGCGACTCGAGTCCAACCTCGCCGCTTCCGGGTTCATTACGTCCCCGACCGCGCCGCCGGCCGCCACGTTTTCCCCGTCTACGCTTGCGGGCCAGCGCCTCGGTGGCTTCAGGTGTTGCGACGACCTCACCGGTAGTGGCGATTGCCTCGCCTTCACCGCTAGACGCCCCACCCTCCGACTCGGTGTGGTAAAAGGGAACACGGACTTCAGCTTCCAAAGCAGCCTGCGGAACAACCCTAGCTTCAGCGGGGCGCTCAGCACCATCGTTGCCATGTCGATTGCGGCGATTGCGGCGACCGCCACGCCGATCACCCCGGCCGTCTCCAACTGACGCCCCGCCAAGGCCGCCCCTGGCCACCACGATTTCAGGCACGCCGACGGGCTCAACCGCTACCTCGCCAGCAATATCAGCGCCATTAATTTCGTCGTCATCATCGGGATTGGCCCGATAATCGTTCTCGGTATAACTGACATCGGCGGTAAAAACCGCAACAGCGCCATCCTCCGGCCCCCGCGCCCGAACCCGTTCAATACGCAGATCGGGCACGATTAGTGTTTCGTCTGCCAGCATTGCCACGTGCATACCATAGCGCTGCTCCATGCGGCTAAGCTCGGCACGCTTGGTGTTAAGAACATATAACGCCACCTTTGGCGCCACAGCCACGGTTATCTCGGCATATCGGCGCCTGATTCCTTCTTCCTCAACCGCACGCAAAGCGTGCAAGGCCGCCGATTCAACGGATCTAATCAGGCCGACGCCGGCGCAATGGGGACACTTCTCGTAATTAGTCTCCATCAAACTCGGGCGCAGCCGCTGGCGCGACAACTCCAGCAGTCCGAAAGGGGAAATCCGACCGAGTTGGATCCGGGCCCGATCAGTTTTCATCGCCTCCTTAAGCCGGCGCTCAACCGCAAGGTTATTCCGGCTGTCATCCATATCGATGAAATCGATAACGATCAAACCGGCAAGGTCGCGCAACCTCAACTGCCGCGCGACTTCGTCGACCGCCTCCAGATTGGTTTTGAAAGCAGTTTCCTCAATATTGCGCTCACGGGTGGAGCGCCCGGAGTTGACATCTATAGCAACCAGCGCCTCGGTCTGATTGAGCACGATGTAACCGCCGGACTTTAGTTGGACCACCGGGCTATGGACGGCATCAATCTGTGTCTCGACTTGGTAGCGAAAGAATAGGGGAATCGTTTCATCGTGGTAGGGCTGAACGCGCTTAGCGTGGCTGGGCACCAGCATACGCATAAAGTCTCTGGCCAACCGATAACCCTGATCGCCCTCTACCAGCACCTCGTCAATTTCGTTCGAGTAAAGATCACGGATGGAACGCTTAATAAGGTTGGCTTCCTCGTAGATAAGTTCCGGTGCCGTCGAGCGCAGAGTCTGCTCGCGAATACTATCCCACAACCGCAACAGATACTCAAGATCACGCTTGATCTCTGCCTTGCTGCGCTCCAGGCCGGCCGTGCGCAGAATCACCGCCATGCCCGGCGGTATATCAAGATCGAACAGCATTTCCTTGAGGCGCTTACGATCTACTGGATTGGTGATCTTGCGACTAACACCACCACCACGCCCGGTATTTGGCATCAGCACGCAATAGCGCCCGGGCAGCGACAAGTAGGTAGTTAGCGCGGCTCCCTTTCCGCCCCGCTCCTCCTTAACTACCTGCACCAGCAGAATCTGTCGTCGCGTGATAACTTCTTGAATCTTATAGCTGCGCAACGGCCGAGGCCGCCGCCGCACGATCTCCTCAATTTCGTCGCCGCCGATCACGTCGAGACTGGCAACCTCTGGACATTCTGGGCTGCCAATGAAGGAATGCGTTCCGACCACATCCTTACTAAGTGCAACCGGACTGGATGTAACCGGACTGGATGCAACCAAACTTGGCGCAACCTCGCCAACCTTGACCTCATGCTCGGGCTCCATGTCGCCCGGCAGCAACGGCGCTTCAAATACCAGAGTTTCAACCGGGATTTGCGCGGCCAACATCGTAACGGAGCTGTGAACGTCACTGCCATCAATATCTTCGTGATTATTATGAAGTTCGCCCGGATGCTCATCATGATTCTCATCAAGATGATCAATCGGTCCTTCATGACCCGAAGGTTCGTCCGTGTTGCCATCACAGGTCCCCACTGCCGCAGCCGACGACTCGAGTCCGGTTGGGCGAGATTGACCCCGCGATGGAGGACGGTGCCGAACTGTGCGTCGAGGCGGCGGCTCATCTTCATCGACCTCCGCAAGGTCGGCGCAACGCTGCTCCTCAGCAAGAAGCGCCTCGCGATCGGCTACCGGGATTCGGTAGTAATCGGGATGAACCTCTGGAAAAGCCAGGAAACCGTGGCGGAGACATCCGTAATCAATGAATGCAGCCTGAAGTGCCGGCTCGACACGCATCACCTTGGCGAGATAGATATTACCCTTAAGCTGTTTTCGGCTCGTCGTTTCAAAATCAAGTTCTTCAAGCCTGTTCCCATTGACCACTGCAACGCGGATCTCTTCCGGTTGCGTGGCGTCGACAAGCATACGCTTGGTCATATGACGTCCTCGCCAACGCCGCCGAAACCCGGTCGCACGACAACGGGGGCCTGGCACGTCAGCCTGTTGCGCGAAGCGTCGGACACCGGTTCGACCGATCGTTTTACGGCGCGTAACACGCAGCCTGCACGGGTCTAAAACCAACACCCAAACCGCATTCTTGCGAGCGCGGCTTGCTTCGAGGTTTGTCAAATCAACCGTTTTGTCCTTAAGCGCCAAGCTCCGAACTGTGACCGAGGGCGATATAGCCAAGCCATGCCATTCCGAAACCCGACGCCGCCCGGTCCCCCGAAAGGAACTAGCCGGTACGGTTCGTCGTTGCCCGCGACTATAATCCCCGTCGCGGCATTGCACAATGGCCTAATGCAGCGCTTTTCACGATGGCAAGTCTTGGGCGGATTCAGTCAAGCCCATCGAACAAGGCAGTAGAGAGGTATCGCTCGGCGAATGAAGGCAAGATTACGACAATCAGCTTGTCCGCGTTCTCAGGACGGGCACCCACTTCGAACGCTGCGGCCAGCGCCGCACCAGACGAAATGCCGACCGGCAGCCCCTCTAACCTTGCCGCCTTACGTGCGAGGGCAAAGGCACGTTCGTTGGAAACGCGAACCACCTCGTCGATCATCTTGATATTTAGAACCTCTGGGATAAAGCCGGCGCCAATGCCTTGAATCTTATGAGGGCCGGGCATTCCGCCTGACAGCACTGGGCTGTCCTCAGGCTCGACCGCGATAGCTAAGAACGAGGGCTTGCGCGCCTTAAGGACTTCGGCGACGCCGGTCAGAGTACCGCCAGTTCCAACACCGCAAACCAAGATATCGGCCTTGCCGTCAGTATCGCGCCAAATTTCCTCGGCCGTGGTCGTACGATGAATCTCAGGATTGGCGGAGTTTGTGAACTGCTTGAGGGTATAGGCGTTGGGTAATTTGGCCTGAAGCTCCTCAGCGCGGCGAATCGCGCCCTTCATGCCTTCGGCCGCCGGTGTCAGCTCCAGCTCGGCGCCCAAAAGCTTGAGCATCTTGCGCCGCTCCACCGACATGCTTTCGGGCATGGTCAGAATTAGCCGATAGCCCTTGGCCGCCGCAACGAAGGCAAGTGCGATGCCGGTATTGCCCGACGTGGATTCAATCAACGTGGTTCCGGGACCGATTTTGCCGTCACGCTCGGCCATCTCAATCATTGCGATGCCGATACGATCCTTAACAGAGGCCAGAGGATTAAAGAATTCCAGCTTCCCGACCACATCGGCCTTGACGCCGAGTTCAGAAGTCAGTCGCGGCATCCGGACCAGCGGAGTGGCACCAATCGTTTCCGTAATGTTATTATAAATTTTTCCGCGAAACTCGGGATTCGAAGCCGACATGTCATTTCTCCGATGGGGTGGCAATTCCGGTCAGCGGCACAGTCAGTACCCGATAATCTTGCCTTATTAGCTATACACCGAGCAATGGTCAAATGCTAAAATCGATATAATCACTGGCCTCGCTAGGAATGCCGGCCTTGCGAGCGCGCAGACACAAATCTTCTATCGAAGTATCATCGAGCCGGGCCATGCAATCATCCTGCAATTCCAGCCACAGCGGCCGTACAACTTGCTGTCTGAGCACGGAACCGGCCGGTTCTTCCGTTGCGTTAGCAGAGCTTTCCATGGTGCGGACAATGCGAACGATCTCGCCCACCGTGATTCGCCGCCGTTCCCGTGCCAGACGATAACCACCGCGCGGTCCGCGGACACCGGAAAGAACCCCCTCCCGCACCATATGTTGCAACACCTGCTCCAGGTAACGCTTAGGTATCCCCTGACGGCGGGTAATCTCACCACTCTGCACCGGTTCGGTTCCAGCGTTGTAGGAGATATCAAGCACCGCCTCAATGGCAAACATCAATTTTTTGGACATTCGGAACATCAGATTGGACCATGGCAATGATCACCAGTAGAACCAAAGCCGCCATCTCCGCGCTTACTTTCTGTAAGTTCGTTTAGTTCTGCCCATTCAATACGAGATATCGCTGCTATTACCAGCTGGGCGATCCGTTGGCCCCGCTTAACGAAGTATGTTTCATTTGAATGATTTATCAAGATGACGCCAACTTCACCGCGATAGTCGGAGTCGATTGTGCCGGGAGCGTTAAGCACGGTCACGCCATGTTTATGCGCAAGCCCCGAACGTGGGCGAAGCTGGGCCTCAAAGCCATCGGGGACGGCCAGGGCAATGCCGGTTGGAACCAAGGCCCGCATTCCCGGTTTCAATTCCAAAGGTGCATCAACAGCCACCGCCGCCAACAGATCAAGCCCCGCTGCGCCAGAGGTAGCATAAGCCGGTAACGCCAGATCGCTGCCATGCGCCAAGCGCACCACCGGCACAGTGAGCGGGCCGCTCATACCGACACCAATCCCATAAAGTAATCGGCTATGGAGACGGCCAACCGTTCCCCAACCGAGACCTTGCTGAGGAGAGGCCAGTCCTCCACAGTAACACCGCCTGAGCCATTGCGCAAAATATGAACCGTGTTATGAGCCCCGCCAAAGGTTCCGGTCCCACTACCAACGTCGTTAGCGATAATCCAGTCGCAACCCTTGCGTGTTAGTTTAGTGGTTGCATGCTCGATTATATCACGGGTCTCAGCGGCAAAGCCGATGACCAGGGCCGGCCGAGCTGCCCCCGGCTGAGACAACGTGGCCAGGATGTCAGGGTTCTCGACCAGCTCCAACAGGGGCAATTCACCCTTATCTTTCTTGAACTTGTGGACGGCGGTCTCGCGCACCCGCCAATCGGCAACGGCGGCAGCGCAAACGGCGATATCAACCGGGAGCGAAGCCTGACAGGCAGCCAACATCTGCACAGCAGTCTCGATGCGCACCATCGTCACACCCGGAGGATCAGGTTCGGCGCTCGGGCCGGTCACCAGGGTGGTCTGGGCCCCGAGTCGGGCCAAGCCACGGGCAATGGCATGGCCCTGCCGTCCCGACGAGCGGTTTGTGATGTAGCGGACCGGATCAATCGGCTCTAGTGTCGGGCCACTGGTCACCAGCGCCCGTCGGCCCGAAAGCGGCCGGGAACCCTGACCCAACGTGGCAGCATCAAAATATTGAACAATGGCTGCAACAATCTCCTCGGTTTCAGCCATGCGACCGGCCCCAGTCTCGCCACAGGCAAGCTCCCCCGAATTGGGGCCGACCCGGCGGATGCCGCGACCAACCAAAATGGCGATGTTGGTCTGAGTCGCCGCATGTTCCCACATCATGCTGTTCATTGCCGGTGCCACCAGTACCGGCTTATCGGTGGCAAGCAAAGTGGCCGATGCAAGATCGTCGGCCAATCCCGCCGCCATTTTAGCCAGCAAGTCGGCGGTCGCCGGGGCCACCACCACCATGTCGGCGGCCCGCGTCAGTCGAATGTGACCCATTTCCGCTTCATCGGAAAGCGAGAACAGGTCCTGGTAAACCTTGTCCTCGCTGAGGGCCGACACTGCCAGTGGGGTCACAAACCGCCCACCCCCCGCAGTGAGGATGCAGCGCACGGAGCAACCCAGCTCACGCAACCGCCGAATCAACACCAAACTCTTATAGGCGGCGATCCCCCCCGCGATAATCAGGAGAATGCGTTTACCGGCGAGTATGGGATAATCTGACACTTTCTGAACCTTCTGCCATGGCCGCACTGTAAAATCAAACTAAGGAACTGCCGCCCGCAGTGCAAGGCCCGGATAGGAGAACTGCCATCTGAGAGGACCTTTGATTGGCATTAGATGTCCCATGGAAAGTTTATCCAAGTGTCCTGGCTAATCTCGGTGATAAAGGTATCGACCAGTGGCCGCCCCGCCGGTTTGACATAGAGGGTGGCAAGGTGCGCCTTGGGCAGCATTACCCGGACCAGAGCGGCGGTACGGCCGGTATCGGCCAGATCATCAATCACCACCCAGCCGACGCCGTCGCCAACCCCAACGCCGGGCAGCGCCTTCAGCACCCGGATATCACCTTGGACTTGATGGTCATAGCTGGCCAAACAAACAGTTTCAACCAGCCTAATATCGAGTTCACGGGCAACGATCGCCGCCGGCACCAGCCCGCCCCGCGCAATGGCCACGATGCCAACCCACGGCACAGGCTTCAGGAGCCGCAACGCGAGCGCCCTGGCGTCACGATGAAGCTCCTCCCAAGTCAGCTGAAAGTCGCGAAAATGGGGTGAGATAGTGGAGGGGTGTTCGGGCACAGTATCTTGCATGGACTTTATTCAGGAAGCGATCAGCTGGCCGGAATTACTATGACCTTGCTAAAATAGAGAAGGCTAGAATTAGCGATCTATCGTCAATTGTCCTGCATTTAAAGTGATACAAAAGGTCGGTAACGGTTTCGCGTGGGAGCAAATATGCTTCTCTTTTCATTAAGCCCAAGCAATGATCAAGAGTAAAATTTATATTTGCAGAAAGAAACTTTTGTTTCTCTTCGGGAGAGAATATGCTTCTAGGTTTTGGAATTATGA
>JBAXKX010000054.1:0-13771 GCA_037135115.1 Rhodospirillaceae bacterium
GACTTGCTTCTGCACCGACGTCCAACTCGCGATTACGCATAACGGCGTAAGAAAGGTTGAAAGCAGGATGAACAGAATGGAAATGCCGTCAACACCCATATGGTAGGAAAGTCCGAGCGTGGGTATCCATGGCACCAATTCTACAAACTGAAACGACGCAGATGATGAGTCAAAGCTAGCCAGCATAACCAACGATGAAACAAAGGTGATCAAGGACGTCCACAAGGCAATGTAGCGTGCCTTTTGCTTGACCGCTTCATTGTCGCCCGGAAGCAACAAGAGAAAAACGACCCCGACCATTGGGAGGAACGTCGTCACACTGAGAATTGGGAACCCAAGCATATTCGCACACCCCAAGGCAGAATATTAGTGCATCATAAACCAGGTTATCATACTAACCAAACCGGCCACCATAACAAAGGCATAGTGAAAGACATAGCCCGTCTGGAACAAGCTGACATTGCCGGCAAATCTATGAACCATTCCAGCTACACCATCAGGTCCGAGACCATCAATGAACTTGCCATCCCCAAACTTCCACAAGAATTTCCCAATAACGAACGCCGGCCTGACAAACAGAAAGTCGTACATTTCATCAAAGTACCACTTCGCATGAACAAAGCGGTGAACGGGGCCGATGATACCTACGAACCGTGCTGGCAGCTCCGGGCAAACGATGTAACACACAAAGGCTAGGGCAATGCCTATAACACCAACCACGGTCGGCAGCAGGGCAGCCCACTCGGGAAGATTGTGATGGGCCGCAGCGATAGCATCATGGCTGGCCAGGACCGATATCGATTTAAGCCAAAACCCGCTGCGCCCATCGCCTACGAAATATTCATAGCCGAGGAAACCCGCCGTGATCGAGCCGAGGGCCAGGACGACCAGGGGCGCCAGCATCACCAAAGGCGACTCGTGAACATGCTCCATCACATGATGTTCGGCCCGGGATTTGCCGTGAAAGGTCAAGAACAGCAGGCGCCAGGAATAAAACGCCGTCATCGCCGCTGCAGCTATCCCGATCCAGTAGGCGAAAAGGCCGACATTCGTCCCCGCAGCGAATGTTGACTCGAGAATCATGTCCTTAGAATAGTATCCGGCGAAGAAGGGCATCCCCGCGAGTGCCAAGCTGCCGATCCACATCAAGACGTAAGTTGTCGGGATCAGGCGGGCAATTCCGCCCATTTTGCGCATGTCCTGCTCTCCCGACATGGCGTGGATAACAGATCCGGCACCAAGGAAAAGCAAGGCTTTGAAGAAACCATGCGTCATAAGATGAAATATGGCCGCAGGATAGGCAGAAACCCCGATCGCAAAGAACATATAGCCAAGCTGGCTCATTGTCGAATAGGCGATTACCCGTTTAATATCAAACTGGGTCATTCCGATCGTCGCGGCGACAAAGGCGGTTGACGCTCCAACGATGGTTATTACCATAAGGGTAGTCGGTGAGTATTCGAAAACCGGTGATAGCCGTGTTACCATGAACACGCCCGCAGTCACCATGGTTGCCGCGTGAATCAACGCCGAGACTGGGGTCGGACCTTCCATCGCATCAGGCAGCCACGTGTGCAGGCCCAGTTGCGCGGATTTGCCCATTGCCCCCATGAACAAAAGCAGGCACGCAGCGGTCAGGACATTGATCTCACAGCCATGGAAAACAACTACCCGCGTGGCGATCGCAGGGATTGCAGCGAAAATAGCGTCAAATTCCAGCGCCCCGGTCAAGACAAAGATGGTCATGATGCCAAGGGCAAAACCGAAGTCGCCGACCCGGTTGACCAGAAAGGCTTTGATCGCCGCCGCGTTCGCGCTCGGCTTTTCGTACCAGAAGTTAATTAGGAGATACGAGCACAGCCCGACACCTTCCCATCCGAAAAACATTTGCACAAGATTGTCAGCTGTCACCAGCATCAACATGCAAAATGTGAACAAACTCAAATATGCCATGAAGCGCGGCTGATGATGATCGTGCGACATATATCCAATTGAGTAAACATGCACACACGCCGATACAACATTCACTACAATCAGCATCACCACTGTCAATGTGTCAAAGCGAAGTGCCCATGACATCTTGAATGTGCCGCTGGCGATCCAGGTGAAAAGTTCAACTGTATAGGCGCCACCGTGGAAAACGCCAACGGTGAAGAACAGCCATATGGAGGCTAAGGCCGATACGATCAACCCGGCACAGGTGACGGCGTGCGACCCGCGATTTCCAAGTCGGCACCCCGCCAAGCCGGCGATGATTGCACCCAAAAGTGGTGGGAATACTGCTAACAAACCCATAGGAAATGACTCCCCACAACCGATAGCGGTTGACTAGGCGGTTGGCTGTCCCAAAAACAAGCTCGGCTACATCCTTTGGCATGGGCCATTGGCATGGTACCGATCTCGCGAAAAAGCCGCACCTCCGCTGCCGCGAAAAGACAATAGCTTGACTGGGCCAGGGTATGTCAAGGCGCATTATTGCGGACTTTGCGCCCTACCCTATTCAACTACCCCGTCTTACCCAACCGCCCTTAACGCTTCGGCTGCCCGCAAATCAACAGATACCAGCTGCGACACGCCCTGTTCGGCCATGGTAACACCGAACAGGCGGTCGGTGCGGGCCATGGTCAAACGGTGGTGGGTGATTACCAAGAAACGGGTGCGGCCAGCGGCTGCCATGTCCTGGACCATATCGCAAAAGCGGCCGACATTGGCCTCGTCGAGCGGGGCGTCAACTTCATCAAGCACGCAAATCGGTGCAGGATTGGTCAGGAACACCGCAAATAGCAATGACAGTGCCGTGAGCGCTTGTTCGCCGCCTGAAAGCAGGGTGAGTATTTGAAGACGTTTGCCGGGCGGGCTCGCGAAAATTTCCAGTCCGGCGTCAAGCGGGTCGGCGGCTTCGGTCAGTTCAAGGTGGGCGCGGCCGCCGCCGAACATCTTGACGAACAACTCCTGAAAGTGAAGGTTGACCTTCTCGAATGAGGCGAGCAGTCGCTCCCTAGCCTCCTTGTTCAGGCTGGAGATGCCCTGGCGCAACCGGGCGATAGCGGCGGTTAGGTCGGTGCGCTCGGTGGTCAGGCTGGTTATCTGGGCTTCTAGTTCCGCAGCCTCCATCTCGGCGCGCAAGTTGACCGGCCCCATGTTTTCACGCTCGCGGACCAGCCTTTCCAAACGGCTCTCCACCGCACCGGCCTCGGGCATAACGTCGCCAGGGGCGATGCCTGATAAGGCGAGGGCGGCGGCTGGGTCGCATTCCAGGCGTTCCTGGATGCGCTCACGCAGGTCTGTTTCATGCTGGCGGGTGCTGGCCACCAATGCTTCGGCGCGGGCTCGGGCCTCGCGCACATCGGCCAATCCGGTCTCTGCCCGTTTGAGCTGCTTTTCCGTGTCGGCCAGCCGGGTCTCGGCTTCAACCAGGGTGTCGGCGGCACGCTTGCGGGCGCGTTCGGCGTCGGCGATACAAGTGAACAAGGCTTGGCGGTCGGCTTCGATCTCGGCTGGACGGTCGGCCAGACGCAAGAGTTCGGCTTCTGCGGTTGCTGCGCGCTCGGTCAGTTCGTCGAGACGGCTGCCGGCCCCAGTCTGACGCGAGCGCCAAGAGCGTACTTCGGCTTCAATCGCGGCAAGCCGTTGCCGCCGGCTCTGGGCATCGCGGGTCATGCGGTCGAGCTGGCTTTGACGTTCGGCTAGCAAGGTGCGGTGCTCGGCTAGCCGGGCCCGCAACTCGGAGACCATCTCACGGGCCGGTCCGGTTTCGGGCTGGGCGGCGAGCATGTTGCGAGCTTCGATCAGCCGCGTATCGCTTTCGACCCGTTCGGCCTCGAGTCGCTCCATTTGTTCAGTGACCGCGCTCAGGCGTGACGTGGCGGTAACGCTCTCGCGGACCAGCTTGGCGTGATGGTCGCGGGCTTGATTGACGGAGGTGAAGGCCTCGCGCGCGGCGTCGCGGCGGCGCTTTTCTTCGCCCACGGCATCGGCAACGGCACGCTTGGCTTCGTCGAGAACGTTGCGGGCCTCCTCCACCCGTTCTTCGGCCGCCTCCAGCCCAAGGAGCAGTTCCTCCAGCCGATTGCGTTGCTTTAGCCGGATCGCTGCGGCGGAAGGGGCACCCGCTGTCACTGTCAGCCCGTCCCAGCGCCAGGCAGCGCCGTCACGGGTGACGATGGTCTGTCCAGGCAGCAGTTGCGCCATCAGCCGGGCACCGGTTGCGGCGTCGGCAACGATGCCAAGAAAACCGAGACGCCGATTTAGCGCGGCAGGACCCTTGACCTTATCGGTCAGCGCCGTCACACCCGGTAATAGCTCCGGGATTTGTTCATAAGGGGGCAGTGAGCGCCAATAAATAGCGGCAGCATCATTGAGAGGCGCGGTCAGATCATCGCCCAGCGCCGCCGCCAGCGCCCCTTCATAGCCGGGAGTGACGGTAACGGCGTCGATAAGCGGTGGAAACAGGTCGCCCGAGCCGCCGCGACCGTGCAGCAATTCGGTCAAGGCCATCGCCTCGGCCTTGAGTTTGGCTCGGGCGCTTTCGGCCGTCTGGAGGACTTCACGAAGCCGTCCAAGCTTGGCCTCGGCCGTCTGCTTGGCTTGTTCTGCTGCGTCGGCAGCCTCGCGCGTTTCTTCCAAGCGGTCCCCGGCGGCGTCGGCCATGGCCTCGGCACAGGCGAGATCGGGGCGAGCGGCCAACTCGGCTTCAAGCGCGTTCAGTTGCGAGCGTTGGCTGGCAAGTCGCTGGTCGGCGGCGGCCAGCTTTTGGGTCAGGTCTTGCACCTGCCGAACTAGGGCGCCGCGCTTGGCCTCATCGCTGGCAACCCGTTCGGTTTTGGCGGTCAGGTCGCGATCAAGGACCTCTACTTGTTCGCGGGCGTTGAGCAGCGACTCGGTGCCGGCCTCGGCCAGCATCTCTTCGTCATCTTGGGCCGCAGTCAGGTCTTCACGCTCATCGTTAAGCACGTTGACCGCGCCATCGGCATCGGCGGCCAGGGAGTTCTCGCGTTTAAGGTCTCCTCTAACCTGATCCAACCGGCGGCGATTGGCGGTCTGCGACTCGAGAACCCGCCGCTCCTCGGCATCCAATTGCTCTTTGGCCAGCACCATCCGTTGCAGCGCCGCTGCCGCTGCCGCCTCGGCTTGGCGCAGATCGGGCAGGCCGGTCGCATCATTGACACGGCGGGTGGTGAGGCTGGCCACTGCGCCCATCAAATCTCGGGCACTTGATTCAGCTATCTCGAACTGGTGTAGTGCGGTTGTGGTGGCGATTTCGGCAGCCTGCCAGCGCAGGTGCCACAACACGGCCTCGGCGCGGCGAATCATCTCCGAAAGATTGCGGTAACGGGCGGCTTGTCGCGCCTGCTTCTTCAGGCCTTGAAACTGCCCGTCCATGGCGCCGATGACATCGTCGAGTCGAGTTAAATTAGTCTCGGCCCCACGCAGTCGCAACTCGGCCTCGTGGCGACGCGAATGCAGGCCGGTAATTCCGGCGGCTTCCTCCAGCAATTGGCGGCGGTCCTGGGGCTTGGCCCTGATCAAGGCTCCAATCTGGCCTTGGCTCACCAACGCCGGAGAACTGGCACCGCTGGCATTGTCGGCAAACAGCAACTGCACATCGCGGGCGCGGACAACTTTGCCGTTGATACGATAGTCAGATCCGGCCCCGCGCTCGATGCGGCGACTAACCTCAAGTTCGGACGAATCATTGAATCCGGCGGGCGCGGTGCGGCTGGAATTATCAAGTAGCAGCGTGACCTCGGCGATATTGCGCGCAGGGCGACGCGCAGTGCCGCCAAATATAACGTCGTCCATCTCCTCGCCACGCATTCGACGCGCCGAAGTTTCGCCCATACCCCAACGCAAGGCTTCGACAAGATTGGACTTGCCGCAGCCGTTGGGGCCGACGACGCCGGTCATGCCCGGCTCGATCACCAGCTCCGTGCCGTCTACGAAGGATTTGAAACCGGTCAGACGCAGCTTGACGAAGTCCAAGGCGAATCGCTCCCGCTCAGCGCGTCAAAAGCCGATCGATTGCCGCTTCGAACTTGTCTAATGGCAACGCGCCGTCAACTCGCTCTGCTCCTCCATTGAGAATAAATGTCGGAGTCGACTGAACCTTATATTTCTTCTGGGCTTCGACCGTGCGTTGAAGAATCGCGTCCTCCAGCTCCTTGTTGGCCATGCAGGCGGCGAAGTCAGCCGGGGGCACGCCACCGAGCGCGCCGATCTGGGCCAGCGCCTTGAGCGGGTCGGGGGCATGGCTCCAATTATTCAAACTTTTGAACAGCACATCGAGAAAGCCGTAAAAGCGTTTTGGGTCAGCACAGCGCGCCAGCATTGATGCGTGCAGTGAGTTGCGATCAAGCGGAAAGTCTTGAAAAATGAGCCTGACCTTGCCGGTGTCTATGTATTTTTCCTTGAGCTTGGGTAAAATATCCTTGTGGAAAAGGGCGCAGTGCGGGCAGGTCAGGGATGAAAAATCGAGCAAAGTCACCGGAGCGGCAGCGTCACCCAAAATGCGGTCAGCCATCATCGCGTCGATCACCGACTGCTCCGCAGCGCCAACTTTCCCGGATAACCCGCATACAAAGATGATTATAACGAATAGATGCAACACGTAGCGCATGTCACCCTCTCTAATCACAATATCTGGTTTGATTATAGGACGAGGCCCGAGTCGGGGCAAGGGTTTTGGCGACGGCTGTATTGATCCTGATATTTCGGCCAAAATTTCGGGCTAATTGCCTTGCATGAGGCTGGCGCGGCGGGCAGGCTTGCCTGATCAAGTGCAAATTCAGGAGTTCCAAATTCAGGAGTTCCAAATTCAGGAGTTCCAAATTCAGGAGTTATGGAGCGTGCGGCGGAAGGAAAAGCGGGCCAAGCCGGAGGGCGATGAGATGGCCAAGCCGGAGGGCGATGAAAAGGCAGCTGGGCGCACCCGGCTTTACATTAACGGCCCTGACGGCCTTGACGGCCCTGACGGTAATGATGTCCCTGATTGCCGGTTGGCCGAGGGTGTAGCTCTTGAGCTTGGGCCGGAGCGGTTTCATTACCTTCGCCATGTCTTGAGATTGCCGTTGGGCGCGGTGGTGGCGGTATTCAATGCTCGTGACGGCGAATGGCGGGCGGAGATAGAGAGTTTTAGCAAGGTTAGCTGTCGACTCCGTGTCGGGCAAAGGCTGCGCGGGCCGGTTCTGTCTGGCTGCGACCTGTGGCTGCTTTTTGCCCCGCTGAAGCGGGTTGCGCTTGAATATATGGTCGAAAAAGCGACCGAACTGGGAGTGGCGCGGCTGCTGCCGATAGTTACTAAGCACACCGACATGGCCCGAATTAATCTCCCGCGCCTGAACGCCATTGCCACCGCCGCCGCCGAGCAATGCGAGCGCTTGAGCGTTCCCGAAATTGCCGTGCCCGAATCACTTACCAGGACGCTAGCCCAATGGCCGACTTCGTGCGGACCAACTAAGGCGCGGCCGTTGCTGGTCTGTGCCGAAAGCGGGGTAGTTCAGCCCATCGCCGCTGCGGTTGCGGCGCTTCCCTCGGGTCCGGTGGCAATATTGATCGGTCCTGAAGGCGGCTTGGCAATTTCCGAGCTTGACGAACTCGTTCGACTGCCCCTTGTTGTCACGGTTGGTTTGGGTCCGCTGGTGTTGCGGGCTGAGACTGCTGCCCTGGCCGCCGTTGCCTGCTGGCAGGCGTTGCGTGGCGACTGGTCGGTTGGCGGCATAACGGATGTGCGTCCACCTTTTCGGGCCGGAGCGCCCATTTTGTAGCATGTGAGTCGCCATGTCCGCCCCCCCCAGTTCCAGCGGAGTCCCGATTACTGATCCGCGCCAGTTGATGGCCGAGCTTGAGTCCGGAAGCAAGCCGGCTAAACTATGGCGCATCGGCACCGAGCATGAAAAGTTCGCCTTTCGATTGAGCGATCTTAGGCCGCTGCCCTACGACGGACCCGACGGCATTAATGCCTTGCTCCAGGGCCTGACCCGATTCGGCTGGGCACCGGTGTGTGAGGACGGCAATATCATTGCGCTGAGCAAGGGCTTGGCCAGCATCAGCTTGGAGCCGGGCGGTCAGGTCGAACTGTCGGGGGCGCCGCTTGCCACCATCCATGAAACCTGCTACGAACTTCGCGAGCATTTGAGCCAAATCAAAGCCATTGACGCCGAACTTAGCACCGGGATGATTGGCCTGGGCTTCAATCCCAAATGGCGATTGGACGACATCCCCTGGATGCCCAAGGGCCGCTACGGCATCATGCGGTCATACATGCCCAAGCGCGGTGGGCTCGGCCTCGACATGATGGCCCGGACCTGCACCGTTCAGGTCAATCTTGATTACGCCGATGAGGCCGACATGGTACGCAAGTTCCGGGTCAGCCTAGCCTTGCAGCCGATCGCCACCGCCTTGTTTGCTAATTCACCCTTTACTGAGGGCCGAGCCAACGGTTTTCAGAGCTTCCGCAGCCATATATGGACCGACACCGATCCGGATCGCTGCGGCGATCTGCCTTTTGTGTTCGAGGACGGCTTCGGCTTCGAGAGATATGTTGATTACGCGCTTGATGTGCCGATGTACTTCGTCTACCGGAACGGGCGCTACATTGACGCCTCCGGCCTATCGTTTCGGGACTTTCTGGCCGGCAGGTTGCCGGTCCTGCCCGGCGAGCAACCACTGCTGACCGACTGGACCGACCATCTGACTACGCTTTTCCCCGAGGTCAGGCTTAAGAAATTTCTGGAGATGCGCGGCGCTGACGGTGGCCCGTGGGAGCGGCTATGTGCGCTGCCGGCATTGTGGGTCGGGTTGCTTTATGATGGCGAGGCCCTGGATGCCGCATGGGAGCTGGTCAAGGACTGGACCATTGATGAGCGGGCGGCCTTGCGCCGCGACGTGCCCCGCCATGCTCTTACTACGCCGTTTCGTAGCCGGACGGTGCGCGATGTCGCGCTCGAGATGCTGGCGATTTCTGCCGCTGGCCTGAGCAGGCGGGCGTGCCACAGCGATTGCGGCGACGACGAAAGCATCTTTCTGCACACCTTGCGGACTATCGCCGACTCGGGCGAGACCCCGGCTGACGCACTGCTAAAGCTCTACCATGGCCCCTGGGGCGGCAATGTCGATCCTGTGTTCCAGACATTTTGCTATTGAGCCTTGGCCAGGGGGTGGCTTTGGTTGCAACGTGGCGGGGGGACGGTATAGAATCTCGGTAGTTGATCCCATGCGCGGCGCATCGTCTTCTGATCGGTGCCTCGCCAACCGGAGCGGATGTGTCCTGTGTTTCGATTTAGAAACCGTACTCTGAGCAATACCACCTCGGTTCGGCCCTCAAGGCGGCTGACCTCGGCGCTGGCTCTGCTGATCTTGTTGTTGGTGGGTAGTGGCGTCGCCTTTCTGGCCACAACCGACATGTCGCCGCAAACCAGGACGTTGGAAAAGGTTATTCCGGATGAGCGCTTCCCGCGCTAACTGGCGATTGATTGGCGCTCTGCGATTGGCGCCAATCTCGGCCCTGAGGTTGGCGCTGGTGTTGGGGCTGGTTGGTTCCGGGATAGCGGCGGAGGTCCCAGCTGAGGCCCCAGCTGATCCGGTCGGCGTTATTACCGCCGCAGAAGCTGGATTAGGGCCTTCATTGTGGGTGGGTGCGTCGCTCCCGCAGGTTCTGCGTCTGCTTGCCTTGGTTCCGGTGGCGAGTCCCTCGCCAGCCCAACGTCGATTGACCATTCGCCTGTTGTTAAGCGGGGGCGAGCCACTTTCTGGCGGCGATCCCGGTCTTGCGTTTGCTCCGTTGCGAGTGGCGAAGCTTGCGGCGCTTGAAAATGCGGCGGATGTGGTAGGGGATCCGTTGCGATTGGCGGCCATCGCTGGTTCCGACCCGACCGATCCCGATTTGCGGGCGGCTGCGGCTGAACGCGCAGCGGCAGCTGGGACAATTTCCGATACCGAACTGGCCGCCATTTATGCTTCGGTACGTTTCAGCCCTGCTGTGTTGGCTCGGCCGCTGTCCTCAGTGGCGACTCTGGGGAATGAAAAAGGGGCACGCGCGCGGGCTTTGATCTATCAAGCGATGGTCGGCGAGGCGCAACCCGCTGTACTGGCCGAGATGGTGCATCACGCCCTGGCACTGCTTGAACCGGCCCAGGCGATTGGGCCGGTGGCACTGGTGGCGCTTGGTCAATTGTCACGGTTGCCGATTGATTCGTCGACCTTGTGGCTGGCCCCTGCGGCGGTGCGGGCGTTATTTGTTCAGGGCCGCAGTGATGCCGCCGCTCCATGGCTAAAGGCATTGCCAGCTGCGGATGCGGCTTTGGTGCTGGCTCGGCTGTGGCCGTTGCGGGTGCTTGACGGCACGCCCGTAAATGCGGCTGACTTTTCCTCCTGGCTGGCGTCGGAGTCCACAACTCATAATGGGGGTGGGCGGCGAGAGCGGCCGGCCTATGTGCTGGCCTTGTTGCAGGCGGCGGGCGAGCCAATCGGCGCCGAAGCTTGGAAACAGGTTGCCGACCGTGTCTCGGCCACAGCGGTAGTGCTGCCTTCACCGGAAATATGGCAGGCCTTGCAAGGTGCTACGATTGCTCATCAGGTGGGCGAGGTGGTGTTGGCGGCGCTGGTCATGCTTGGCGAGGGCGGGCCGCAGGCGCTGGCCCCGGTTGTGCTGGCCCAGGTTATCGCTTGCTTGCGTGAAGTTGGCCTTTTTGAGGATGCCCGCGCCTTGGCTCGGGAGGCGGTGGCGGGGCTGCTTGATTGATGGCCATGATACCCGAACTCGACGCCTTTCTCGATATGCTGGTGGCCGAGCGTGCGGCGGCCGATAACACGATCCAGGCCTACCGCCGTGATCTCGCGGATACTGCCGCTTGGCTGGCCTTGACTGGGTTGACCCTGACCAACGCTGGAACCGAGGATCTACGCGGCTATCTCGATTATCTCAACCGCATCGATGCCGCACCGAAAACGGTGATGCGGCGACTTTCGGCGTTGCGGCAGTTCTTTCGCTTCTTGTGCTTGGAAGGGTGGCGGGTTGATAATCCTGCTGCGGCGCTGGACAGCCCAAGGCTGGGCCTGACACTGCCCAAGCTGTTGGATGAGGCCGATGTTCTCGCCTTGATCATGGCCGCTCGCAAGGCTGCTTACCCAAGTGGTGTGGTTGATGCAGCTGGAGTATTGGAAGCGGCCGGGAGCGTTCGTCTATTGACCATGCTTGAAGTGTTGTATTCTAGCGGCCTCCGTATCTCAGAACTGGTAGGGCTTCCGCTGACGGCGCTGCCGCGCGACGGTCGCTGTTTAGTTGTGCGCGGTAAGGGCGGCAAGGAACGGATGGTGCCATTATCGCCGCCTTCCAGCGATGCCCTCGCACAATGGTTGACGCTGCGGCATCTATTTTTGCAAAAGCCTCGCAACCCCCGCGCCGTGCGTTTCCTCTTCCCGTCGCGTAGTGCCGCCACAGGCCACCTTAGCCGTCAGCGCGTCGGTCAGTTGCTTAAGGAGTTGGCTGTGGCCGCCAACCTGGATCCGGCTAAACTCAGCCCGCATGTGTTGCGCCATGCCTTCGCTACCCACCTTCTTGACCACGGCGCTGATTTGCGGAGTATTCAAAAGATGCTCGGCCACGCGAATATCACCACTACTGAGATTTATACCCACGTTACCACTGACCACTTGCAAAGTGCAATCGCTGAGCATCATCCGCTGTCCAGCCGGAGGAAACGGGAGCCATTGAAGTTGAAAGTCGAAGGGGATGTTGTCCTTCTCAATGATGGCGGAGGGGGTCTTGGCGGACGTAATAAATAAAAATCATGAGGATGCGCTCGATGAGGCGGTTTTGTGTGAGAGTGAGGCCGACTATGACGGTCTGGCCTCTAGGGCCTTGATCGGTCAGATTCTACGCCCTTACTTGGATGCTCATTGCCTTATCCCTAGCGAGCTTCTTCACGGCAGCCAGCAGCTGCGGCAGTTACTGGATCAGCGCCAGATGGTCGAGGCGGCGCTGGACCGAGTGGCTGCGCTTCAGGGCCTCATCTCCGGCCAGGAGCCGAGGACGCGGCGGGCGGCACTTCATGCGGCCCTGCAAGCGGTGGTAAGGCGCGTCAAGTCCGCCGACGCGGTATTGGCTGGTGTACCCCGCCATTTGACGGCGGTTGCGGCTTATTCCAACGGAACTATCGAGCACGCGGCCAGATTCGGGCCGGGGCTTGCGCTGGCGGCGCTGGTGCGTGACTTGGCCGGGATAACCGGCTGGGTGGCTAAGTTCGATCATTTGCTTGGCTTAGTCAGGCAGCAATCAGCTTCCCCCTTGCGTGACGCCATCGACTCGGTGCTTGGTGACGCCTTGATGTCGGAAGCCGCCTTGCGTGAATTGATCGGACAACGGGTGACGCTGGGCGCGACGCTTTGCCGTTTGCTCGAAACGATCGAGGGCCGCGTCCCGATGGATGCCAACCGCGCCGATCGTCTGGGTACAATAAGCCATCTCTGCCGGCAAGACCGTCTACCCATGGTTCGCGCGGCAGTGATCGAGCGCATTCGGCGCCAGCTCAAAGGGACGGAGTCGCTCAGCCCAGGTCAGTCCGACCGCGAGACCGGACAGTTCCGTACCTTGTTGCTGGGGTTGTTGACCGCTGAAGGAGTTATTGGCGGCCAGCCGATGGCTGTAGCCTTGACCTTGCGCTATGCCCGCCGTTTTAAGGAGGGCGGAGCGAATGGACTGCGTCGGGCGGTAACGACTATCAGCGATAGCCTGCCGGACCTGACGGCGCGCGTCCATTATCTGGCGGTTGTTGCCAGTCCTGGGATGGTGATCCAAATTGGTGACGAGGTGATAACCAGCCTTGATGCCGCACTAGGTAGCGATGCGCTGGTTGAGGTTCTGGTGTTTGGTTCCGCCGATTGCGTCGCCACCTACCATTCATTGATTCGGGCCTCCGCAGTTATTGTAAATTGTGCGCTGCATGAGAGCGTCCGAGGCCAATTGGCGGGCCAGGTAAGGCGGGTGGTCGATGAATATGCTGTTTCCGGGCGGCTTCTTTCCCGCCTGGACGCCTTGGTGCCGGGTACGGCGCGACAGGCGGTGCGGCTGGTGGATCTGGTATATTCCGGGCTGATTAGTGGTCCGGGGGCGCTGGTGGCCATTCGCGATCGTTTGTTCGAACTGGTGCGTCGGCCCGAGTTCGAAGATGAATTGGCCAAACTTAAAGGAACGCTCGGTAGCGCACCCATCGATATATCGCGCCTTCATGCCGTGATCGGTCGCTTGAGACAGGTCTCAAGTGTTAACGAACCTGATGCTAACGAACCCGATGCTGCCGGTTTGAACCAACCGGTCACGGTTTCGCAAGTCGAGCGTCTGGACCCTGCAAGGACGGTCGTCCAATCGATACCGCCCCCGGCTGCCGGGCGAACCATTTTGCCGGCTAGTGTCAATGTATCTTTATCACTGCTTGTCGATGATGGTCGCTGCCTCAATTGCTTTGCCCTGAAGAGCGGGACTGGCGTGTGTGGCGAATGTGGCTATCTTGCAGGCGTGACCCCGCACTCCTACGCTCACTTGCCTCCCGGAACCCGGTTGATGAGGCGCTATAGCTGTGGGAAGTTGCTTGGTCAGGGTGGCTTCGGGGCAACCTATATAGGCTGGGATGATCGACTCCAGGTCAAGGTGGCGGTGAAGGAGTATTTCCCGGTGCATCTGGCGGCGCGCTTGCCGGGGGGGACCGGTCTTGCGCCCTACACCGATGAACATATCGCGGAATTTACCGTCGGTATTTATAAATTTCTGGAGGAGGCG
>JBAXKX010000055.1:0-13300 GCA_037135115.1 Rhodospirillaceae bacterium
GGAAGCTTTTTATCTAAAGGAGATATCCTTCAATGGCCGATGAAATGACCGATGAACTGCTCACCCGCATGCGCCCGATACCGCTTGCCAAAAGAGCCCGTGCTGTTACTGGACTATCTCAAAGCGTGTTTTGTGGCCGTTTTGGAATCCCTCTGACATGTCAGAGGGATTGGGAGCAAGGCCGCAGCGAGCCACCAGAAGCGACGGCTTCCTATCTCCGAGCAATTCTGAACGACCCCGAAGCCGTGTCTGCGGCCTTCAACAAGGCTGCGTAGCAACCCGCCATCGGACACATGACGGGAAGACGCCCGCTGCCCGACGGTGGTCAGGCACCGACAGTGGTATTTCATATCTGGCTATTGCTCGCTGGGTTCCACACGGCGTCAACGGAAACCGAAATAATCTCGATGCTCTCGGAATGCCAAAACGGCTACTAACTATTTCTCCTGATAACTATTTGGACTGGTGAGCAGATACGATCCTGCGGTATCGTTCGCCGGGCTGATCGAGAAGCTGAAACCCTGTCCAAAATTCTGGTTGTTTGGGGTAGAGTTTTCTTGTATTTTTTAATTTTTCAATTTTAGAATGCCAACAGGATGGGAGGCCGTGATGTCCGGAACAGCGAAAAGCATTGTGATTAGAGCCATCGGTGCCACTTTTGTCGCCGTAGCGTTGTCTGGGGCCGCAGGGGCCGCAGAGATGCGGTTCGAACATGTGTTGAACATCGGCACAGCCGGTGACGGCGAAGGGCAGTTCAAGTATGTGGAAGACTTCGCGTTGACCAAGGACGGCAGGTTGCTTGCAACCGATGCTGCCCACGCATACGTTCAGGTCTTTGATAAAGCTACCGGAAAATTCCTCTCTCGCTTCGGCGGCAAGGGCGACGCAGACGAGAATCTGGAAAAGCCGGAAGGAATCGCGGTCGATCCCCAGGGCAACATTTTTGTTGCCGATTACAATACGGGCTATGTCAAGAAGTATGACGCTTCTTTTAAATGGCTGCTGACTTTCAGCGATTATGGGACAGAGCCAGGAAAGAACCAAAAGTCTGAGTTTATGGACATTCGGGATGGCAAGCTTTACATGCCGGAGGCTGGCAATCACCGGATCAATGTTTTTGATCTGGAGGGAAAGTTTTTGTTCCTGTTCGGTGGCATGGGCACCGAACCCGGAAAGATGAACAATCCGGAGTCCGCGAAATTCAACAGCCAAGGGCTGCTCCACGTCGCCGATCTCAAGAATGACCGCATCCAAGTTTTCGATAAAGATGGTAAGTTCATCAAGACATTCGGACATTCCGGGAGCGAGCCTGGGGCTTTCAAGACCCCGGCCGGAGTGGGCATCGACAAGGACGACAACGTCTATGTCAGTGAAATCGGTAACGATCGCGTCCAGGTGTTTGACAAGAACGGCACCTTCCTGACCACTTGGGGAAAGAAAGGTGCTGGCAACGGCGAGTTCGGCAACCTTCATGGGCTGATGGTGGATCGGACTACCGGTTGGGTTTATGTCGCGGACACCGCTAACAATCGTATCCAGGTGTTCAAGCCGGTTAAATAGGCGAAGCGGAAAGAATGGGAGAAGCGACCGGTGTTTATGAAGCCGGTCGCTATATCCGCATACTGGAGAGTAACTTCCATGGGTATCGAGACTGTTGGACCAAAGCCAAGCGCGTTGGCCGGAATTCGCTTGCGCGTAGTGCTTGGGTTTGTCGTGAGCGTGGTTCTGATCGCGATGACAGGTGCGGTGGGTCTGATGTTTCAAACTAGATCTGCCGAAGTGGTCCAGAAATTGATCAATGAAGTGATGCCCCTGCTGGAAGAGGCCGATCAAGCGACGCAGGATATCGATCATGCGGAAACGTTGGTACGTCTGACCTTAGCCGGGCAGTCGGGGGCCAAGAAGGGGGATGTGAGCAAGGCATTGGATGACTACGCCGCCAGAACCCGTCAGAGCCTGGCACATCTGAAAGCTTTGTCAGTAAGCGCACATAACAATATCAATTTTTCTGATAGCGAGCCATTGACCAATGAATTCTACCGGCAGGCGGCGGCGATGCTTGCGGTGAACACGACGAAAAAAGCGAAGGACGCTCTGGCCCAACAGGGCGTTCTGGAGTTTGATGTGCAGAGAAAGGACATCACCCAGAGGCTTGCTGATATAGTTGGCCGCAAGGAAGCGGCGACCAACCAGAGGGAGGATTCAGTAAAGACCCTGATCCAGTCGGGGGAGGCATCGATTGAGAAGTTGGGGCAGGAGTTGTCGGAAACCTACACCAGTATTTTGCCGGTTCTGCAGAACCTCAACGCTGTTAACCGGTTTCTGGGCATCGCAGAAAACGAGGTCAAGGGCTACATTGGCGAAACCGATATCAGCAAACTTGGCCCAAGGTCCGACGCGATCAAGAAGGCGACTGACGGGATGCGAGCCCGGCTCAAGCGTCTGGCAAGCAGAGCCGGATCCGACCAGGAGCGAACCGATATCTCGCGCCTGCTAGAGGATGCAACCAAACTCGGCGGTTTGGTGTTGGGCGACCAAGGACTGTGCGCCGCACATCTTTCCGCGCTCAAGGCCAGGGACGAGGAGGCGAGCGCCCAGGTGGCCCTACACGCCACCGTCAACCGCTTGTACCCGATACTGGACCAAATCAAGGCCACTGCCAGCGCACATAATGAAACTACGCGCAAGATCGTGACGGATAACATGTCCGATGCCAAGGTCGTCACGCTGCTCGTTGTATTGCTGTCAAGTGTTGGTGCCCTAATCTTTGGCCTGTTGTTTGCAAACTCGCTGGTTATGCCGATCCAGCGCCTGACCGAGGTCATGGATACGCTGGCAGGCAACCACACTAGTATAGATATTCCCGCTACCGAACGTCGTGACGAAATCGGCGCGATGGCTCGCTCCGTGGTCGTATTCAAGGAAAACATGATCCGAGCCTCTCTCCTCGCGGAAGACCAGCATCAGGAGCAAGAGGAGCGGCAACGACGGGCGGAAACGCTGGAAACGCTGATCGGACGGTTCAGTGACGCCATTGCCCATGTGGTTCTGGACCTCACAAACGCTGCGTCAAAGATGCAAAAAAACGCCGAGAGCCTTTTGGGCGCGGCTGATCAGAGCAGCGGTAGGTGCGATGCCGTATCGGCAGCCGCTGACCGCGCATCGGCAAATGTCGAAACTGTGGCTGCCGCCACCGAAGAACTTAACAGTTCAGTCAACGAAATCAGCCGTCAGGTTTCGGAATCCTCACGCATCGCTGGAGCCGCAGTCGAGGAAGCGAACCGCACCAATACCACAATTACCAGCCTGACCGACGCCGCGCAAAAGATCGGAGCCGTGGTGAGCCTGATCAACGACATTGCCAGTCAGACCAATCTACTGGCGCTCAACGCCACCATTGAGGCGGCGCGCGCAGGCGAGGCAGGCAAGGGCTTTGCAGTTGTCGCTGCGGAGGTCAAGAACCTGGCCAACCAAACCGGAAAGGCGACCGAGGATATCCAGGCCCAAGTTAGCCACATGCAGACGGTGACCGGCACAGCAGCCGAAGCGATCCACGGCATCACCAGCACCATCCGCCGCATGAACGATATCGCCGCCGCCATTGCCTCGGCGATGGAGGAACAGGGCGCGGCTACCAGGGAAATAGCCCGCAATATTGTTGAGGCCGCTTACGGAACCCGTGATGTCTCTGGCAACATCAGCGGCGTAACCGAGTCGATTGTTGAAACACGCCGCCTCGCCGAACAGTCGCTGCTGGCGGCCAACAATCTGCGGAAGGAATCGGATACTGTGCAGACCGAAGTAAGCGACTTCACCCATAAGGTTCGGATCGCCTGAAAACATGGGGTATACACTTCGAAATCAATGGATGATGTTGGCGCATCACGGCCACCTCAAGCCCGAGATGGCCGCAGCTGAACTTACGAAGACCAATATGGCATAAATGGCTATCTGCCATAGGCAATATTACTTCGCATGGTGAAATATTCCGCAATAAGCGTAGGCACGTTTTTCCTCATGTTCAGTGTAGCATACCTCAAGTTGACTATCCGGGAGAATGGTCAACTCCATATCGCCTTCGGCATCCGTCCCATGTAGGGACTTATTGCCTGATTTAAACACAGCAACAAAGCGATCATTGCCATTGTGGTGCTTCTTAAGTCCAGCTATTGCGCGACCATCTTGAAAGTCAATAATCATTTCAATATGAATAATCCCAACATTGGGATTGGTATCAGTATTGACGGGTATTCCTTTGGCTGTATCGCCAAGCGAAATTCCTAGCACCTCCGCATTCCAGGTTCCTTTCAAATCAGGGACGGCTTCGTCCGCCACAACTGGTTTCGACATGCCGAGCATAACTGTCAACGCTATCGTGAGCGCGACAACACCAGATCGCTTTAATATCTTTTGGATATTCATGATTATGCCTCATTGAAAGTCTCACCCCGATTGGGCTTGAAACTTCATACAGTGAACCGCTTGGTCAGACAAGAGGCGGTGGCCGGTATAATGGTCAGGTGAAAAACCGGCCGTTTCGAGTCGGCCGGTCGAGCAAGTTGGACAATTCACTTCAGCGATTTCGGAGCCTTGTTATACCAACGGCCTTTGATATTGACCCATCAAAGGCCATAGATATTAGACCTGACAGTTGGTGCGGCCATGCATCGGCCATCCGGCGCGGAACCCATCATTGTGGCTGGGACACTGACGGCCCGACGCACCATATAGAACTTTGTGCAAGCGTTCTTGCCGCACACCAAGAGGCTGGTATGGCAATGAGAAGTGTGGTCGAATTCGATGTCGCTCAGGTCCTTGAAATTGTTAATCAGTGTTCACAATTTGAGGTTGGCGTGCGGTTTACAGCCGATAGAGCAAGTTTCGTGCTGGCACTGGTTGAGGCGCGAAAGACTGAACTTTCTGCGGTCTTGGGAGGGTGACATGGAAAATTGGATTGAATGCGTTGCCGAACCCTCCAGTTTATTTCTGGCATGGTTCGGTGGGCTGTGGCGTTTATCGAACGTTCCGGAACAGAGTATGCCTTGCGCAACTTCCGCGCCGGGCCTGAATTTGAGGCGTTCAACAGCGGTCACGCTTATCAGGAAGGCTCTTCTTGGTCTTACCGAATCCAAGCTACCGAGCGATGGATTCTCGATTGTCGATCCGTTGAACCCTGACACTGAGTGCTGTGATCTTATGCTCGAAATTGCTGGGTTCCGTTACTATGTCGAGATTGAACCTCTTGGGGTTGGAGTGGGTTATCCTGTGGAAATACTAGGCGAGCCAGACAACACGAAAGACCCCAATGCGGTCAAGATATGCGTCGGAGGTAGGAAGATTGGTAATGTGAACCGACCTCAGACGGCAGCATTACGTAGCTGGCTCGTAGGACGGCAGGTTTCAGCGGTCATTGAAAGGCTGAACGGTAACGCAAAAAAGCCACGTGCGTTTATCTTTGTCCGCGTGCGAGCAAGGTCGGTGTCGCTCGCTGCATAGGAAGGCAGTCACCGACTCCGATTGTCGCCCCAGAGCGAGCAAGATTAACGGCTATCCGCCTACCTCGCCGAGCTGAAACCTTCGGCATGAGAATCGGGCAAAGCTTTTGTTTTTCTGGAGCATTTTTAAAACACCGTCCGCAACCACGCGAGACAACCGCTAACCCCTTGATAAATTGGCGACCCCAGCAGGACTTGAACCTGCGACCCCGCGCTTAGAAGGAGTAATGCCCTGGCGATGCCGGGCGATACGCTCCGATCAGGCACGTGATAATCACCTGATATTACTTGGGTGATTTGCGATATAAGGGCGTGCTCGACGATACAGGGTGATACGGACTGGTGTTGCCGGGGTGTTGCCGAGTTTTCGGGGCTGATGCGGGGTGGGGTCAGACATGTGCGAAAACAAACTACCGCTGACGGAGACGGTTTGCAAAGAGTCCGTCGTGCCGGAGGGCAAGACGGAGCTTCGGCTGTGGGATACCAAACAGTCGGGCTTGGTTCTCCGGGTCGGGAAGCGGTCCAAGAGTTGGGCCCTCGTCTACCGGGTTGATGGTGCAGGGCGGTCACGTGCACCCCAGACGGTGACGCTCGGCGCCTTCCCTAGTGTCACCGTCAAGGATGCTCGGACGGCGGCGAAGGCCCGCATGGGCGAAGTCGCTCGGGGCCATGATCCGGCAGCTGCGATCCGCGAAGCGAAGCGGCAACAGCGGGCGTTGCTCTCCACCGCGCTAGACGACTACGCGGCGGCGTTGCAGGTCCGCAAGGTGGTCAAGGTACGCGAGATGATGAGCACCCTCCGACGCGGCCTGAAGGGCCTGGAACGCCGCGACCTGGGCGAGTTGGAGCTACGGGACGCCCTGGCCCCCATAGAAAGGCTGGAAGCCGCCGGTACGCCCGGCGCCGCCCATGACCTTCGGAAGATATTCCGGTCGTTCCTGGCCTGGGCGCAGTCCACCGGCCGGGTCAAGTACAACGTCCTCAGTGGCATCAGACGCCAGCGCACGACGCGTGCACAACAAATCGAACATGAGACACTGGGCAAGGCGCTGTCCGACGACGAGTTGAGGCTGATATGGGTTGCGGCCAATCCTGGCTCCACCTTTGGGCGATACCTCCGATTGCTGATCGCGACAGGTTGTCGCCGCACTGAGGCCGCGTTGCTGACCTGGAAGATGGTTCAAGAGGATCGGGTGACGCTCCCGCCGCTGCTGATGAAGGCGGGTAGGGTGCACGAAATCCCAATCACGCCGATGATCCGGGAGATACTCGACGCCTGCCCACGGACGACATCCGATCTGGTGTTTCCGTCGCCCAAGAGCGGCGGGCCGATGATTGGGTGGTCCAAGTTGGTCCCAAGGTTTCGGAAGGAATGCGGCGTCGAGTTCAATCTTCACGATTGCCGCCGCACCATTCGGACGGGGTTCACGCGGCTGGGCATCGAGTCCGGCTTTGCCGAGTTCAGCCTTGGACATCAGCCAGCCGAGCTGATCAGGATTTACGACCGGGCCGACCGTTGGCCGGAGCGGGTCGCGGTGTTCGGCAAATGGCACGATCATATCGCGCGGGTGCTGGCTGGCGCCGACGAGACGAACGTGGTGCCGTTCGCGCCAGCGAGGGCGGCGGTATGACCGGCGCTTCCCCATCTGATGCCCGATCCCTCATCAACGAAATGGCTGCGCTTTCCGACGATCCCTCAGCGCAGACGGAGTGGGCAGCCCGCGTCGGGCTGGCCGCTTTGGAAGCCAAGGCGACGCTAACGCGCCGGGCTCGCGAGGGGCGTCGAGAAAAGATAAACGCTGTCCTTGCGGCGGTGGAGGTATTTCAGCGGGAGTTGATGTTCGCCAGCTATGACGGGTCCATAGTCGCAGCCTCGTTGCGCTTGGGGAGCGCCTTGTTTCTCTGGTCGATCAGCGAGGACAGGCATTGTGGGGCGCAAGCGGCAAATGCGCCGCGCCAGAAAGCGGTGCGGAAGCGTAATTCCGCGATCACGTCCGCGTACCTCGAAACGGTCGCGAAGCCAAACGCTACAAGGGAACAAGGATTGCGTAAAGCGGCTGATGTCGCGGCCGAGATGAAGGCGGCTGACCCTAAACGGTGTGCAAAGATAGTGAAGATGTTCGTTTATTAGTTTTATCGTTAAATCCTAAACAACAATTGACAACGCGCCGAGCGCGTTGTCGCCAGTTCGCTTGCCTCTTCCCCGTACCAGGGACCAAATGCCCCCACACACTCCCAAAGGGGGCCATTGATGCCGAACGCTACACGCAACCGCCTCCCTTGAGACCAAGCTGCCATCGCGTAACGCCAATCTGGCCGCAATTGTCGCCGCGTTGCCCGATGCCGCGCTGGCCGGTCCCAAAGAAGCCTCCGCTTTTACCGGAAGCGCGGTCGTCACCTTGCGTTGCTGGCGACGCCAGCGGCGCGGACCACCGTTTGTGATGATCGAGGGCCGCCCCCGCTACCGCGTCGGCGACCTCCGCCAATGGATGCGTGGCGCCTGAGGTTGAGTTCTAGTTAAGTTCTAGTCTACCGACGTACGCGGGGGTCGTCGCCCGTGACTTGCTGCACCTCTACGTACCGGGCTCGTCGCCGGAAAGACTATCCCGTTCCGAAATCGGGGTCGGGGGAAGCGCCCCTCATCGCGCATCACAAGTCGTGCGCCCATTGTTGCCCGCAGGGCCGGGGGCGCGGAGTTGCCAGCAAGTATGCGCTGGCGCCGAGGTTACCTATGACAAACTCAACTAACCATCCCCTGCCCCCCGGTCACGAAGACGATGCAGCTGGTATAACATCACTTTTGATGTGCGGGGGGCGAAAGCTCTGGGCCGGATCGCGTAGAATATCTGATGATTTCCTGCGAATGTATCAGACTGGTAATCTAGAGCATTTGTGCAAATCAAGCATAGAGAGAGCAGCAAGTGTGATAGCGGCTAGATGCCCGCCGAGAAAAGCGGTTAATGCTGGGTTTCCGCACTTACCCTCTCTGATGTGGCTCGCCAAGGATCAACCGTGGGCTGACCGATATTGGGCGCCTGTCCCCCGGGGGGCAATGCTTGGCGTCTGGTTTCACCGCGCAAGCAGGTCGGCGGTCACGGCCGGGCTATGGCCGGTTGAACTACCCGACGAATCTGTGTGCTCCAGGGCGGCCAGGGCGCTCTCGTCGCGGTTGTGGCCCAACTGCGAAGTTCCGTGGGGCGAGGAACCCGAGGCGTACCCGCGTGCTTTGCGCGGATATCTCAGGATCGAGGCTGGGCTTGTGCTTGGTGGAAGGGGCGTCGGGCGGGGGCGTCGGGCGCACGAAGCGATCCTGGGCATCGTCGCCGCTGGGAGGTGCCCGATCTTGGTCATCGTTGACGAAGATAAACGCCGGGGGGCATTCGTGACATTTGGCCCCCGTTATTTGAGCCCCGGGGATTAACGACCATGCCGCCGCGCCACAACTCCGCTTCAGCGGCGGCGCTGAAGCCGAACCTCAGGTCTTCGGACCCGGGATGTGGGGGTTGACATTTCAAGATGCAAACGACTGCGGCGCGTCTTCCAGGACGCGCCGCAACTTGACAACCTAAAACCTTGGAGTCGATGTAATGGACGGTATCAATATTGGGGCGGTGGATCAAATGCCTCCTCGCGATCAAACCGAACGGCGGGCGACCAGCGCCGACGCCGGGCCTGGGGCCCCCGCGACCGACATGTTCGCAGAGTTCCACCGACTGGGCTGGAATAACTTGATCCCGATCATCCCCCGTGGGGCGGAACTGTCGGCAGGGTGCACGATAGCGAAAGCCGACCTCGGCAAGATACCGGGCGTTCGGAATGACGATGGGAGTTGGAAGGGCTTTGAGTGGACGCAGGCGGTTGACGACGCGAGGGCCCGCGACCGTTGGCAGGGTTGGGGCGCGGGCGTCGCGATCAGGACAGGAGTCCCGAAGTCTGGGCTCGACGGGTTCGGCATCGTCGCGATCGACGCGGACACGACAGACGCTTTCGTGATCGACAACCTGCGCTCCGTGCTCAGGGAGTTGGGGATGGCGTCGATGGTGGAGCGCGTGGGGCGCCCCGGTCGGACTATGATGTTCGCGCGCACGCGCGACCCGGTGCAGTACATGCGCTTGGAAGTCGAGCGGGACGACGACGCCGACGCTGGCAAGATCGAGATATTAGGGTGGGGCAAGCAGGTCGTGCTGTGGGGCATCCACCCCACGGGCAAGCCGTATGAATGGTCGGCCGAGATACCCCACGCGGACACGCTCCCGCTTTGGACGGCGGGGCAACTTACTAGCGTCCTCACTAAGCTGGCCGAGCGGATGAGCGAGATGGATGGCTACACGGCGAAGATGGGCGGGGGAAAGAGAGCCCGCGCGGTTGGGGACGGGGGCGAGGGCGAGGTTGATCAAGCCAGCCTGCGTATTCCAGCAGGGTTGGGGCTGGACCGACTGAGAGAGGTCGTGCTGGCCGTGCCCAACGGCAAAGAGGTTGACCGCGACGAATGGACAGCCGTGGGGCAGGCTTTGCGCGGGGCCACCTATCTCTCTGACATTGACGAGGCCGACGCCCGCCAGTTGTGGCTTGACTGGTCGGCCACTTGGCACGGCCAAGACATGGCCGCCGTCGAGCGGTTCTGGGACACAGTGTCAGTGGGTGACAAGCGCGTGGGGTGGGATCAGCTTGTCTGGCGGGCGCAGAAGGCCGGGCTGTGCGACTTCGGGGATGACATCGAGCAGACGATCACGCCGACGAGGGTCGAGGATTTGCCCGAGGACGCGCTTCGGGCATATTGGGGCGACTATCTGGTCAAGCGGTATCGGTACATAAGAGGGTCGGATGCCTACTTTGACACCGAGACACGCAAGCTTGTCGACCGCAGTCAGCTCAACTATTCGCACGGGGCCATTGGCCGGCCGTCGGACACCAAAAATAACGCAGTCGCGATCCTCCACGCCCACCCCGCTTGCGCGGTGGTCGAACGCCTGACGTATCGGCCCGGCCAAGGGATGGAGGTACTGGAAAGGGAAGATGAAGGCCACCCCCCCGAACTCACAATCAATACTTGGGTCGGAACCGGCGCGGTACCGGCGTCGAACGTCTCAGACGATGACGTGGGGATGTGGTTGGATCTGGTCAACAACATATTCCCTGAGCCCGTCATGAGGGAGCACGCGCTCGATTGGCTGGCGTTCCTGCTACAAAAACCAGGCGTAAAGATCAACCACACCTTGGTTATCGAATCCAAAAAGAACGGCATTGGCAAGGAAGTTATGCTGAGGCCAATTTTCGAGGTCATTGGCCACCGGAATATAGGCTCAGTATCGCAGGAAAGCCTGGAGGATAATTTCCACACCTGGCTAATCGACAAGCAGGTTGTCGAGATAGAGGAACTCCACAAATTCACGGCGTCCGATGTTAATCGGATGAAACGGTTTCAGGCTTCCACCGGTAAGGGACTAGCCGTGAACGAGAAGTTCAGGAAAACCAGGAAGGTTCCTAACATCGTCAACCTTATCGCCTATACAAACTTCGAAAGCGCCGTGCAAATAGACGAAGAAGATCGCCGGTGGGCGGTTAGCTTCACGACGAACGACAAGTTCACCAAGAATTGGTACCAGGAATATGCGGGCGAATTTGATGTTCCAGGCACGGGGTGGGTTGGCACGGGCGGGCGGGAGAAGGTCCACGGCTGGCTTATGCAGCGCGACCTGAGCAGGTTCAGCCCGGCCGCTGAACCGCCCGTTAGTGGCGCCAAAAAGCGGATGATGGCGGCATCCCTGTCACCGGACGAACACGCCATCCGGGAGATGGTAACGGCAGGGGTAGCGCCGTTCGATGTTAATCTTCTGGTTGTCTCGGAGGCCGTTAATCGGCTACCCCGAGAGTTGGCGCGGATCACAACGAAACGACTGGGGCAGGTGCTCGAACGCCTCGGGTTCCCTGAAGTCGGGCGCCCTCGCCTTTCCGACGGTACTCGGCCCATCCTCCGCGCCATGCGTAACGCGGCGAAATATCAGCAGATGGCGGGCGGCGCGGAGTTGCGAGACGCCTTCTTGCTCCAGCAAAAAGAGGCACGAGAGCAGCAAGAGACCGGCTTCGATAGCTAAGACTTGTTCAACCTCAGGGTGCGTTTCTCTGGACGGGGACGGCTGCGTCGCATCCGCGTCCAGAGGGGCGTATCCTGTCCAAACGGGAGGGGCGAGACCGCTCCCCCCTCTCTTTTAAGCACATCGGCTTCTGCCCTGCACCCCGCAGGGGTTCATTATTGGACGGGGACGGGATCGCGGTTATCTTGGACGGGATATATCCCGTCCAAGATAACCTGTTGATTTTGAGTCTATATTCTCTGTTATTACCCTTGGACGGGATAAAGTAGTACTCTGTGTTTATATGGGAGATAGGGTATGTCTATAAGGATATAAGTAACCATATGGTTACACCATAGCAAACTGCTGGCGTACCCTAGAGCTGTGGAGACTTTTGGCATTGATCCCGTCCATCCCATCCACCCCGTACCGCTAAGGATTTGGTGATCCAAATACGATAGCGCGAGCCTGGCAACCAACCCCTGCTGTTCGAGCCCCGCCCCTCGGCGGGGGTGTTTGCCCAGGGGCGCCGGGCTCGTGTCGGTCGTGTTCTCAAATGGCTTGGCGACGTGACCGGCCCGCATCAATACGTGGCGCGACTATTGGCTGGATAGCTGGCCTGGCCTTCGCCACTGGCTTGGCCGCAGTCACGGCGTCGGCGGCTTCGGCATCGTGCCCAGCGAGAAGCTGGCGCAGGTCGGCGATCTGCTGGTGAACGCCAGCGGCCACCGCTTCCATCACGGCCGCCGACATTTGCGATGGCGCCTTATCTTCCAGCGGCGCGACCCGCTCGGGCTTCAATCTCCCAGCAAGTTCCGCAAGTGTTCTCGTCGCCGCGACCCGCGCGGCGGCTGGCGCGCTCTCGTCGCCGATGATCTGGCGCAGGGCGGGAAGGCCTTCGGCGGCAATAACGGCGTCGAGATCGCCGAAGGGGTTGGCGGTGTCGTCGTTCACAGGGGGGAAATCCTTGCGGCTGGGGCGAATGCCGGGTGGGGTGAAACGTTCGGGCGGCGCGATCAGCCCGTGCCGCAATTGCATCTCGTGCCAAGGCGCCCAGCCCGCCAGATAGGCCGTCACCAGTTCGGGCCAGTGGACTTCGCGGAACCGCCCCAGGATGCCAGCACGCCCGAGCTCGGCTTGGACGCCAGCGCGAACAGGATCGAACTCGACTTTGCCGGCCTTCCATTCCTGGAACTCGGCGCGACGCTCGGCCCGAAGCCGTCTGATGAACCGCGCCCGCTCTTGCTTGGCCGTGAGGGGCTTCTTCTGGAGGTCGCGACGATGGCCGCGCCCGCCCGCTCCACCATGCATGCGGCAGGTCGGGCGGCCCTTCACGGCCGGGTGTGTGCAGGGTCCACCCGTGCTCTTTGTCCTCGCTGAACACAACGGCGGAGCGCACGGACCCCCGAACCTGTAGGGCTCATTCAGGTGCGGATAGAGCGCAATCCCCCAAAGCTTACGAGGCTGCGCGCCATCGGGTTCGCCGATCATAACCGCCTCCAAACGTTACATTATAACGCGCCATGACATCCCCATCAGCCTCAGGGCCGCGCTCAGCTTCGAGGGCATAGGCCAGCCGATCAGCCGCGCCGGGATCGTGGCGCAGACGCGCGGCGATCTGGCGCACCAAGGCGTGATGTTCGAGCGCGGCACGGATTGAGATCAGCGGGGTTGGCGACACGGGATGCCCCTGTATACGATTGTCATACAATCGTATACAGGGGGAGGCGA
>JBAXKX010000056.1:0-13232 GCA_037135115.1 Rhodospirillaceae bacterium
TGGTGTGGGCAAGGGCTCAGGGCGTTCGGTGCGCGGCGTCGATCTTGGCGCGGCGGTGATTGCGGCCCGACAGTCCGGCTTGTTGCTCAACGGGGGCGGGCATCGCATGGCTGCCGGCTTTTCTGTCGCCGTTGAACGAGTTGGCGACCTTTGCGCCTTTCTCCGCGAACGGATTTCCAGCCAATTGGGGGGGGCTACTCCCGAGGCCATATTGGAACTGGATGGGGCGTTGGTGGTCGGAGGGGCGACGTCTGCGCTGGCCGAGACCTTGGGCAAACTTGGCCCGTTCGGCAACGGTAATGCCGAGCCGCGCTTCGCCGTGGCCGATGCCCGGGTGGTGCGTGCCGATGTGGTCGGGGCCGGTCATGTTCGCTGCTTCTTGACCGGGGCCGAGGGCGGGCGGCTTAAGACTATTGCTTTTCGGGCGGCCGAAAGTGAACTTGGCCTTGCCCTGCTGACCTCTGGCGGTCGTCCCATGCATCTGGCCGGCCCGATTCGCGTCGATACCTGGAAAGGGGCCAGCAGTGTTCAGATGGTGGTAGATGACGTGGCGTGGCCTGTTTAGGAGCTACTGATTATGCGCCGATTCCTGACAGAATTTGCCCTGCTTGTCGCTATCGTTGTCTTCACTTTGACATTGCCGCGTTTTTTTGTGCCGTTGAAGGCGATTGAGAACTGGGTCACGGATTTATTCACCGTTTTTTCGAGCCCGCTCGAGCCGCCGGACCAAAATGTGGTCGTGCTCACGCTGACCGAAGATACCCTGGCCCAGTTTCCCTATCGCTCGCCGGTCGATCGCAGTTTTCTCGCGGACCTGCTCCGCCATATCGATCGTGTCGGGGCAAGGGCGGTCGGTTTTGATGTGCTGCTGGACCAGCCGACCGAACCCGACAAGGATGCTGCACTGGCTGCCGCCTTTCGTGATGTACACTTGCCGGTTGTGGTTGCTTGGGGTGATGCCGGGGCCGGTCTGACCGAAGCCCAGAGTGCGTACCTTGCCGCGTACACCCAGCCGGTACGTACAGGCCGGGCTAATTTGGGCAAGGACGACAGTGACGGCACGGTGAGGGACATGCTGGCACCCGAGGGCGGGCGGGCGAGCTTGCCCGGCGCGGTGGCCCAGGCGCTGGGGGTGCGGCTGCCGACTAATGAGGTGCCGATCGTCTACCGCCGCAGCCTTGATGCCGGCACGCTGGCGATTCCAGTCTATCCCGCCCATCTCGCCGCAATGCTGCCGCCTGAGTGGCTCCGTGGTAAGGCGGTTCTAGTCGGCTCCGATCTCCCTCAGGAGGACCGTCACCGCACCCCGTTTGCTTCTGCCTTCGGTAATCGTGAAGGGACGATACCGGGGGTCTTCATTCATGCTTTCGCCCTGGCGCAGTTGCTTGATGGGCGTGTGCGGCCGGCTTGGAGCGAGGCGGAAGCGGTGTTGCTAACTACGGCGACCGTCGCGGCCGGGCTTGTTATTGCGGCACTTTCGCTGCCGCTGGCGGCCGTTGCCGGGCTGGGCCTTGTGGTTCTGGCGGTGCCTTGGGCGGGGGGATTTGCCCTTGCGGTCCTGGGAGGGCCGGTGGCAGCGCCATTGTCTCCCAGTCTAGCGTTGGTCCTGGCTCTGGGTCTGGGAAGCGCGCTGACCGGGCGGCGCCGGTTTGCCGAGAAAAAATTCATCGAATCGGCGTTCCAGCGTTATGTATCGCCGGCAGTTTTGGCCGAAATTCAGGCTGATCCAAGTAAGCTGCGGCTGGGAGGCGAGCGCCGGGACCTGACTTTTGTCTTCACCGACATTGCCGGCTTTACCACGTTTTCGGAAAGTCAGCCGCCGGATGTGGTCGCCAATTTACTCAACCAGTATCTCGACGGCATGAGCGGTATCGTGCTTGCTCACAAGGGGACCATCGATAAATACATTGGCGACGCCGTGGTCTCGTTGTTCGGCGCACCAGTCGCCCATGACGATGATCCCGATCGGGCGGTGGCCTGTGCTATCGAAATGGATGCATTTGCTAGCGGCTTTTGCGCCACTCATCGCGATGTTGCCTTTGGCATTACCAGGATTGGAGTCAATAGCGGCCCCGCCGTGGTCGGCAACTTTGGCGGCAGCGATCGCTTTGACTACACGGCGATCGGCGACACCGTAAACACGGCGGCGCGGCTGGAGGGGGTCAATAAATACCTGGGAACCCGCATCGCCGTGGGCGGTGAGGCGGTGGCCCGTTGCCGTGCGCACCGTTTTCTCCCGGTTGCCGAAGTCGTGCTCAAGGGCAAGTTAGAGCCGATTGCGGTGTTTACACCGGTGGTCCAGGGGGACGACGAGGCTTACGTCTCGGCATACATCGAGGTCTACGCCTTGCTGCATGACGGGGGGGCGGACGCCGCAGACCTCGCCACAGCCCGTTTCGCTGCCATGGACGCGATTTGGCCGGATCAGTCATTGATTATATTGCATCGACGCCGGCTTGCAGCCGGTCAAACCGGAACGGTTATGGTGATGAGCGATAAGTAATCCGGGCGCAACTGAGCCGCTAGCATGTGGCCGTGCGCGCGTTTTTTTCTATGCGGTAGCCGATGTGACGCCTTATGGTTCGGGTTCGGGTTCGGGTTCGGGTTCGGGTTCGGTTTTGGGGCAGGGGGCAGGGCGCATGGCCAGGGAAAAACCGGCACGGAACATGTTGGTCGGACCGGTTTTATATTTTCGGGGACAAGGCAGGCTCGGGGATGGCGGCAAGATCATCGGGACCGATCGGTGGCGCCTTTCGGCCCTGTTCGTCATCGAGGGTAACGACGAGCCAGACGATCTTACCGTCGATGGCGTTGGTCTGCCTGTGCCGCCTCGCCACGTCTTTGTTTGGCGAAACAAGCACATCTGGCGCTTTATCTTTTCGGTGCAGCGCACCGATCACGACCGCCAGATCACCTATGGTTTTCCCGAGCGCGCCCTGACCTGGACTATGACCATCCCGGGCCTGAGCACGCGGCTTCGGCTGGCTTACACTGTGGCAAATGGCAACCATGACGAGTATGCTGTCACTCAGATGCCGTTGGGCATTGAGGGCATGTGGTCGCAAATTCTTAAGCTGCATGAATCGCAACCGTATCATATTTTAGTTCAGGGTGGTAATCAGGTACACGCAGATAATCTGTGGAAGGACTGTGCCGTTTTGTCTCAGTGGTGGGCGCAGCCGGCACCCGCCCGCTATTCTCAGCCCTTTACTCGAATCATGGCCGATCAGGCTATGGATTATTATTTCGACGTTTATTGCGCCGCGCTGGCTCGGCCCGGATACGCCAAGGCGGTTGCTTTGATTCCATCGGTAATGATGTGGGATGACCATGACATTTTCGACGGTTGGGGCTCGCGGCCTGAGATCGAGAATCAGTGTCAAGTTTATCGCGGCCTATACGCAGTGGCGCGGCGGCAGTTCTCACTTTTTCAGTTGGGAGCGGCGATCAGGGACCCATTGGAATGCGTATGGGGCTCCGGCATCGGCACCTTCACCCAAGGATTCCGCGTTGGCGATATCGGGATTCTGATGCTCGATCTGCGTTCCGGGCGCACTCGCTCGACGGTGCTGGGTGAGGCATCTTGGAAGGAGTTACCCGGCTGGCTTGGCAAATTTGCCGGTTGCAAGCACCTGTTGCTGTCGTCGACCGTGCCGCTGGCCTTTGTTGGCATGGGGTGGCTAGAAAAACTGGTCAACGCCGTTAGTCCCGGAAGTCACAGGGAGGCTGATCTGCGCGATCGGTGGCGAAGCCCTGCTCATAGTGAGGAGTTATTGCGACTTCTGCGGTTACTTGCCGACTTTAGTTTGCGCTACCGCTGTCGCATCACTATTCTTTCGGGTAATGTTCATATCGGTGGGGCCGCAATTATTCGTGGCTGCGGTGCCGAGATGCATCAATTGTTTTCTTCTGGTGTCGTTCATCCGCCGCTCAGTGCCATTAACACTTGGTTGCTGCGCCGAATGGTGCGTAGCCCGGAGCGGGTGTCGGATGACTTGACCCTTGAGATGCCGTGTTTTGCCGAAACTCATCAACGCTTCATCCGCACCCGCGATTTCATCTCGCTGGGTTTTGACCGCCAAAATCACCTGATCGCGCGGTGGCACTCCGAGGGAAATCCGGATCATTATAATTTGGTGATCTGATACATGATCAGATTGCTGGGTGGAGATGGGTGTCATGGCAGAGCGTAGTGACGGAAACCGCCCTTCACCGGAGGCGCTTCTGGATGAGGTGAAGCGCGAGCATTTCGGCCGCCTTAAGGTATTTTTGGGCGCAGCACCGGGAGTCGGCAAGACCTACGCCATGTTACGTACCGCCCAGTACCGTCGGCGGGAGGGCGTGGATATCGTGATCGGCGTGGTTGAAACCCATGGCCGACGCGAGACAGAGGGTTTTGTGCGCGGACTCGAAACCATTCCTAGAAAAAAAATCGAGTATCGAGGACTGTATTTCGAGGAAATGGACATTGATGCCATTCTCACCCGACGGCCCAAGGTGGTGCTGGTAGATGAGTTGGCCCATACTAATGTCCCCGGCAGCCGTCACCCCAAGCGCCATCAGGATGTCGCCGAGCTATTGGAAGCTGGCATAGACGTTTATTCGACGGTTAATATCCAGCACCTGGAAAGTCTTAACGACGTTATCGCCAGAATAGCCGGTATTCAGGTCCGTGAGACCGTGCCTGATCATGTGCTCCAGAAGGCCGATGAGATCGAAGTGATCGATCTGCCTCCTCATGACTTGATGCAGCGCTTGGCGGAAGGCAAGGTCTACATTCCCGATCAGGCTAGGCGGGCGATGCAGAACTACTTCACGCCCGGTAATCTGACTGCGCTGCGTGAGCTGGCATTACGCTATGCCGCCGAGCGAGTCGACGAGCAGATGATCTCCTACATGCGCGCCCACGCCATTCAGGGCCCGTGGCCGACAAGGGAGCGGATCATGGTCTGCATCGGTGATGACGAGTCGGCCCACCGTTTGGTGCGGACCGGCAAACGTGCTGCAGAACGTCGCCAGGCACCGTGGCTAGTGGTCTATGTCGAAACTTCGCACCACCAGACGCTGCCTGATGAGGTCAAGGACAATATATCTGCCGCGCTGAAATTGGCCGAGCAGTTGGGGGCCGAGACGTTGGTGCTAAGCGGCGAAGATGTCGCTCAAGAGATCGTGGGTTGTGCCCGTCAGCGCAATTGCAGCCAGCTTGTGATCGGCAGGTCGCATCGACCGACATGGACGCGCCTGTTTCGCCGCTCTATTACCGAAGCATTGCTTGATCGGGGGCAGACCTTTGATGTCCTGGTAATCACCAGTGAGGAAACCCCGACCATCGTCTCCCGCGTTTCTCAAATGGCCAAGCGTGGGATTGTGGTGGTGTGGAAGGATTATCTGTTTGCCCTGGCTTTGGCGGCGGGAGCGATGGGGGCGGCCTATCTCGGCGATACCATGCTTCAGCTTTCTAACCTTGCCTTGGTGTTCATGGTTGCTGTCCTGATTGCCGGTGTTAGGGGCGGGCTGGGGCCATCGATACTGGTTTCATTGATAAGCTTTGCGGCCTATACATACTTTTTTAAGGAACATCGCAATGCTCTGTTGTATTATAATTGGCGTGACGTATTTGAGTTTGTAGCTTTTCTTGGCGCCGCTGTTGTTATTGGCAACTATACAGCTGGTGTTCGCCAGCAGGTCAAGGCGACTAAACATTCGGCTCGGCGGACCGCCAACCTCTATGATTTCAGTCGTAAGATCGCCGGTGAGGCGGTTTTGGATGACGTATTGTGGGTGGTTGTGCATCATGTTGCCTCAACCATCCAGGGGCGCGCGCTGGTGCTGATGCGCAAGGAGACAGGACTCGAGATTGTCGCTGGCTATCCGCCCGAGGACCAGCTTGATGCCGTCTCCGGGGCTGCGGCTCACTGGGCTTGGAATCATGGCAAGATAGCGGGACGTGGCTCGGCAACCCTGCCCGGGTCGGAGTGGTTGTTCCTGCCGTTGCGCACGGCGCGCGGACCAGTGGGGGTGCTGGGGGTGGCCATGCAGGGATCGGACAAGTTGCTTTCGTCCGAACAGACTAGGCTGCTCGACGCGCTTGCCGGCCAAGCGGCGGTGGCCATCGAGCGTACCACCTTGGTTTCCGATATCGAGCAGCAACGGCTTTTAACCGAAACGGAACGGCTGCGCGCGGCCTTGCTATCTTCGATCTCCCACGACCTGCGGACGCCGCTGGTGGCCATCATTGGCTCGGTCACGACTTTGCTCAGTTATGGCGAAAGCTTTGACCCTGTTACCCGCCATGACTTGTTGATGACAATTCAGGACGAGGCCGAGCGGCTCAACCGATTCGTTCAGAATCTGTTAGATATGACCCGTCTCGGCTCGGGAGCATTGCAGCTGCGCTTGGACTGGGTTGACATTCAGGATATTATCGGCTCTGCGCTTGAGCGCGTTAAGAAGCACATCGTGAAGAGGCCGCTTGATCTCAGGATTGCTCCCGGTCTGCCCCTGTTGCACCTGGATTTTGTCCTGATCGAACAGGTAATGGTTAATATTATTGATAACTCCTGCAAGTATTCGCCTGCCGGAAGCCGCATCATCATTGATGCCGGGCTGGAGGGCAAGACTGTGCTGGTCGCGGTTACTGACCAGGGGCCAGGTATTCCTGAGAATGAGCGCGAGCGCGTGTTTGATATGTTTTATCGGGTCAAGACAAGCGGCCATCAGACCATGGGCACCGGCTTGGGTTTGGCGATTTGCCGGGGCATCGTCGAGGCTCACGGTGGTACGGTTTCAGCCAGATCAGGTAGCGACAATCATGGTACGGTGATTACCATTGGTTTGCCGGTTGCCGAGGCGCCGCCTTTGCCATCCCATCTCGATGAGACCCATAAAGACGAACATCTTACTGACGAACATCACACTGATGAGCACCTCACTGATGAGCACCTCACTGATGTTGATGTGAGTTTACGATAGGACGGCAATGGGTGAGCTACCGAAAAAAATCCTGATTGTTGACGACGAGCCGCAGATACGGAAGTTTCTGAGCATCAGTTTGCGAGCGCAGGGCTATCTGGTCCTTGAAGCGTCAACCGGTGTGGATGCGGTCACAGTTTCCGGGCTTGAGCTACCCGATTTGGTAGTTCTTGACCTTAGTCTCCCCGATATAGATGGTCTTGAGGCGATATCGCGTTTGCGGGGATGTTGTCTGGCGCCAATTGTCGTGATGACGGTGCGTACCGGTGATCTCGATAAGATTGAGGCGCTTGACTGTGGTGCGGATGACTATGTGACCAAGCCATTCGGCATAAACGAACTTATGACCCGTATCCGTATATTGCTTAGTCATAGCTCGGCGTCACGAGTCCTAGGTCCAGAATTCCGGTCTGGGGATATGGTGGTTGATCTTGAGGAAAGTCGAGTATTTCGTGGCGGTAATGAAGTATTGCTGACGCGACGGGAGTTCGAGACCTTGCGCTTGTTGGTGAAACAAGCGGGAAAGGTCTTGACACATCAACAGATATTGCGCGAGGTGTGGGGGCCTGCCCATATTCACGAAACTCAGTACCTACGTATACATATTGGCGTGTTACGGCAAAAACTGGAGTCGGAACCGGCGAGGCCGCGCTTCATTGTTACCGAGCCGGCGGTGGGGTATCGCTTCCAGCCAGCTGAGGAATTTAACTCGGGAATTTAACTCGGGAATTTAACTCGGGAATTTGGCCAAGCGGCTGCGTCCCCGCCTTGATCTTTTCCACCAATAAATTGAACGGCGCAAGGATCCGCGCTTCCAGTTCCGGCTGAGCCTCGAGTCGAGCAAGGGCAAAGGCGGCGGCTTCAATGACCGCAAGGCTCTCTCGCCTTGGTTCGCGGCGCAACTTGCCGTAATGGGAGCGGGTATTGGGGTTCAGAACCAGTCGGTGGGCCTTCAAGAGCCAGGGATTGCGCCACCACAGTGCCTTGGCCTGACTCCAGGTGCCGTCGAGCAGGATGATACCGGTGAGGGCGCGCAAGGTGGCCGCTGCGTCGGGCAAGCGCTCACCCTTGCTGCCGAGGACCAGCAATTCTGGCTCACCGGGCTGAGGCGCTTCTTTCGCTGCCCCTAGATAGAGCACGCCCCAGCGCTTCATTTCCACCGATTCGTCGTCGATAACGCGCTTCAGGCTTGGCCATGACAGGCCGATGCGTAGCACCGACCGTTTTAGCTGGCAATGTGCAATCCAACCGGAGCCTAGTTCTTCGGTCCTCTCTTGCGGGTGCTGGAGGATGACGGTGTTGATTCTGGTCAACACTGGCATCATCGCTGCACAAACACACAGGGCTTCGCTCTTGCGGCAACGTGCGCATGTCATTGTTCATACTACCGTAGGGTGATCGACCAGTGCCAGCATCGGCAGGTCGTGGGGGCGGTTGCCATAACCCCAGGTTGGGCCAGTTGGGGCGTTGGCAATGAGAAAGCGGCGAATGCGTTCAGCCTTGGCCTGTCTAACACAGTTGATGTCCTTGAGAAGCCCTGTAAGATGCCCGTTGCGGACCTCAATGCCTGTGGCCATGATTGTGTTCACCGGAAGCCCTTCCAGCAGGATCGGCAAATACACGTCAAGTGCGCCGCTTGCCACGACCACCCGCCGACCGGCGGCAGCATGGGCGCGCAGCGCTTCCAATTGGGGTGAACGCCAGCGCAGGCGCGGCTTGAGGCAGCGAGCGGCGGCGTGGGCGTCCTCAACCGCCAGTCCGGCTAGGGTAGCGCGCAGCAGCAACGCCTTGACCGAGCCTGCAAAATCGGCACCGCGCGGTCGACCGACGGCGTGAACGGCCAGTGCTCCCACTACCGCGCCGATCATGGCTAGCCGGGTTCGGACCAAGCCGATAGCTGCGTCAAGAAAACGCGGCATGCTATCGCCTTCGATCAGGGTATCGTCGAAATCAAAGATTGCGATACCGGGTCCGGCCCTGGTTTTCATCCTGCTTTCCAGCCGAGCGCCCGCTGGCGCAGCAGGTGGTCGGCCAGCACACAGGCCAGCATCGCCTCTCCCACCGGCACGGCTCGAATGCCGACGCAGGGGTCGTGGCGTCCCTTGGTGGCGATTTCGGTATCGTTGCCGTGAATGTCGATGGTCCGGCGCGGGGTCAAGATTGAACTGGTCGGCTTGACCGCGAATCGAGCGACAATGTCCTGGCCACTTGATATGCCTCCGAGAATGCCGCCAGCGTGATTGGACTGAAACTTTACGGTTCCGTTGGGTCCAACCCGCATTTCGTCCGCATTGCTTTCGCCAGAGAGACCGGCGACCGCAAATCCGTCGCCGATCTCCACGCCTTTGACCGCGTTGATGCCCATTAACGCCGAAGCCAAGTCGGCGTCGAGTTTGTCGTAGACCGGTTCGCCCAGGCCGGCGGGCACGCCCTCTGCCACCAATTCGACCACGGCACCGCAACTCGAGCCGCGTTTGCGGATGTCGTCGAGGTAGACCTCCCAGAATGGAACGGCCATCGGGTTAGGACAGAAAAATGGGTTATCGTAAACGGTTTCCCACTGCCACGAGGAAGGGCAGCCGCAATCAAGGGCACCGAGTTTGATCAATGCGCCCTTAATGCGAATGCCGGGGCCAAGTACCTTGCGCGCGACAGCTCCGGCCGCGACTCGGGCCGCTGTTTCACGGGCCGACGAACGTCCACCACCGCGATAGTCGCGGATGCCGTACTTGGCCCAGTAGGTATAATCGGCGTGGCCGGGCCTAAATTTCTCGGCGATGTCGCTATAGTCCTTAGAGCGCTGGTCCTGATTTTCGATGATCAACAGAATCGGTGCGCCGGTGGTTTGGCCCTCGAACACGCCAGACAGTATTTTGACTAGATCCGGTTCCCGGCGCTGGGTGGTGTGGCGTGATAGACCCGGTCGCCGCTTGTCGAGATAGGGTTGGATGTCCGCCTCTGATAACGGGATGCGACTCGGCACGCCATCGACCACGCAGCCGATTGCCGGGCCGTGGCTTTCTCCCCAGGTGGTGAAGCGGAACTGGGTTCCGAAACTATTGCCAGCCATCTTCTCGCCCAGGCCTAGTTATAAGCTATTTGCCCGCTCCCAGCGAGGACAGCAATTCTGCCGTTTTGGCGGCATTATCGACAGCAACCATGCCGACGGTGTGGTAACCAGCGTCGACATGGTGGACCTCGCCGGTGACACCACTGCTAAGGTCGGACAATAGGTAGAGGGCGGCGCCGCCGACCTCCTTAATGGTCACGTTGCGCTTGAGCGGCGCGTTGTACTCGTTCCACTTCAGGATATAGCGGAAATCGCCGATGCCGCTGGCCGCCAGCGTCTTGATTGGTCCGGCTGAGATAGCATTGACCCTGATGCCCTTGTCACCGAGATCGACCGCTAGATAGCGTACGCTAGCTTCAAGAGCGGCCTTTGCTACACCCATGACGTTGTAGTGCGGCATTACCCGCTCGGCCCCGTAATAGGTCAGGGTGACTAGGCTGCCGCCCTTTGACATCAGGGGCATGGCGCGCTGGGCCACAGCGGTGAACGAGTAGCACGAGATATCCAGTGTGCGCAGGAAGTTAGTGCGCGAGGTATCCAGGTAAAGGCCGTCAAGCTCGTTCTTGTCGGAATAGGCTATGGCGTGAACCACGAAATCGAGATTGCCCCATGTCGTCCGAATCGCCTCGAAGGTGGCGTCGATGCTGGCTTCGTCGGTGACGTCGCACGGCAGGACCAGTTGCGATCCGAGCGAGTCGGCAAGTGGTTTCACGCGCTTGCCCAAGGCATCGCCCTGGTAGGTAAAGGCCAGTTCGGCCCCGTGCGCGGCCACGGCTGTGGCGATGCCCCAGGCAATGGAGCGTTCGTTGGCCACACCCATGATCAGGCCGCGTTTGCCTGCCATCAGTGGGGAAGGATTGGTCATTGGGACCTCGTCAAAAAGGAGCGGTGACGTATGGAACAACGTCCGAAAACGAAAAGCGCCGACATGCGTATGGTTATACCTCTTTGAGTGTCGTTTCCTATACCAAAGATGCGTATGGTCAAGCTGGGTCGGGAGGGATCATATGACGGGGTTGAAACTGGGTATCGGCGGCGCACTGCCGCGTTGGCTGTGGATCATCAGTGTTGCCATGGGTGATACTCTGCATTTTTGCTATTATACGGGGAAGAGATTTTATTTCGACAATTACTTTAATATGGCGGCGGCGATGGCTTACACCTCGCTGTTGGCATTAGTCCCGTTTATGACGATTGTTTTTGCGATTTTCTCGGCGTTTCCAGCATTTTCCCGACTGCGTGCTCAGCTTCAGGGACTGCTGTTTGATAATCTGGTGCCCCAGGTTGGCGCTGCGGTCAGCGAGTATTTCAACAGGTTTATGGAGAACGCCGGTCAGTTGACGGCGTTCGGAATTATCGGGCTTGCGCTCACAGCGGTTTTGCTGCTGTCCACCATAGAAAACGCCTTTGGCGTGATCTGGCGGGTTAGCGAGCCTCGGACCAGGGTTATCAGGTTTCTTAGTTTTTGGGCGATACTGACGCTGGCGCCACTCCTTTTTGGAGCCGGATTGTCGCTGACCAGCGTGCCTTTTTTGATGCAGGCGGTTGACCGCTTGCACCAAGCGACAGCGCCGTTGGCCCAATTTTCAATGATGGCGCCGGGAGTGTGCGAGTTTTTCGGCTTTACCTTGCTCTACGTCATCGTTCCCGCCCGCTCGGTCCGTTGGTTGGACGCTAGCAGGGGCGGGGTGGCGGCAGCCGTGCTGTTAGAGGTGTCAAAGGCTGGCTTCGTCTGGTATCTGCGCTCGTTTCCAGCTTACCAAACCATTTATGGGGCCTTGTCTACGGTGCCGATTTTCTTGCTTTGGCTTTATGTCGCTTGGTGTACCGTCTTGATCGGAGCGGTAATCACAGCGACACTGCCGGAATGGAGAGCCGGGAAGCTTGTAGCCCATGGCCCCGGTGAATTATTACCGGCTCCGCGTCTGGCGGTGGCGCTGGCGGTGCTTCATGAATTGATGCTTGCTAGCCGGTTTGGCGGTGGCGCGCGACGACGTACCCTGACCGACCGAATTCCCATTGGCTCAGAGGTTATTGAGGGTATCTTAGAGCAACTTCGCGATGCTGACTGGGTTGACCGGACCACCCGCAACACCTGGGTTGTTACTCGCGATTTGGCGGAGGTCACGCTCTATGATCTCCATGAGGCCCTGGGTATCGGTATGCGGGGTTCCGTGCGCGACGTGGTGACGCTTAATGGGCACTGGCGCGAGCGTTGCGCGGAGATGCTCGATGCTGCCGACGAGGCCCATCGTAACGTGCTGGGTGTGTCTCTTAAGGAGCTATTGATGGATGCGCCACAGCTCATCTCAGACGGTGGCGGCGCGAAGCTCGCGCTGCTGACGGCGGATAAACCAATCGCCATAGTGCAAGGCCCCACTATATTATCCAATACCTAACTGTAACAAAAGCGGTTTGGGCATGACGGAGATGATAATGCAGCGTTATGGTGTCCAAGTTGTGACGTTGGTGCTGAAATATCGCAAGACATGGGTCCCTTACGTTATCACGGCGACCGCCTATTTGGCGGCCTATGTTGTTTTGGATCGCATTAGTTTCCTGCATCCTTTCTCCGAGGTGGGAATTACGCCGTGGGATCCATCCCAGGGACTGACGATGGCAATTTTGCTGCGAGTTGGGTTGTGCTACGCCCCAGCGGTGCCGCTGGCCATGCTTCTTAGTGAACTTACGGTGCGACACGTTATGATAACAGGACCGGCGATGATACCGATAGTAATATCGGTAATAATCACGGCCGGAGGATATATCTGCGCAGGATATGTGCTGCTCATGATGAGTCGGTTTGACCCTTATCTGTACCGACTTCATGATGTCGTGGCCTTGATGTTGGTCGGCTTGGTCTCGACTTTTTTGGTAGCATGCGCGGTCGTTGGCAACTTTGTTGTGTTTGACTTGGTGTCATCCCATGATTACTGGCTTGCTACCTTGCGGTCTTGGCTTGGCGACTTTGTCGGCATTTTGACTATAACTCCGGCCTTGCTGGTTTTAACCTGTGATAGGCCATGGGCGCGATTCGGCGAACATAAACGTAACCTTGCTCTGCCCCTCATGGAAATAGCGGCTCAGTTGATGGCCATCGGTGGGGCTGTGTGGCTGGTTTTCGGCCTTGAATTTCCCGATGAACTTAAATTGTTCTATCTTCTGTTTCTGCCGACCATTTGGGTGGCGG
>JBAXKX010000057.1:0-13229 GCA_037135115.1 Rhodospirillaceae bacterium
TAACTGTCCGGCCCGTACATACCCCTCATTAGGATGTGAAACACCGCAAAGCGTGCATAATGCAATTAGGAACGGCGCATGGATATCGTAGTGTCGGAACGTACCGACAATATCGTTCAGTTTATTGCTGTAGCGCTGCCCTCCGGGATCGTCGTCACCCTTATTACCTTCGCCCTGCTGCCATAAGATCAGATCCGGCCTCAAATCCGCTTCGTAGAGGCGGCGGATCAGGACCAGTACTCGACGATGGAATATGCCGCCGGGGGCCCAGTCCTCAATCCTTGTGTTGCCCATGGCGATCGGCGCCAATATCACCCGTTCGGCGAATTCCCGCTGGATCAGAAGGTCCCCGAGGCGTGTAGCAAAATTGCCGGTGTCCCCCGAGGCACCGACCAGAGGATCTGCAGCGGCATAGCACTTTCCGTCGTAGAGGCTGAAATTCGCGACGTCCTGGCGGGCCGTATAGCGACCGCCGCCAAAATTGGCCCCGTTTGATTGGCCCAGAATAAGTATAGTTAGCGTCAGTTTCCGCGATGAGCAGGGCACCAGCATTTTGTCGGTTCCATCAGGGAGGGGGCCATAGCAATTTTCAATTCCATCATAGGTCGAACGATCACCGATTTCGATGTCTGCCCATTGCATGGAAGCCTCCGATGTTAAATATCAGTCACAGGAACAAATGGCGCAACTATTATTCTATTCATAGCGCGGCCCATTCCATTGAACGATGTTGACATCTTATCTCCTTGGTTCCGGCGGATCAATAGATTGCAGCACGACACAGGAGCCAAATCTTTGAAGGGAGCAGCCTGAGTGTAGTGGCCGCCGGTGTCAAGCGACACCACGGAGCCACCCCCCACGTGTACCACCCCCCGTGTACTACCTCCCTCCGTACCCCAAACGTCGCCGTGTTAAGCATATAGCTTAGCCACCATTGATGACCAGTGCCACCGTGGCGTGGGGTCCAAGCGCGTCGGTGGTGAACCAGTTGGTTGCTCGCTCTTCACCGCATCATAGGACACAATAATGCGTATGGGATATAAATTATATTTGCTTTGTGTGTGTATCTCTACATAATGGCGGTATGACATACCTATATAATTATATATACGCTCACTCCCTCAAGGGCAGTAATTCCTGTGATAAATGGGAGGCCCTTGAACTTCATTTACGATCTGTATCCGATAAATGCGCGGAGTTTTCCCAATTTTTCGGAGTGGCGCCATTGGGAAGCGCGGCAGGCCTGTTGCATGATGCTGGAAAGTTACGTGTCGCGTTTCAGGATTATATTAGAGGAAAGAATTCTGGCGCCGAACATTCCATTTGCGGCGCCATTATGGCCTTGGACCGTTATGGGAGTATAATTGGCAAGCTTCTTGCCTATGTTATCGCTGGACATCATGGCGGAATACCCGATGGCGGGGCCGCGCCAAAGGGGTTGGATGATCGGTTGGCCGAGGCCAAGGAATTGCGCTTGCTCGCCGATATGGCGTCCTGGCCGGACACGCTGGTGTTACCGGAGATTTCTAAGCTCAATATCAGGAATATCAGCAGAAAAGATCGGGCATTCGAGCTTCATTTTTTAACAAGGATGCTTTATTCCGCACTGGTCGATGCTGATTACCTAGAAACAGAGCGGTTTTATTCTGGCGACCAGGCCAAAATCCGGGATCAGGGCGCCGCCATCACTCTTGGCGCTCTGGCCGAACGGCTCGACCGTCATCTTTTGACTTTGGGCGCCGTCGCGGCGTCCGGGGTGCTTGATCGGCGGGCGGACGTGTTGCGCGGGTGTCGAGAGGGGGCAGAAGCCGTTCCAGGGGTGTTTTCTTTGACAGTGCCAACCGGAGGCGGCAAGACCCTTTCCTCGCTGGCCTTCGCGCTGCGCCATGCCGAGAAGCATGGGTTGCGACGAGTGATTTACGTCATTCCCTATACTTCGATCATTGAGCAAACCGTCGATGTGTTCCGTACGGCCTTTGGTGATCTCGCCGAAGCGGTTATTGAACATCATTCAGCGGCGAAGGTTCATGAAAACAAAGATCGGCATGGGTTGAAACAACTCTCGGTGGCCGCCGCTGAAAATTGGGATGCGCCGGTGATCGTGACCACCAGTGTGCAGTTCTTTGAGAGTCTGTATTCAAACAAATCATCGCGTTGTAGAAAGCTGCATAACATTGCCCGTAGCGTCGTTGTGCTTGATGAGGCTCAGGCGTTGCCGGTTCATTTGTTGCGTCCATGTATCGCGGCCTTGCGTGAATTGGCCGAAGGCTATGGCACCAGCGTGGTTTTATGCTCGGCGACGCTGCCCGACTGGACCCAAGGCCCGGTGTTCAGCCAAGGCTTCAACGCCATCACCGAATTGGCCCCCGACGTGGCTGGAATGTTCGCCGAACTTGCCCGCGTTACCTGTGAGCGGGCGGGGCGCCTTGATGACGAGGAATTGGCCCAGCGTCTCGCCGCCGCGCCCCAGGTGTTGTGCATCGTCGATTCCCGGCCCCAGGCCGCGACTCTGCATTATTTGGTCAAGGCCGCCGCGCCCGAGGACGAGGGCACTTATCACCTATCGGCCGCCATGTGCCCGCTTCACCGAACTGCGGTTTTATCGGAAGTCCGGCGGCGCTTGGACGCTGGCGCGCCCTGTCGGTTGATCGCCACGACGGTGATCGAGGCCGGGGTGGACGTGGATTTTCCCGAGGTCTGGCGCGCCGCCGCCGGCATCGACTCCCTGATTCAGGCCGCCGGCCGCTGCAACCGCAACGGGAAGTTGGAGGGAAAAGGGCGGTTTGTCATTTTCGACACACCGCGTGAGTCGGCCCTGAGCGACATTAAATTGCGGCGCCAATTGGCCGCGCCGTTGCTGGAGAAATTCCCCGATCCCCTGGCATTGGACGCGGTGCGAGCGTGGTTCAGAGTGCTGTATGGAGTCAAAAGCGGTGACCTGGACCGAAAAAATATTATAGGTCGGATCGAGGAGAACGCCAGCCAGCTTGACTGGCCGTTTCGCTCCATCGCCGAGGATTTTCGCCTGATCGATCAGGCCACTGAAACGGTGATCGTGCCTTGGGATCAAGCGACCCGCGACCTTATAGACGCAGTGGGAAAGCCGGGGCCGCCTGTGACTCTGGAAACTCGCCGCAAACTGCAACAGGTCAGCGTCTCGGTTTATCCGAACCAGTTCAGCGCTCTGAAAGCCGCCGGTGTTCTTAGCCAGATCGGCCCCGAGGGCGAGTTTAACCTGTTGCTGGACGAAAAGTATTACAGCGCCGGGGTGGGCTTGACCTTGGGCACGGGTGGCCGCTCGAACGAATCGAACATCATGTGATTATAGAATACAAAAAGGGGGCATCCGTGACGACCGGAATCCAGGTCAAGGTGTGGGGCGAGTACGCTTTGTTCTCGCGTCCAGAATTCTCAACCGAACGCGCGAGTTATGAGGTGATGACGCCGTCGGCGGCGCGGGGAATTATTGAGGCTATACATTGGAAGCCAGCGATACGCTGGGTGATCGACCGCATCCGAGTGTTGAAACCGATTCGGTTTGACACCATTCGGCGCAACGAGGTGGCGAGCAAGGCGTCGTATAGCAACGCTCGTCAGGCGGCGCGAGGCGGGCCACACCCTTATCTGGTGGCCGATGAGGATCGCCAGCAACGGGCGGCGCTGGTGTTGCGCGATGTGGGCTATGTTATCGAGGCTCATTTCGAAATGACAGCCAAGGCGGGCGCCACCGATAATCCCGGTAAGCACGCTGAAATGGTGCGTCGACGGATCGAAAATGGCCAATGTGTTTACCAGCCCAGCTTGGGAACCCGCGAATTCACCTGTTTTTTCGCCCCGCCCGAGGCTGAGGACCTCACCCAGGTTGATCAAACCCTTGATCATCGGCGCGAGCTGGGGCCGATGCTTCACGACATCGATTTTGACGACGGCATGACTCCGCGCTTCTTTCCGGCGGTGCTCGATCGCGGCGTGCTGACGGTGCCGCCGTTCCAGCCACGGAGGCGGGCATGATTCTTTCCGCCCTCGACGCCTATTACCGGCGCATGTCGGCCGGTGATGACCAAACCATGCCGCCCTATGGCTTCGCGCTGCAAAAGGTGGTGGGCGCGATCCAATTGGATGGAGAGGGCCGCTTTCTTGGGCTTCTTGATCTTCAGGTCAAGGACGACAAGGGCAAGGCGCGGCCCATGGGGATGATGACGCCCGAACCGCCAGGGCGTACCGCTGGGGTTAGTTCGGCCTTTCTTTGCGATAATGGCGGCTACCTATTCGGTTTTGACCTCAAGGGGAAAGCTGAGCGAGCGGCGCGTCAATTCGAAGCGGCAGCGGCTTTGCATAAAGAGGTGCTGGCGGGCGTAGACCACCCGGCGGCACGCGCGATTTGCCGCCACTTTGAAACTTGGGATATTGCCAGGGCTGCGGACGTGATGGCGGCCCAGGACACCGCGTTGTTGCAAGGTTGGTTGGTGTTTTCGATTATCGGCGCTTACGCCCATGACGAAGCCGATCTTCGCGACGCCTGGGCGCGGTATGCGGCCGCTCAAGTGTCCGGGATGCGCGGTCAGTGCTTGGTGACTGGTAAGGATGATCAACCCATCGCCCGCCTGCATCCGGGTATCAAAGGCGCCGGCGGACAATCCTCGGGAGCATCTCTAGTCTCATTCGAGATGAAATCTGCGAGATCTTTCGGAAAAGAAAAAGGCGATAACGCCCCGGTCGGCGAGGCCGCCGCCTTTAACTATGGCGCCGCGCTGAACCACTTGTTACGCCGGGACGTAAATCGCAGCCGAACCATCGGCGACATGACGGTGGTGGTCTGGGCGGAACGGCCCAACCCCGCCGAAGACTTGCTGATGGACCTCGTCGATCCGGCCCGGATCGATCCCGACGACGACGCTCCGGCGGAGGACAAGGCGCGGGCGTCGCGGGTGCGGGACGCGCTTGACCATGTCATTCATGGCACGGTGCCGCTGGCGTTTCAGGACGATGTGGGGGTTCGCTTTTACCTGCTTGGCCTGTCCCCCAACGCCGCCCGCCTCTCGGTCCGGTTGTGGCAGGTCGATACTCTGGGCGTGTTGATGTCCAGAATTCGCGAGCATCAGCGGGATTTGTCACTGCCAACGGACTTTCCCAAGCGTCCCCGCTATCCTTCGTTGTGGTCGCTGGTCCATGACGCCCGGCCCAAAGACGGCGAGGGCAAGGCACGGGGCAAAGCCGACAACGACAAGCTGTTCAAACTCCACGCCGATTTGCTGCGGGCGGCGATCACCGGCGGGCCTTATCCGGCGGCGATCACCGGCGGGCCTTATCCGGCGGCGCTGCTGCCGGTGTTGCTGGCCCGCTTCCGCAGTGACGGCCACATCACCCACCCCCGCGTGGCGCTAATCAAGGCGGTGATCAGTCGTCGCTGGCGTATCGATAACACAGACAAGAGGGAACTGACCATGGGGCTCGACGAGACCCGCACCGAACCCGGCTATTTACTTGGCCGTTTATTCGCCGCTCTGGAACGACTACAGGAAGCCGCCTTGGGCGACAACCTCAACCGCACCATTCGGGACAAGTTCATTGGCGCCGCAGCCGCGACACCAAGGGGCGTCTTCAACCACCTTCTGCCCTTGTCGGAAGCCCACCGTAAAAAGGCCCGCCGCGACAGTCCGGGTAACGTCGTGAACGCCGATAAGGTGATTGGCAAGGTGATGGACGGGATTTCCGATATCCCGGCGGTATTGGCGCCCGACGATCAGGCCCTGTTCTTCATCGGCTATTACCAGCAGCGCCAAGTTTTCTTCACGAAAAAGCCCGCGAAGACCGAAACCGCGCCCGACGCGACTCTAATTGACGAGGATTAATCCCATGACTGTGCTTAACAACCGCATCGAGTTCGTTTATTTCTTCGACGTCACCAATGGCAACCCCAATGGCGACCCCGACATGGGCAACATGCCGCGCACCGATCCCGGCACTCAGCGCGGACTGGTCACCGACGTGTGCTTGAAGCGCAAAATCCGTAACTTCGTCGCCCTGGCGAAAGAGGGCCAAGCCGGCCATGACATTTACATCCGTGAAAAGGCCATTCTGAACCAGCAGAACCTTAAGGCCTATACGGCGTTGGACCTGAAGCCGGAGGATAAAAAGCTTCCGAAAAAGGACATGGACGCCCAGGCGGTGACCAATTGGATGTGCAAGACCTTTTTCGACATCCGCGCCTTTGGCGCCGTGATGACCACCGGTGTGAATTGCGGCCAAGTGCGCGGGCCTGTTCAAATCACCTTTGCTCAAAGTCTTGAGCCGATCATGCCGCTTCCGATCTGCATCACCCGGATGGCGGTGACCACCGAAGCCGAGGCGCTTAAACAAAGCGGCGATAACCGCACCATGGGCGAAAAATACATCGTGCCTTATGGACTCTATCGTTGCCACGGCTTCATTTCCCCCCATTTCGCCAAGCGTACCGGCTTTTCCGAAGATGACCTTGATCTGCTTTGGCGGGCGCTGGAAAACATGTTCGATCTTGACCATTCGGCGGCGCGGGGCGAGATGACGGCGCGGTGCTTGATCACCTTCCGTCACGCCTCCGACATCGGCAACGCCCCCGCGCACAAGTTGTTCGATCTGGTCAAGGCCGCGCGGGTTAACCCCGCCGATCCTCAACCGGCTCGGGCGTTCGCGGACTATGCCGTCACCTTCGACCGCGCCAATCTGCCCGCCAACGTCACCGCCGAACAGCGCCTGTGAGCGACGACGACGACAGTTTCGCGCCGCTCTCGGCCTTGCAGCATCTGGTTTATTGTCCGCGTCAGTGTGCCTTGATCCATCTGGAGCAAGCCTGGGCGGAGAATCGTTGGACCGCTGAAGGCCGGGTGCTGCACGAGAAAGTTGATGAAATCGGGAGCGAGACCCGGGGCGATCTGCGGATCGCCCGTGGGTTGACCGTGGTCTCGCGCCGGTTGGGGTTGAGCGGTCGCGCCGACGTGGTGGAGTTCCGCCGTCGGCCCGATGGCGTTTGGCAACCGTTTCCGGTGGAATACAAGCGCGGCCGTCCCAAAACCCATGACGCCGACCGGGTCCAGCTTTGCGCCCAGGCCCTGTGCCTGGAGGAGATGTTGGGCGTTTTGGTGCCGGACGGCGCGCTGTTTTATGGTCAGCCTCGGCGGCGCGAGGCGGTGAGCTTCGATTCGGCCCTGCGCGATCGAACCGAGTCTTTGGCCGCCGAGTTGGCCCGCTTGTTCGTCGACGGGAAGATTCCACCTCCGGTTGCTGACGAGCGTTGCACCCGCTGTTCCTTGGCTGAAATCTGCGGCGTGGGCGTTCCCCGTCGCTCGGCCCGCCGCTGGCTGGAAGGCCAGCTCGAAGCCGCTCTTGCGGAGACTTGATGCCATGCGCCGATTGGGCAATACTCTCTACATCACTAGTCAAGGCACCTGGCTGTCCAAGGAAGGCGATTGCGTGCTGGTCAAGCGCGAGGACGACACCAAAACGCGGGTGCCCATCACTGCGGTGGACGGCATCGTCTGTTTCGGGCGCGTATCGATCAGCCCCTTTCTATTGGGGCACGCTGCAGAATCCGGGGCGATCATCACCCACCTCACTGAGTATGGTCGATTTTTGGCGCGGATCGAAGGCCCGGTCTCTGGCAACGTTCGGTTGCGGCGCGCCCAGTATCGCGCCTCCGACAACCCTGCCACTTGCGCGGCGCTGGTGCGCGCTATCGTCGCTGGCAAGGTTCACAATCAGCGTCATGTGCTGCGCCGGGCCATGCGGGATCACGGCGCCGATGGTGGGGGCTTGCTCGCCAAGGGCCTGGAGCGCCTTGACGCCTCCTTGCGACGGCTTCAGTCTGACACCGAGGCCGATGTCGACGGGTTGCGTGGCGTCGAGGGCGAGGCCGCGCAGGCTTATTTCGCCGCCTTTCCCGCTTTGTTGCGTGGCGGGGGGTTCATCTTCGCTGGGCGGCGGAGGAGGCCGCCCCCAGACCCGGTCAACGCGCTGTTGTCGTTTCTTTACGTGTTGTTGACTCACGATGCCCGTTCGGCCTTGGAAACCGTCGGCTTAGACTCGGCGGTGGGGTTTCTGCATCGTGATCGTCCTGGCCGTCCCAGTTTGGCCCTCGATTTGGTTGAGGAATTTCGGGCATGGTTCGCCGACCGATTGGCGTTGACACTGATCAATCGCGGCCAACTTACCCTGGGAGATTTCGAGACATCGGAGAGCGGGGCGGTTGGTTTGAGTGAGGCCGCCCGCAAGACCGTGTTGGTCGCCTATCAAGAGCGCAAACGGGAGGAAATTCGCCATCCATTCACTGACGAGACCATGGCGGTTGGCTTGTTGTGGTTCATGCAGGCGCGGTTGATGGCCATGCACTTACGCGGTGACCTTGACGCTTATCCGCCGTTTCTCGCCCGGTAATAGAGATGATGGTTCTTGTGACCTATGATGTGTCCACCTTGACCCCCGCTGGTCGTCGCCGGCTTCGGCATGTGGCGAAGGCCTTGCAAAACCGGGGAGTGCGCGTTCAGTATTCGGTTTTCGAGTGCGAGGTTGACCCGGCGCAATGGACCGCCCTTCGGTCCGAACTTGAACAAATCATTGATCCCGCTGTCGACAGTTTGCGCTTTTATTATCTTGGCGGCGGAAAGCGTCACAAGGTCGATCATGTCGGCGCGAAAGTCCCCCTTGATCTCAACGGCCCACTGTTGCTGTGACGCCCCCGCGAACCCCAAGCGCCCATGAAATACCCAGGGGGTCCGCGCGCGAGCGTTTGCACTATTTTTCGCTCAGTTCGCTTATCCCGAGACCCAAAATCGATTCCACAAATGTAGGTTCGCGGAGCGAAGGGGGCGGCGCCGATTATGTACACCGGCCTCGAGTACAGCGACAGCGGTGTCCAGGCCATTCGCGCTACGTTCGTCCTCTGGGCGCTTGCAGGTCAGCTAGATGTGCCCGGTGGACGCTGTTTCCGGATGCGCCAGAACCGCTTTCAAATTAATCGCGAAGGGCATGTCCCCAACCCTGACGCCAGTATGGCCCTAGGGCGCGACCGTTTCCCGCTCTACAACCTGTATCGCGACGAAGCCCATCCCCAGGCGCTGCCTGACGCGGTCCTCCAGGGACGTCCCCATGCCATTGGCTCACTTATCATTCTCGGCGCCTCGATCATCACCTCATGGCCGCAACCGGAGATATGGAAACGTACTCTTGCCGGGCTCGACTTTCTCGCCTGCATCGATGTGCAGATGACAGCCGATGCTGCCTACGCCGATATTGTGTTGCCCGCCGCCACCCTATTCGAGATCGAATCGTATATGACCTACGGGCCGATCTTCCGCATCCGGGAGAGGGTGGTTCCCCCTCTCGGCGAGTCACGGAACATTTTCTTCATCATGGCAGAACTGGCCAAGCGCCTTGGCTATGGTCATCTCTACCCACAGAACGAAGCGGCTCTTCTCCACTATGTACTCAAGGGGACGGGCTTTACCGTCAACGATGTCCGGGCCGCTGGCGGCAGCGTCCGCATCCCAACAGCCATGATGCAATACCAAAAGTGGGAAAAGGGACTGCTGCGCTCCGACGGGAAGCCGGGATTCGACACACCTACGGGCAAGTTCGAGATAGCCTCCACGACCCTGGATGCGCATGGCTACGATGCCCTGCCGGTCTATACCGAACCGCAGGAAGGACCACTGGCGCAGCCGAATCTGGCCAGGCGTTTTCCTCTTGTCTTCAACTCCGGCTCACGGGTCACCACCGATTTCCGTTCTCAATTCCACGGCATACCGGAACTGACACGGAAGCGGCCTGAACCGACGGTCACTTTAAACCCATGCGATGCCGCAGCGCGGGGCATCTGCAACGGCGATCTCGTATGTATCCGCACCTTGCGTGGCCAAGTCGTGATGCGGGCCATCGTGACTGAAGATATTATGGCGGGAACGATCGATGCGAACATGGGCGGCGGCGGTCCGGTCGGCCCCAAGGCCTGGCAGGAAAACAATGTCAACACGTTGACTGACTTGGATCGCTACGATCCCATTTCCGGCTTTCCCATCTACAAGGCTCTCCTGTGCGAGATCGAAAAAGCCCCGGAAAGGACAGCGACAATCGCTATGGATTCAGGCGAATCGTTTGCAGTATTAGTCGATGCGGCAAAGACATCGCGCAACGCAGCCCTCTCGCACATCGATTCCGACCGCAATACCACGATGTCAGTCACTCCGGAAGAGAGAGAGCATGACACAACCGATTGAAATAATACGCTGGCCATCATCCCAAGGTCATGAACGAATGAAGCAGGAGGTGTTGGTCGGTTTGTCGGAAAGGCAAAAGCAGTTACCATGCAAATATTTTTACGACGCTCACGGTTCGCAGCTTTTTGAAAAAATCTGTTCACAGCCGGAGTATTACCTGTCTCGCACGGAACTGGCAATCCTTGAGGAAGAGGCGGCGGCAATGATAGCCTGGTTTCATCAGGGAAGCCTGATCGAACTCGGTTCCGGCGCCAGCCTGAAAGTACGCCATCTCCTTGCTGCGCTGCCAGGCAGGGGGCGGGATATAACCTATGTTCCCGTTGATCTGTGCGAACCTGCCCTGCGCCGAGCGGCGCTCGCCCTGACCGGCTTGTATCCGGAACTGGCTATTCTCGGCATTATCGCCGATTATACCGAGGGCTGGAAATTCCTTGAAGAAACCGCCTCACCCCGACTTATCACCTTTCTCGGCAGCAATATCGGAAATTTCAGACCCGATGTCTGCAAGGCTTTCCTCACCGGCTTGCGAAGCAGAATGAATCCGATTGATCGCCTGATAGTCGGTTTCGATTTGGTCAAAGAGAAGTCTGTGCTGGATGCGGCCTACAATGATAGCCAGGGGGTCACGGAGGCGTTCAACCGCAATATCCTGACCGTCATCAATCGCGAACTGGGCGGCGATTTCGACCCGGCAGCCTTCAAGCATTATGCGTTCTACAATGAAGCAGCGCAGCAGATTGAGATGCACCTGAGCGCCAGTCACCCCATGACGGTTAGCATCACCGGAATTCCGATGCGCGTCTCCCTTGCGACCGGTGAAACCATCTTCACCGAGAGCTGCCGGAAATTCACCTGTGAATCCGTGGCTGACTTGGCGCGACAAACAGCGTTCAAACTGGTCCGCTGGTGGTCCGATTCGCGACAGTGGTTCGCTCTCGCGGAGTTCCTGCCAGCAGACAATGGGGGATGTTGACTATGAGCGGCAGAAACGCCCCGACAACGCCAACTTTCCATGACGCTATTGCTTTCTATGAGGAAAAGACTCTCGACCTCGATCGCTGGTTTCAGGTGGCGGACGTAGACTATCTGTTGCTGCTCAGTTCCCTTGATTTTGAGGCCCTTTTCCCGGCCCGGCGTCTGCGTCTGCTTGATGTGGGGTGTGGGACAGGACGATTTCCGAGCCTCCTGCGCCCTTGGCTAAACGGCGTGCCCACCATTGAGTACGACTTCTTAGACCCCTCACCCTACTGCCTTCAAGTCATGCGCGAATGCCTCGTCGCTGCTTTCGAGGCAGGCCAGGCCCTGGCGATGCGGGCGGAGGAACTCGATGTCTGGCGCCAGCAGAGGGCCGCGACCTACGACATTGTCTGGGCCATTCATTCGCTCTACTGTGGACAGGTGGAGGATGTCCCCGGCATCATCAGGAACCTGGATGGATTGCTTGCACCGGGAGTCGGCGTGGGACTGATCTATATCGCCACACGCCGTTCGTTCTATCTGCAACTCCATGACCTCTACCGAGAGGTCTTCGCAAGCCCGATGGGATCATTCCTGGGTGCGGATGAGTACGCCGCCGCCTTCGATGCCTCAGGCCTTCCCTGGAGCGAGGAACGGCTTCGCTTTTTTCACGTAGTCCCCTTGGAGGATCACAGGCTCCTTGAAAGTTATCTGCACAAATGCGCCCTCGACCCCAGCCAACCCCTTTCCGTGTGGCAGCGGCAGGATTCGCTTCACGATCTAATTGAGAGCTGCAGAGAAGGAGGATTCTATCGCTTCCCGCAGGAGGTCGCCTTGTTCCGGTTCGGCGTTCCAGCAGCAGGTGCTGTTAAGCTACTGCCAAAACCACAATTCCTGACGAATTGCACAGCGGGGCGTTGACTATGAACGACGAAAACAATAGAACCGCACAATCCGTCACAGCCCTGTTCCGATTGCTATGGAACGTGCTGCACGACAGCCTCCGTCAGCGCCGATCGCAATTCCTTTGCGCCTATGTCATATACCTGATCGGCTGGATCGCTATTCTCGGCCAACCCTACTTCATCTCGCTGCTTCTGGATCAGGCCTTGGCGACTCAAAGTCTTCCCCTGTTCTTCCGGTATGCTGGCGCTTTTTTCCTCTGTGTACTGGTACATCTGTCTTGTGGTTTCAGCCGTTCCATCATTGCAGCGCCGGCGGTGGAAGGCATTTTCCTCGAACTTCGAACGCGGTTGATCTCCACGATTCTCAACAAGCCGGCCGAGTTCCACGGGCGGCATGAAACAGGCGATCTGCTGACCCGCATCTCGAACGACACCGAAACCCTGTCGCTCTTTTTCTACGAGCGCATCCTCTGGATTCCAGCCAGCCTACTCGTGATCATCGGTTGCACCGCATTTCTGCTCGCCTGGAACCACACGCTGGGCCTCTTCACCCTTCTGTCACTGCCTTGTTACGCGGTGCTGCTGATCACCGCCCGCGGGCCGCTGACACGCGCCGCCGTTCGCGCACGCCGGAAGCTGTCGGAACAGAACAACGTTCTGCTCGATCTTCTGGCCGGTGTCCATGACATCCGTTTTTTCCAGCAGGCCCAGCCGAGCACCCGCCGCTTCCGCGCCGCAGCAGAAAACTTCACCAAGGCCAATGTCCGCGCCGTCCGGATCAATGACTGGGCCATCGTCGGCAATGGCGTTTTCAGCGACATCGTATCCTTCATGCCCTTCCTCCTGGGCGGTTGGCTTATCTGTCTGCATATTGGAACGCTGACCGTCGGCACGCTTGTGGCCTATAACATCTATCTCGTTAACATTATGGCAGCTCTCGCCCAATTGCTGACCGGCGTCACCAGCCTCGCCAGAACCGAGCCGCTGTTCCGAAGAATCCAGGAGATACTGGCGGAACCGGAGGAACCGCGGCCAACTGCTCAAGAGATCGAAGGAGCGCCGAACCATCTGCGAATCGAATTTCGTGACGTAAGTTATCATCATACGGGTGGTAAGCCGG
>JBAXKX010000058.1:0-13221 GCA_037135115.1 Rhodospirillaceae bacterium
TTCTATAGCGACATTAAAAAAGTGTGTCCGAAAGGGCACTATTGCTTTCGCTTTTGTTCCTGTTTTGTGCGGTTCAGCATTCAAAAACAAGGGCGTTCAACCGATGTTGGATGCAGTTGTTGACTTTATGCCAGCGCCCACGGATATTCCTAATGTGATTGGTCTAAAGCCTGACAGCGATAAACAAGAAGAACGCCACACAGACGATACGGCGCCTTTTGCTGCTCTCGCTTTTAAGATTATGACTGATCCGTTTGTGGGCTCTTTGACCTTCGTTCGTGTTTATTCAGGAACTATCACTACGGGTACCTACATTCTGAACTCGGTTAAGGGAGAGCGCGAGCGTGTGGGGCGTATGTTGCTCATGCATGCTAATTCTCGTGAAGAGATTAAAGAGTGTAGCGCTGGTGACATTGTAGCTTTTACCGCTTTGAAAGCGACAACAACAGGCGATACTCTATGTGATGTTAATAAACCGATAATTTTGGAGCGGATGGAGTTCCCCGAACCAGTTATCGAGGTTGCGGTCGAGCCTAAAACAAAGGCCGATCAAGAGAAGATGTCGACGGCGCTGCAGCGGCTTGCTCAAGAGGACCCCTCATTTCGCGTCGCGGTTGATCATGAGAGTGGTCAGACTGTTATCAAGGGCATGGGTGAGCTTCACCTCGAAATTCTTGTCGATCGCATGAAGCGTGAGTTTAAGGTTGAGGCAAACGTTGGCGCGCCGCAGGTTGCTTATCGGGAGACCATCACCCGTAGGTCTGAAATTGATTACACTCATAAGAAGCAGACCGGAGGTTCAGGACAGTTCGCTCGTATCAAATTAGTGTTTGAGCCACAAAAGCCGGGCGAAGGCTACCTGTTCGAGAATAAAGTTATTGGCGGTGCCGTCCCAAAGGAGTATGTTCCTGGTGTATCTAAGGGCCTTGAGTCGTCTCGTGGTACCGGTGTCATCGCCGGTTTTCCGGTTATTGATTTTAAGGTCCAGCTAATCGACGGTGCATATCACGATGTGGATTCGTCGGTTCTTGCCTTTGAAATTGCTGCTCGTGCCGCCTTCAAGGAAGGTATCTCCAAGGCGGGTCCGGCATTGCTTGAGCCGATAATGTCGGTTGAGGTTGTTACGCCGGATGACTACATGGGAGATGTTATCGGTGATCTCAATAGCCGGCGTGGGCAGATTACTGGGATGGACCAGCGTGGAAATGCCCGCGTTGTTGCCGCGATGGTACCGCTGGCTAATATGTTCGGCTACGTTAATACTTTGCGTTCGATGAGCCAGGGACGGGCCCAGTATACAATGCAGTTCCACCACTATGAACCGGTGCCACAGGCGATTGCCGACGAAGTCCGCGCCAAGCTGGCTTGATCTAATACCGCAGAATTGAGACAGACGGAGATTTGGAATCATGGCGAAAGCTAAATTCGAGCGGAATAAGCCCCATTGCAACGTCGGCACTATCGGCCACGTTGACCACGGCAAGACATCGCTGACCGCAGCGATCACCAAGGTGCTGGCCGAGACCGGCGGCGCGATATATACAGCTTATGATCAGATCGACAAAGCACCGGAGGAGAAGGCGCGCGGTATTACTATATCTACCGCTCACGTTGAGTATCAGACCAAGGCTCGCCACTATGCGCATGTGGACTGCCCAGGCCATGCCGACTACATCAAGAATATGATCACCGGGGCGGCGCAGATGGATGGCGCGATCTTGGTGGTGTCTGCGGCTGATGGCCCGATGCCTCAGACACGTGAGCATATCTTGCTGGCTCGACAGGTTGGTGTGCCAGCGATCGTAGTGTACCTTAACAAGGTTGATATGGTCGATGACCCTGAGCTTTTGGAACTCGTTGAGCTTGAAGTCCGTGAGCTGCTGAGTTTTTATGAATTTGCTGGTGACGACATTCCGATCGTCAAGGGCTCAGCTCTGTGCGCGCTTGAAGAAAAAAAGCCGGAAATCGGTCGCACTTCAATTCTTGAATTAATGAAGGCTGTTGACGAGTTTATTCCCCAGCCTGAGCGCCCGATTGATCGTCCCTTTTTGATGCCGATTGAAGACGTTTTCTCTATATCAGGACGCGGTACAGTAGTTACCGGTCGCGTAGAGCGCGGCGTTGTCAAGGTTGGTGAGGAAGTCGAGATAGTCGGTCTAAAGAACACAGTCAAGACGGTGGTCACTGGCGTTGAAATGTTCCGTAAGTTGCTTGATCAGGGCCAAGCCGGGGATAACATTGGCGCATTGCTACGCGGTACCAAGCGTGAGGATGTTGAGCGTGGCCAAGTTCTTGCGAAGCCTGGTTCAATCACTCCGCATACGCACTTCAAGGCTGAGGCTTATATCCTAACTAAGGAAGAAGGCGGTAGGCACACCCCATTCTTCAGTAATTATCGGCCACAGTTCTACTTTCGCACCACTGATGTTACGGGGCAGGTTGTGTTGCCTGAGGGTACCGAGATGGTGATGCCAGGCGACAAAATTTCGATGCAAATCGAGTTGATCGCGCCGATTGCCATGGATGAAGGGTTGCGTTTCGCCATTCGAGAAGGTGGCCGGACCGTCGGAGCGGGCGTGGTTGCAGGAATTGTTAAGTAACAAGTATTATTAGGAAGCGCCGGTTTTCTTTTGGAAACCGGCGTCCATGTCGGTCAAGGATGTACGGGTTAAGAATGATGGACAGCCAGAATATTCGCATTCGCCTTAAGGCATTTGATCACCGTGTGCTCGATCAGTCGACCAGCGAGATCGTCAGCACGGCCAAGCGCACAGGTGCGCGAGTACGGGGGCCTATCCCTTTGCCCACCCTGTTCGAGAAGTTTACGGTAAATCGCAGCCCACACATCGATAAGAAGTCTCGTGAGCAGTTTGAAATCCGCACTCACAAGCGTCTTCTAGATATCGTTGACCCGACGCCACAGACCGTTGACGCTCTAATGAAGCTTGATTTGGCGGCTGGCGTGGACGTTGAGATTAAACTTTGACCATCAGACATAAGTTCATGGCCGGGGAAAACCTGGAGAGGTAGGATGCCATGCGATCCGGTATGATCGCGCAGAAAGTCGGGATGACCCGCGTCTTCACCACTGAGGGCGAGCATGTTCCCGTGACTGTGCTAAAAGTTGATAACTGCCAGGTTGTGTCCGTGCTGACGGATGAGAAGAATGGCTATACGGCTCTCCAGCTTGGCGTTGGAAAGGCCAAGGTGAAGAATGTTACAAAGCCGATGCGTGGGCATTATGCGAAGGTCAAGGTTGAGCCAAAGCGCAAGCTCGCCGAGTTTAGAGTCAGCACGGAGGCACTGATTGAGGTCGGTGCCGAGCTTACAGCGGCGCATTTTGTTGCGGGTCAGTTTGTAGATGTCACTGGTACTAGTATCGGCAAAGGGTTTGCTGGTGGTATGAAGCGATGGAATTTCTCGGGTTTACGCGCCACGCATGGCGTATCTGTGTCGCATCGTTCATTGGGCTCTACTGGTAATCGTCAAGACCCCGGTAAGACGTTTAAAAACAAGAAAATGGCTGGACATCTGGGTGACGAGCGTGTAACTACGCTCAATCTCAGAGTGGTGGCTGTTGACGGTGAGCAGGGCTTGATTTTAGTCAAAGGCTCCGTGCCCGGCGGTGAGAATGGTTATGTTCTGGTGCGCGATGCGGTGAAACGCAAGGTGCCGGAAGGCTTACCTTATCCGGCTGGATTGCGCGCCGTCGCCGCTATCGCTGAGGGGGGGATCGCGTGATGAAAGCTTCAGTTCGCAGCCTTGACAACCAGGAGGTTGGCGAGATTGAGCTGGCCGAAGGTGTTTTTGGTGTACCGGTTCGTGCCGACCTGCTGGCACGAACCGTCAACTGGCAGCTGGCTAAACGCCGCTCTGGTAATCACAAGACCAAGGTAATCGGTGATATTCGTGGTACGACCAAGAAGCCGTATCGTCAGAAAGGTACTGGCCGCGCACGGCAAGGTTCGTTGCGCTCACCTCAGTTTCGGGGCGGCGCTGTTATTTTTGGCCCTGTCGTCCGCTCACACGAGCACGACCTGACCAAAAAGTTTCGTAAACAGGCCCTTAAGTCTGCCCTGGCAAGTAAGTTTGCTGAGGGTAAGTTGATTGTCCTTGACTCGGCTTCGGCGCTCACTCATAAGACTAAGGACTTGGCGAGCCGTCTAAAGTCCTTTGGGTTTGCGTCAGCGCTTGTTATAGATGGTGGTAACCTGGATGTAAATTTTGCGTTGGCTGCCGGTAATATACCGCTGATTGACGTATTGCCTGAACATGGTGCTAATGTATATGATATATTGCGTCGTGATACTTTGTTTCTGACCCGTAATGCCGTAGAGCAGCTGGAGGCTCGACTGAAATGAGCAAGCCTGCCAAGGCCGCAGCCGCAGTGGTACTTCCGCTCGCACAGATGTACGATCTGATCTTGGCCCCGGTTATCACCGAAAAGGCCACAAACCTAACAGGCAACAACCAGTATACCTTTTGCGTCCCGTTGACGGCGAATAAGCCAGATATAAAGGCTGCTGTAGAAGGTTTGTTCTCCGTTAAAGTTACGGCGGTCAATACCATAGTGCAGAAGGGCAAGACTAAGCGCTTCCGCGGCATCGCCGGTCGGCGTTCAGATATTAAAAAAGCGATGGTGACTCTTGCCGAGGGTCAACGCATCGACGTGACCACCGGCGTCTGAGCGGAGGGCAGAGGGATGGCACTTAAGCAGTTCAATCCGATCACGCCGTCGCTACGCCAGCTTGTCCAGGTGGACCGCTCGGAGTTGTGGCGCGGTAAACCAGTCAAAGCACTGACCGAGGGCCTGACTGGCTCCGGTGGTCGTAACAATACCGGACGGATTACCGCACGCCGCATGGGTGGCGGACATAAGCGGACCTATCGTTTGATCGATTTCAAACGGCGGAAATTTGGTGTTACAGCGACGGTAGAACGGTTGGAGTATGATCCAAACCGAACTGGCTTCATAGCTTTGCTGAAGTATCAGGATGGGACATTATCCTACATTCTTGCGCCTCAGCGCCTGAAGGCAGGTGATGTGGTTGTTTCCGGAGAAAAAGTTGACATTAAGCCCGGTAATGCGATGTCTCTGCGGAGCATACCGGTCGGCACGATTGTTCATAATGTTGAGTTAAAGCCTGGTGCTGGTGGCCAGATGGCCCGGTCGGCTGGTACATATGTTCAGTTGGTAGGTCGTGATAGTGGCTATGCCCAGTTAAAACTTGCTTCTGGTGAGTTGCGCATGGTTAGGGGGGAGTGCATGGCGACAATCGGCGCCGTGTCTAATCCCGACCAAGCGAATATTAACCTTGGTAAGGCCGGTCGCAATCGTTGGCTGGGTGTTTGTCCTTCGGTACGTGGTGTCGCCATGAATCCGATAGATCATCCGCACGGCGGCGGTGAAGGTCGTACATCGGGTGGTCGTCACCCTGTGACGCCATGGGGCAAACCTACCAAGGGAAAGAAGACGCGCAACAACAAGAAGACGGACCGGCTGATTCTTCGCCGCCGCCAGAAGTAAGGAGTAGGCACCTTGGCGCGTTCAGTTTGGAAAGGCCCGTTTATTGACGGCTACATCCTGAAGAAAGCAGATAAGGCTCGGGGCAGTGGGCGTAACGAGATCATTAAGATTTGGTCAAGACGTTCAACAGTTCTGCCGCAGTTTGTCGGTTTGACTTTCGGTGTCTATAACGGTCATAAGTTCCTGCCGGTGCTTGTCACCGAGAACATGATAGGCCACAAGTTTGGCGAGTTTTCGCCCACCCGCACATATTATGGTCACGCGGCTGATAAGAAGGCGAAGAGGAAGTAGCCATGGGCCAGTCCACCAACCCCCTGCGAATCGCCGAGAATGAGGCTGTGGCAAAAGCATCCTTAATCAAGTGCAGCGCACGCAAGGTTAATCTTGTTGCGCAGTTGATCAGGGGTAAGAACGCCAGCAGGGCGCTATCAGATCTCGCTTTTTCGGAGAGGCGAATTGCTGCCGAGGTTCGCAAGGTACTTCAGGCGGCCATCGCTAACGCCGAAAATAACCACCAACTCGACGTGGATCGTCTTTATGTCGCAGAGGCCACAGTTGGCCGCGCGCTGGTGATGAAGAGGTTTCACGCCCGCGGTAGAGGCCGCGGAGCCCGGGTTGAAAAGGCCTTCAGTAATTTGATCGTTATCGTGCGTGAGCGTGCGGAAACGGTATCGGCCGACCAGGGCAAGGACGAATAACATGGGTCAAAAAATTAATCCGATCGGCCTGCGGGTCGGTATAAATAGAACCTGGGACAGTCGCTGGTTCGCTTCTCGTGACTATGCGTTGCTATTGCATCAGGACCTGAAACTGCGAAGCCATTTGCTAAAGTCGCTTCAGCAGGCAGGATGTTCAAGAGTTATTATTGAGCGGCCAGCCAAGCGCGCCCGCATTACCATTTACGCCGCACGTCCTGGTGTCGTAATTGGCAAAAAGGGTGCGGATATTGAAAAACTGCGTACTGAACTTGGCAAGATGGCTGGCAACGAGGTCAGCCTGAATATCGTGGAGATACGCAAGCCTGAGATCGATGCCAGACTGATAGCTGAGAATATTTCTGGTCAGTTAGAACGTCGCGTTGCATTCCGTCGGGCCATGAAACGAGCTGTTCAGTCGGCGATGCGTCTTGGTGCGGCGGGCATCAGGATCAATTGTTCCGGGCGACTCGGTGGCGCGGAAATCGCGAGAATGGAGTGGTATCGTGAGGGCAGGGTGCCGCTGCATACTTTGCGTGCGGATATCGACTATGGTGTCGCAACTGCCAAGACGACCTACGGAACTTGCGGTGTCAAGGTTTGGGTTTTTAAGGGAGAAATTTTGCAGCACGATCCGATGGCCCAGGACAAGCGGGCGGGTGAGGCACAGGCCGGAACTCCGCGCCCCGACGGTCGTGATCGGGAGCGCGAGCCTCGAGGTGACCGTGCTCATCGTGACCGTGGTCATGACCGCGACCGTGATCGCTAGGGAGTGCCTTGACCATGTTGAGTCCAAAACGTACTAAATATCGAAAGGCCCACAAGGGCCGTATACGCGGAGCTGCCAAGGGTGGTAGTCAGCTTAATTTTGGTTCAATGGGGCTGAAGGCTTTGGAGCCGGCGCGTGTGACAGCACGCCAGATTGAAGCGGCACGGAGAGCACTGACTAGGCATATTAAGCGCCAGGGTAGGGTATGGATTAGAGTGTTCCCGGATGTACCGGTGTCGAGCAAACCTGCTGAGGTCCGGATGGGCTCAGGTAAGGGAACGCCTGAATTTTGGGCGGCCAGAGTTAATCCTGGGCGTATTATGTTTGAGCTTGATGGTGTGCCGCATGATATTGCTACACGAGCCTTCGAGCTAGCGGCGGCTAAGCTGCCAATCAAGACCAAGATCGTTACTCGGATCGGTGAGGAGGCGGCATGAAGGCACAAGACCTGCGAGGCCGCACAGTAGATGAGCTGAATGATCATCTGCTTGCGCTAAAGAAAGAGCAGTTCAATCTGCGCTTTCAGCGTGCGTCAGGACAACTTGAAAACACGGCCCGGGTTGGGACAGTTCGGCGCGATATTGCGCGTATCAAAACCGTCCTGGTCCAGCGGCATTTGCCGCTGGCGTCCAGGGCTGAAGGTTAAGGCAGGAGAAACGGCATGCCCCGGCGCGTATTGCAGGGCACGGTGGTCAGCGACAAGGGCGACAAGACGATCATCGTCTTGGTGGAGCGTCGTGTCATGCACCCCGTCTATAAAAAGTTCATCCGGCAGTCGAAACGTTACGCTGCTCATGATGAGGCTAACCAGTTTAAGGCAGGTGACGCCGTTACCATCGAGGAGAGCCGTCCCATTTCTAAGCGAAAGCGATGGGTCGTTGTCGTCGAAGGTAAGGGAGCTGTGGCCAGCTCCGCGACAGTCACTGCGTGAAGGGGTAGAATACAATGATCCAGATGCAAACCAACCTGGAGGTCGCCGACAACAGCGGTGCGCGCCGGGTGCAGTGCATCAAAGTCATCGGCGGCTCGAAACGCAAGGTGGCTTCAGTCGGCGATGTTATAGTGGTGTCGGTCAAGGAGGCAATTCCCCGTGGGCGTGTCAAGAAGGGTGACGTTCACCGCGCCGTAATTGTCCGTACTGCCAAGGAAATCCATCGGAACGACGGTAGTTCAATTCGTTTTGATCGCAACGCTGCCGTGTTGATAAACAAGCAAGGCGAGCCTATTGGTACTCGAATATTTGGCCCGGTGACGCGTGAGTTACGTGGGAAGAAGTTTATGAAGATTATCTCGCTGGCGCCGGAGGTGCTGTGATGTCAGGTCTCAAGGTTAAGACCAAGGACAAGGTGGTCGTGATTTCGGGTCGCGACAAGGGTAAAGCCGGTGAAGTAATAAAGGTGTTGGTCAAGGAAAATAGGGTTGTTGTGCGCGGGATCAACCTTGTGACTAAGCATCAGAGGCCGAGCCAGACCGTTCAGGGCGGGATTAAGGAGATCGAGGCACCTATTCACGTCTCCAATGTGGCGCACCTAGACCCTAAAACTAACAAGCCGACGCGAGTGGGTTACAAGTTTCTTGATAACGGGCGCAAGGTCCGTTTCGCCAAGCGCTCCGGCGAAGTTATTGATCTTTAGGAAGGGCCGGACTAGTATGACCAGATTAAAGCAACGCTACGACAGCGTGATCAGGACGGCCCTGAAGACCGAGTTCAAGTACGGAAACGACATGGAAGTTCCGCAGCTTGTAAAGATCGTCATCAATATGGGCGTCGGTGAGGCAACTGCGGACAGCAAGCGTATTACCCAAGCCGTCGGCGAGCTGACTGCTATCGCTGGCCAGCGGCCGGTGGTGACGAAGTCCCGCAAATCGATTGCCCAGTTTAAGTTACGCGAGGGCATGTCAATCGGGTGCAAAGTTACGCTCCGTAGCGACCGTATGTATGAGTTCCTTGACCGTTTGGTCTCTATCGCGCTCCCTCGCGTTCGTGATTTTCGCGGCGTGTCGAGTTCGAGCTTCGATGGCCACGGCAACTATGCCATGGGTGTTAAAGAGCAGATTATCTTTCCTGAAATTGACTACGACAAAATTGATCAGGTCCGTGGCATGGACATCATCATTGTAACCACGGCGAAGACCGACAAGGAAGCGAAGTCGCTTCTGCGTGGTTTCGATATGCCGTTCATCAACTGAACCGGCGGAGAGGCAGATTATGGCAAAACTTAGTGCCATCCAGAAGAATAAGCGCCGGGAATTGCTGGTCAAGCAATATGCTGCCAAGCGAGCTCGGTTGAAAGCCAGGGCTACCGATGATACGGTGGCGCCGGAGCAGCAGTTTGCCGCCCGGCTTAAATTGGCGGAAATGCCCCGTAATTCAAGCCGGACCAGGGTTCGCAACCGCTGCGAGCTGACTGGTCGGCCGCGTGCTTTTTATCGTAAGTTCAAACTTTCTCGCATTGCGTTGAGGGACTTGGCCTCTACCGGCCAGATCCCCGGCATGACCAAGTCGAGCTGGTAGGAGGGATCTGGAAACATGTCACTAAGCGATCCCCTTGGAGATATGCTGACTCGCATCCGTAACGGTCAGCGTGCGCGCATGGATGCCGTTGATAGTCCGGCCTCGATATTGCGAGCAAATGTACTGGAGGTACTGAAGCGCGAGGGTTATATTCGCGGCTTTACTCGTAGGGAGGTAAGGCCTGGCATAGCGGCCTTGCGTATCGAACTGAAGTATCACGAAGGTGAAGCGGTGATCAAACACGTTTCCCGCGTCTCCAAGCCGGGGCGGCGGGTTTACTCCAAGATTGCCGACCTTGATCGTGTGTTTAATGGCCTTGGCATTTCAATTCTGTCGACACCGCGCGGGGTTATGTCGGATAATGAAGCCCGTGCCGCCAATGTCGGTGGTGAAGTGCTTTGCCAGCTGTTCTAGGAGCCGGTCTAATGTCGCGCATTGGCAAACATCCCGTACTGGTACCAGCAGGCGTTGACGTTACAGTCAGCGGACAGCGGGTCGCGGCCAAGGGAAAGCTTGGCGAGCTGAGCTATGTTCTGATTGACGATATACTGGCCAAGCTGGAAGATGGCAAGGTTGTGGTGACGATGCGGTCTGATACCCGCCGTTCCCGGACCATGTGGGGCACCTCGCGCACCCAGGTTAGCAACATAATTCAGGGTGTCAGCAAGGGCTTCACCGTCAATCTTGAGATTAATGGTGTCGGCTATCGCGCTGCGGTCCTGGGGCAAGAACTTGTGCTTCAGCTTGGCTATAGTCATGATATAAAATATCGTATCCCTGAAGGGATAGCAATTAAGACGGATAAGCCGACATTGATTGCGATCACAGGTTGTGATCGCCAGAAGGTCGGCCAGGTCGCCGCCGAGATCCGCAGCTACCGAAGGCCGGAACCGTACAAGGGCAAGGGCATCAAGTACGATACCGAGGTGTTGCTGCGCAAGGAAGGCAAGAAAAAGTAGGTAGGACGTAGGTCATGGATAAAGCCAAGCAACTGAACTTGCGCCGCAGGGCCCGAGTCCGGACGAGGATTGCTCGTTTCGCCGGCGGTCGTCCCCGTCTTTCGGTACACCGGTCGAGCAAGCATATATATGCTCAGATCATTGATGATGCCCTGGGTTGTACGTTGGCCGCCGCCTCAAGTCTAGATAAGGGGCTGAGCTCACAGATCAAGACAGGTGCGGACATCACGGCTGCCACGCAGGTCGGCAAGTTAATCGCCGAGCGGGCAACTGCAGCTGGCGTCACCAAGGTAGTGTTCGACCGGGGCAGTTATATGTTCCATGGTCGGGTCAAGGCGTTGGCTGATGCCGCGCGTGAAGCTGGCCTGTTGTTCTAGTAAGACGGTGTCGGAAGGGGAGCCTGATTATGGCGCGTGAAAAAGGCGAGCGAGGAGACCGAGACCGGCAGCCGCGTGAGCGTGAAGAGAGTGAGCTGATCGAAAAGTTGGTCAGTATCAACCGCGTGGCTAAGGTGGTCAAGGGAGGCCGGAGGTTTGGCTTCGCCGCGTTGGTGGTTGTGGGTGATGGCAAAGGTCGTGTTGGTGTCGGCTCTGGCAAGGCGCGTGAGGTGCCAGAGGCGATTCGTAAGGCGACAGATCAGGCCAAGCGGACGATGATCAGGGTCCCTTTGCGCGAGGCCAGGACGTTGCATCATGATGTTCAGGGGCATTATGGTGCCGGTCGAGTCGTGTTACGGGCGGCCCCAGGCGGTACCGGTATCATCGCCGGTGGCCCGATGCGCGCGATTTTTGAGGCGCTGGGTGTGCAGGATGTTGTTACCAAGTCGATTGGAACATCAAATCCGCACAACATGATCAAGGCGACGTTTGACGCTTTGGCTCAGGTGGTCAGCCCGCGGTTGGTCGCTGCGCGCCGTGGACGGCGTGTGTCAGACATCTTGGGGCGTCGTGAGACCGGTGCCGAACCGAAGGAGGCTGTTGTCAATGCCTGAGAATAGCGGGAAGCTGGTTCAGACCCTGATTGTGACCCAAGTCGTTAGCCCAATCGGCCGGCGGCATGACCAGCGGGCCACTTTGATCGGGCTGGGGCTTAACAGGATGCACCGTACTCGCGAGCTTCCGGATACACCGGCCGTGCGTGGTATGGTTGACAAGGTGAAACACTTGGTTAAGGTCGAGCGCGCCGACTGAGTGCGGATGGTAAGGATCTGAAGTCATGAAACTCAATCAGATACGCGACAACGACGGTGCAACTAAAAATCGTATGCGCGTGGGGCGCGGCATAGGATGCGGCAAAGGTAAGACTTGTGGCCGCGGTGTGAAGGGCCAAACCTCACGGACCGGCGTTGCCATCAAGGGCTTTGAGGGTGGTCAAATGCCTTTGCATCGTAGGTTGCCAAAGCGTGGGTTTAATCCGCTTAATCGCCAAGAGTACGCCGAAGTTAATATCGGCCGTCTACAGCAGGCGATAGATACTGGCAAGGTTGATATATCCGAACCTATTACCTACGCAAAGCTTCAATCTGCCGGTTTGGTTAATGAGCGTCAGCTGCCGGTGCGCTTGCTGGGTAAAGGAGTCTTGACCGCAAAGGTTGTCATTGCTGTGTCCGGAGCATCGAAAGGCGCGATTGCCGCAGTTGTGAAGGCTGGCGGGAGCGTGGCTACTGTATGAGGCAAGTGGACGTTACGGCGTGTTCCAAAACCGTAAGTACTGAGTGTCGCTAGCCCTAAATTTTCTTGGCCCCGGGCGCCGAAAGATATGTCGAGGATGTGGAATCTATGGCATCAGCCGCCGAGCAGTTAGCCTCTAACGTCAACTTCGGTGCCTTTGCCAAGGCGACAGAGTTGAGGAAGCGGCTGTGGTTTACGCTTGGGGCTCTGGTCGTTTATCGGCTGGGTACCTACATTCCCCTTCCTGGCATTGATCCGCAGATTTTTCATGATGTTTTCAGTAAGCAAGGAGGCGGCATCCTGGGCATGTTCGACATGTTCTCGGGTGGAGCACTTGGTCGTATGACCATATTTGCGCTAAACATCATGCCCTATATATCGGCGTCGATTATCATTCAGCTTCTGTCCGCCACTTCGCCAACCTTGGAAGCCTTGAAGAAGGAAGGGGAGAGTGGGCGCAAGAAGCTCAATCAGTACACTCGGTACCTGACAGTGTTGTTGGCGACCGTTCAGGCTTATGGGCTTTCGGTTGGTCTCGAGGGGATGCAGAGCGGTCACAGTTTGGCCGTGATTGATCCAGGGCTTTTCTTTCGTGTCAGCACGGTGATTTCACTTGTTGGCGGCACGATGTTTATGATGTGGCTTGGTGAACAGATTACCGCGCGTGGAGTTGGCAACGGCATTTCTTTGATCATCTTCGCTGGCATTGTCGCTAATTTGCCTAAGGCGCTGATCGGCACTCTTGAGATGGGGCGAACCGGCGCTTTGTCGACCGTATTTATTATTTTCATGCTTTTTATGTCGGTTGCTGTGGTAACCTTCATTGTCTTCATGGAGCGGGCTCAGCGCCGGGTTATTGTTCAGTACCCCAAAAGGCAAATGGGCAATAAGGTATTCGGTGGAGAGGCATCACATCTACCGCTTAAACTGAATACATCGGGCGTTATCCCGCCAATATTTGCCAGCTCCCTTTTGTTGCTACCTTTGACCGTGGTTGGTTTTGCCGGTGGGCAAGGTCCTGAGTGGTTGCAAGTGCTTTCGGGGTTAGTCAGCCATGGATCGTGGATTTATATGCTGCTGTATATG
>JBAXKX010000059.1:0-13217 GCA_037135115.1 Rhodospirillaceae bacterium
GGTACTCGGGAGAGCGGCAAGGCCAAAGCCACGGCGGTTCGTTTGCGGGCCTTGCTCCAGCAAACCTCGAACACTTCTCCCGGATAGCGCGTGAGGCTCGGGCTGTCCTTTATGACGAAGGCGATACCATCGCGCTGATTGAGCACCGACACTGTCCAGTCGGCTCGTGGCGCCGTGTCTGGTGACCAAGCTAGCTTGGCGATATGGAACAGCAGTTCGATCAGGCGGCTGTGGATTTCTCTGCGCTCGCTACCTCCCATGCCCTCAATTTCCTCGGCCAGATTGTCCCAGTCCAGGTCGGTGTTGATTCGTTCCACGGCAGCCTGACGCAGCCGCGCGGCCTGATCCTGGGTCCAGGCGTGGTAATCGGTTCTGTATAGGCTGGCCGACATTGCAACCTCCCTAGCCCACGCTGCCTTCAAGGCTGATGCCTACTAGTTTCTGCGCCTCGACGGCGAATTCCATCGGCAGTTCCTTAAGGACTTCCTTACAAAAACCGTTGACGATCAGCGACACTGCATCTTCGGGAGCGAGGCCGCGCTGACGACAATAGAACAACTGGTCGTCGCTGATCTTGGCCGTTGTCGCCTCGTGTTCAATCTTGGCGCTGTAATTGCGACTTTCAATATAGGGCACGGTATGCGCGCCGCAGCTGTCCCCAATCAACAAGCTGTCGCATTGGGTATGGTTGCGCGCCCCTGCCGCATTGGGCAGGATTTTGACTAGGCCGCGATAGGTGTTCTGGGCCTTGCCGGCCGAGATACCCTTGGAAATAATGGTTGAGCGGGTGTTGCGGCCGATGTGGATCATCTTGGTGCCGGTGTCGGCCTGTTGATGGTGGGTGGTAATGGCGACCGAGTAAAACTCACCAACCGAGTTGTCGCCCTGAAGGATGCAGCTGGGATACTTCCAGGTGATGGCCGAACCGGTTTCAACCTGCGTCCATGACACCTTGGAGTTGATCCCGCGACATGCAGCGCGCTTGGTTACGAAGTTATAAATCCCGCCAACCCCGTTCTCGTCGCCTGGATACCAATTTTGCACGGTAGAGTACTTAATGGTTGCGTTATCAAGCGCCACTAGTTCGACCACAGCGGCATGTAACTGATTTTCATCCCGTTTAGGTGCGGTGCAGCCCTCCAGATAGCTGACATAGGAGCCTTCATCGGCGATAATCAAGGTCCGTTCAAACTGGCCGGTATTGGCGGCGTTGATCCGGAAGTAAGTCGACAGCTCCATCGGGCAGCGCACGCCCTTGGGAATATAGACAAACGAGCCGTCGGTGAACACGGCTGAGTTCAAAGTTGCGAAAAAGTTGTCCGAATATGGCACGACACTGCCTAAGTACCTGCGGATTAGTTCAGGATGGTTACGCACTGCCTCGGAAATGGGGCAAAAGATAATGCCCTTTTCTTCCAGCTTGGCCCTGAAGGTGGTGGCGACGGAGACGCTATCAAATACTGCGTCGACCGCTATGGTCGGCTCGACCCCGGCCAGCAGCTCCTGTTCCTTCAGCGGAATGCCGAGCTTGGCATAAGTCTTGAGCAACTCGGGATCGACCTCGTCCAGGCTCTTGTACTTGGCCGTGGTCTTCGGAGCCGAGTAATAATAGGAATCCTGGTAGTCGATAGGAGGATGGTTGACCATCGCCCAGTTGGGTTCGGTCATAGTTAGCCAGTGACGATAGGCCTTGAGCCGCCACTCCAGCAGCCATTCTGGCTCGTCCTTTTTGGCTGAAATAAAACGTATAGTATCTTCACTCAAACCCTTGGGCGCGGTGTCTGATTCTATGTCAGTGATGAAGCCGTACTTATAGGTATGCTCGGTGATGTCTTTGACTTGGTCGAGGGTATCGGCTGCGGCACTCATCGTCCAGTCTCCAGAAATATCGATGGGGCCGACATGTCGGCCAGACTGACGCTTTCGAGGGCGCTCCGCACCGCCTGGTTGATTTTCTCCCAATTACCGCGCATCGAGCACTTCACCACGGTGCCGCACGCCGACTCGGCATTCGAAACACACTCGGTGACGGCGATCGGGCCTTCAAGCGCGATGATGATCGCTGCGACCGAAATCAGCCCTGGGCTGAGGTTGAGGGCATAGCCGCCATTTACTCCGCGATGAGACGACACCAAGCCGGCAGCAGCCAACTGCTTCAGTAGCTTGGCCACCGTCGTTGCGGGAATCCCGGTTCGTTCCGCCAGATCTGATACAGTGTGGAGACCGGAGTCGCGGCTCATCCGGTCCAGGACCACTACCGCATAATCGGTCAGCTTGCCGATTTTTATCATGCCCCCGCCCCGTCCAATCCGATACAGTACCAAAATAGTCCTGATTTAATGCCAGCCTAGGTGCCGCTTGTCAAGTTTTTGTGGCGGGGGGGTTTGCGGCACCAATCGCTATTAACTCAGGAAAACCCGGACCGCCTCGACCAGCTTGCAGGGACGGCTGAAGTCGCTGACTTGGTGCAGGCTGGTGGCGATGGCGTGTTTGGCGGCTTCGTCATAATGGTGGCGCTCGGATTCAATCACCACGAAACGGTCCCAGGCGATAATGTTGAGCGCTATGTTGGTGGCTTCGTGGATGGTGAATGTCGTTGGCAGCGTGAATGACCATTCGTTCCCAGAGGTTACGTTGGTCGCCGAACATGCGTAGACGCCCCAAACGGTTTCTTCGGCAAGTACGACATAGCCAATCGACAAATGCGGGTGCCCGTCTGAGCCGCGCCAATCGCAAGCAAGTTCGAAATCCTCAGCAATCACATCATTAATAACCACATCAGGGGCATGACCGTTGGGCGTCAAGGCCGGGCAGGCTGATAACGCTGATAATACTGTAATACATTCCCGGTCGGTATCGGGCATTTTGGTTTGTTCTCAGCGCTGGAGGTAATCTTTGATCCCGGTGGCCATCTGCTGCGGGGGCGTATTGTGACTGAATAGTTTGTGTACAATGCCGTGGTCATCGGTAAGGAAGGTGAAGGCCGAATGATCGACAGAATAATTTATCGGGTCGGCGTTTTCAACCTTGCGGTAATAGACTCGGAAGGTCTTCGCTACAGTTGCGACCTCCTCCTTGGTTCCGGTAAGGCCGATCATGCGCGGATGGAACAACGCGACATAGGCCGCCATTGCCTCCCGGCTGTCACGCTCGGGATCAATGGTGATGAACAGCGGCTGTACCCGTTCGGCGTCGGCTCCAAGCAGATCTAGGGTGGCGGCCATGGCTTGCAGGTTGGTCGGGCAGACATCGGGGCAGAAGCGATAGCCGAAGGTGATGAGCAGCAACTTGCCCGGCCAGCTCCCCTCATTGACCTGCCGTCCATCGGTAGCGGTCATTTTGAAGGCCCCGCCGATATCGAAACCGCCGGTCGTACCGTACCCGGATTCCTTTTGAAACACTGCTTTCAGAAACAGCCCACCAACCAGCAGCAAACAAAAACTAATGGCGAACAACAAGTTACGCCGTTGCAATATCATAGGAAATATTCCCGCAAATGTCAGCAACTGTGCGGCACCTTTAGAGGTTGGCGGATGGGGTGGGATTTGAACCCACGGATGGCTCACACCATCGCCGGTTTTCAAGACCGGTGCCTTAAACCACTCGGCCACCCATCCGGCATCATCAGTGTGCCGACGACATTCCCTAAACTAATTCCTTCTTGGGGGCGGGCGCAAGAGCGGAGGAGACTTATTGACCTTTATCCGAACGATGCGGTATGCCGCGCTTTCACCCAGCCAAGGATGCCCCTTGACCATTCGCCAACTTGTTCCCCCTCTTGCTCCCCCTCTTGAGCCGCAGCGATCGGCGACCCGATTGGCGATTTTTCTTGTTGTGTCCGGTTATGTGCTGGCCTCGACCAGCGATAGCGCTGTCAAATGGGTGAGTGGTGATTATCCGGTCGCTGAGGTGTTGTTTTTCTCCGCCCTGTTCGCGCTGGTGCCACTATCGATAGCCATTGTCGTTGGCGGTGGCTGGACCATCTTGGCGACACGGCGGCTGCCGCTCCACTTGCTGCGCGCCAGCATTGGTCTTGCCGGTTATTTTTTCGGGATTTATGCTCTTGGCCATATGCCGTTGGCCGATTTCTACGCGGCCGTGTTCACGGCGCCGCTGTTTATGACTGCGCTGTCGGTGCCAATAACCGGGGAACGGGTCGAGCGTAGCTGTTGGCTGGCGGTGGCGATTGGCTTCGCTGGCGTCGTGGTGATGGCGCGGCCCGGCAGCGGACTTGCCGGTTACGGTACGTTGGCCGCGCTTTGCGGCTCGCTCTGTTATGCTTTGGGGGTCTTGCTGGTGCGGCGAATGGGCGGAACCGAGAAGGCCGTTTCATTCTCGTTCTACGGCGTGGCGATGATGCTGGCCGGAGCTGGTGCGGTTATGGCCCCGGTGTTCGTGATCCCGACTTGGCCCGACTTGTCGGTTATGGCCTTGGCCGGTGTATCAATGGGCTGCTTTCAGCTCTGCGCCTTTGCTGCGTTCCGGCGTGCCCCCACCGCCGTGCTGGCGCCATTCCAGTACTTGCAGATGATATGGGGCGTCATGATCGGGCTTTTGGTGTTCGGCGAGCATCCAGGTGGTGCCGTGGCTGTCGGCTGCGTGCTGGTGGTTGGCTCAGGGCTATATATTCTTTACTGCGAGCTTCACCGTGAGCATTACCGTGAGCATTATCACTCGCCCCCCCTCCCCATTCTTGCAGGAGAGGCGCGGGTTAAAAACGGCGGGGGTTAGAAACGGCAGCCGATACGATAGCCGCCCCAGTGCTGGCCATGAACCATGATTGGCGCCGAGATATCTTTCATGCTTACGGAGTTGCCGCCGCCCATGTCGCGCCGATAGGTCTGAACCAACACCGGTTGCCGGTTGCGCGCCGCCGAAAGACCGGTGCGGTCGTCGAAGATGCGGCGGTTGCGGCAATTGGCGGTATTCCAGACCTTGTCGCCCCGCCGCTGGGGTTGCGAATAAATGCCGTTGTGGGTGGGAAGATAGCCGTTACGATCTACAGTCACCGTGAAGGCGATATTCTTATGCTCGGTCAGCAACGGCTCTTGGACCGACGGCAGCAGGCGGTCGCACAGGGCCAGGAATTTGGTAGTGAACTGAGCCGGATCGGAGTCCTTGATCAGGCGATAGTCCACGTCCCACAACTGTTCCCAGGTGATTTCCTTGCGGTCGATCGCCGCTTCGAACAGGCGGCTGATATGCGCGGCGGTGTCCTTGGCCAAGCCGACCATTTCGGCGTCTTCTCGCCGACAACGGTCGACCACATCGGCAAGCTTGCGCGTGGTATCCGGGGCGATGGTCGGCAGATGGACATGCAGCGCCCCTTGCTCGACGCAGATGACGAGGCCTTCGACTCGGCCGATGTTAGGAATATCGATGGTAACCGGTACTCGTTCGGTCTTGATGATCTGGGCCAATTCGGGTGAGCGAATCTGGATGCCGGTCATTGACAGGTTGTCGCTGCGGCAGGGCCAGTCCTTACCAAAAACGGTGCAAGTCATCGGCAGATCCGCCGCCTGACGTGATTCGGCTCGACGATCGGCGAATCGGTTATGGCGCAAGGTGGCGATGACCCGGCGTTTGATGCCGATCACCTGATCAACCATGCCATGGGTATCCTGGCGCAGCTTGACCGTCTCGCGGCTGCTGTTTTCGGCCTGTTCGGCGACACTGGCGATGCGGCTGTGAACGGTTTGGATGCTTTCCGCCGTCATACCGGCGCTTTGGGCGATTTCTCTTGTGACCGCCTCTTGTTCGGTGACAGCGCCAGCAATAGCCGAGATGTTGCTAGTGGCGATTTCCACCTTAGCCGCCACGTCGCCGATTGCAACCACGGTGTTGCGGATAACCGCCTGCATCGCTTCGATTTCTGTGCGGATTTCCCCGGTGGCCCGGTTGGTCTGGTCGGCGAGATTCTTGACCTCGTTGGCAACTACGGCAAAGCCGCGTCCTGCATCGCCGGCTCTGGCTGCCTCAATGTTGGCGTTGAGCGCCAGCAACCGGGTTTCCTTGGAGATGCGCTCGATCAGCTTGACGATGGAGCCGATTCGTTCCGACACAGTTGACAGTTTATCGGCATAGGCCTTGGCACCCTGCGATTGGGTCGCCGCTTCATGCGCCGCTGCCGCCGAATGTTCGACTTGGCGGGAGATTTCGGCGATTGAGGATGACAGTTGCTCGGCAGCAGCGGCGATGGTCTGGGCGTTGTTGCTTGTCTTGTCGGAAGCCTGTTTGGCCTCCTCGCTGTCGCTAGCGACTCGAGTCGAGGCTTCGAGCAAGGTGTCGGAGGATGTCACCATCCCGCCGGCGCTGCGGCGGACAAATTCGACCGCCTGATCCAACTCCTGCTCAAAGGTTTCGGCCAGCCCCTGCATACTGGTGAGCATAACTTGGTTGTGGTTGGCCTGAGCGCAAGCCTCACTTACAAAGAACAGTTCGGTAAGGACGCCGCGAACCAACGCTCCGATTTGTGCTGCCGCCACGTCGGGCCGGCGCCGGTTGTGCCGGAACACCGAGCCAACCATCTGTTCCAGCAGGAGGGAGTAACCTGCAAATACAAATTTTGAAGGTAACAGCACTCGTGAATGCGCGGCCCCGATATTGTGGACCCGTGTCAGGTAATCCTCGTCGAACAGCGCTTTAAAAAAAACTTGCAAATGCTCCTTTTGTAAAAGTCGCAGGCAGTCACTCTTGCCCTTGTCGGCAAGATGCGGCGCGTTTTCGGGAAATTTTCCAATGAACTTATAAAATTCATCCAGGAGAGGATCTAGTTCACCGCCAAGTTTTGCCCATACGCCACGCAATCCGGCTTGTGTCGCGGTGTCAAGTCGCCACAAGCCGGGATCATAGTCGATTTTGACTGGATCAACTGCCGCGCCCCGGGCAACCGATTCGCCCGATGCCCCCGTTTTCGCTCCGGAAACTCCCGTCTTTGCTCCGGAAGCCGTGGCTGTGCCAAGCGGTGAGTGCGTGTCCATTTTATCCTCTCGGCGGGGCGGAGTGTTGTCGATAATTCCTATCCTTAACGATACTATCTCTTAAAATTCTAATATGCACACAGTTTGTTGCTGATTGCCGATACCGCCAAACAACTGGTGCCAAACAACTGGGAAATACCCCGTGCAACTAAATAGTAGGTTTCTCGTTTGTACCGGGCTGGTGCTGGCCGGGCTAGCCCTGGCGAATATGGCCGCGAGCGCCGCCGAACTTGCAGTTAAGGCTAGTGAGCGAACTTGGCTTGGCTATATCGCCACCGGCGATGAAGGGGTTGATCAAGTGACTCGGGCTGGTCTTGAAGGGCTCCTGAAGGTGCTCAGTCGGCGTACCGCAGTAGACACCGGCGGCGTTGCCGCACTCGATGTTGAGAGCGACGAGCTGAGTTTCTTTCCCCTGTTATATTGGGTGGTAACAAGTAGCCAGCCGGCCTTATCCTCGCTGGCTCGGGCGCGCGTCAACAGCTACCTGCGCCATGGCGGCACCGTTTTGTTCGACACCCGCGATGCTCGGAGCGGCGGCGACAGCGCGGCCTTGGCGCTGCGCGGCCTGACCGAAGGGCTGGAGCTGCCGGCATTGACCCCGGTTCCGGCCGATCATGTCTTGACCCGCGCCTTCTACCTGCTGAAGGAATTTCCCGGCCGGACTCGTAACGGTGAGGTCTGGGTCGAGGCCAGCGAGGAGCGGCGACTCGACGGAGTTTCCTCGATCATCATCGGCGGCAACGACTGGGCTGGAGCGTGGGCGATGGATGCCGACGGACGGCCCTTGTCGGCCGCAGTACCGGGCGGGGAGCGTCAGCGCGAGATAGCTTATCGCTTCGGCGTCAATGTCGTGATGTATGCGTTGACAGGCAATTATAAGGCCGATCAGGTCCACGTCCCGGCGATTCTTCAGAGGATCGGTCGGTGAGCGGCGGCACCAGCCTCACTTTCGCCCCGCTGCTGCCGGTTTTGGTGCTGGTGCCGATATTCGGCTTGGCGGCGCTGGTGGCCCTTTATGGCTTGGCTTGTGCTGCGCGTGGGGGATGGTGGCGGTTGCTGACGGTGGCGGCACTGTGTTTGGCCCTGGTTAATCCTTCACTGATCACCGAGGTTCGCGAGCCGGTCAAGGACGTGGCGGTGGTGGTGGTTGACCGGTCGCCCAGTCAGGCCCTTGGCGCCCGCACCGCGCGAACCGAGCGGGCGCTGGCCGAACTTGAGACCAAGCTCGCGCCGCTGCCCGATCTGGAAACGCGGGTGGTGCGGAGCGGGGGTGCCAACCTCACCGAAACCCGGCTGTTTGAGGCCCTTGCCCATGCCTTCGCCGATGTACCGCAGCAACGCCGGGCCGGGGTTATTCTGCTGACTGACGGCCAGGTTCACGACGTCCCGCTTGATCCCGGCAGGTCGCACGATAACGGCCCTGTTCATGTCCTGCTCTCGGGCGATCATGACGAGGCCGACCGTCGGCTGGAGATCGTAAAGGCGCCTTCCTTCGGGCTGGTCGGCAAGCCGGTGGCGCTAACCTTCCGTATCGTCGATTCACCAAGTGACCAATCCGAGAGTGCCGAAGTCACAATCCGTCATGATGACGGCACCATCCATCGGCTGACGGTGGCGGTGGGGCGCGAGGTCTCCATTGATGTTCCCCTTGAACATGGCGGCCGCAACATCGTTGAATTATCGGTAGGTTCGGCCCCGCATGAGCTTAGTCTAGCCAACAACCGGGTCGGGGTAGCGATTAATGCGGTTCGCGATCGGCTGAGGGTGCTGCTGGTTTCCGGTGAACCCTATGCTGGCGGGCGGACATGGCGAAATATGCTCAAAGCCGACCCGGCGGTGGATTTGGTTCATTTTACCATCCTGCGCCCGCCCGAGAAGCAGGACGGCATCCCGATCCGTGAGCTGTCGCTGATCGCATTTCCCATTCGAGAATTGTTTGAGGTCAAGCTGGCCGAGTTCGATCTTGTTATCTTCGATCGCTACCGCCAGCGCGGTGTATTGCCGATGATCTATCTTGATAATATTGCCCGCTATGTCCGCAACGGTGGCGCTTTGTTGGAGGCTGGCGGCGGAGGCGGCGGGTTTGGAGATAATCTGGGGCTGCGTGGAAGCTCCCTGGGCGCGGTGCTGCCCGGTCAGCCTGTCGGGCCGACTATTGACCGTCCTTTCAAACCAATAGTGACCGCCATCGGCCGCCGCCATCCCGTCACGGTTGGGCTGGCTGGCAGTGGCGCGGCTGGGGAAGAACCCTCTTGGGGGAGGTGGCTCCATCAATCCGAAGTACAAATCGCCCATGGCCGGGTGCTGATGACCGGGTTTGAGGACCGGCCGCTGCTGATCCTTGATCGGGTTGGTGAAGGCCGGGTGGCGCAGTTGGCCTCCGATCAGATTTGGCTGTGGTCGCGTGGCTTTGAGGGTGGCGGCCCTCAGGTTGAGCTGTTGCGACGGCTTGCCCACTGGCTGATGAAGGAACCTGACCTCGAGGAGGACGATCTTCGCGCCCGAGTCGAGGGCAACCGCATCGAGATCGAGCGCCGCAGCCTCGCCCCTGAACCGCGATCAGTCGAGCTGATCACCCCCGAAGGCGAGGTCAAAACATTGGCCATGGCCGACGACGGCAATGGCTTGCTTGGTGCCGCCATCACGGTCGAGGCGCCCGGCATCTACCGGATTTCAGACGGACTCCGCCATACTGTGGCTTTGGTCGGCGAACCCGGTGCCCCCGAACTGGCCGACCTTCGCACCACACCCGAGCGTCTCCAGCCGGTTGTTGACGGCAGCGGTGGCGGCGTAAAGTGGCTTGTAGATATTGGGTCTGTAGATATGGGGTCTGGTGTTATGGGGTCTGGCGGGCCTCAAACCAGCACCGGCGGCCTTATCCTCCGTCGTCCCGCTGCCAACCGCATCCAGTCGGGACCGGGTTGGCTCGGCTTGCGCGCCAACGGCACATACACAGTCACCGGCATCACCGACCATCCCTTGCTTTCCCCCTGGGCTTTGCTCCCCCTGGTGCTGGGGTCAATGATGATGGCGTGGTGGCGGGAGGGGAAGTAATGGCGGGGTTGCACCGGCGGGGTTGTGGCGTCATAGTCGCCGTTTTAGCGGAGGGTGGATTTTGATGCAGGCCGAAAATAGACTTCTTGATGACTTGGCCCGAGTTGCCAGCGGCGCGCTGGGTGCGCTTGGTGGGCTGCGTGGCGAGGTCGAGGCGCAGTTCCGCCAGCTGTTCGAGCGCGTCCTCAGCCAAATGGATGCGGTTAGCCGCGAGGAATTCGAGGCGGTGAAGGAAATGGCGGTCATGGCTCGGAGCGAACAGGAAATTTTGAAGGAACGACTGACCGCACTGGAGTCGCTTCTGGCTGACCTTTTGCCCGGAAAAAACGGTGAAGGCTCGGTATAACTTGGTATTAAACTCAGCGGGTTGGTAGGTTAGGGCAACAATCAGCGAAATCAAGTTGCACTGAGGTTCGGCATCTGGCACGGTGATCGTGCCGCTAAAGGCCTTTTTGTGGTCGCTAAGAGTCGATTGCAAGCGATCGTTTGCCGGTGCCGGCTATGGGAGAGGGTGAATGACGACTGCGGCCATCGAATCCACTAGTATATACCGCAATCCTCTCGATATAGTTGAGGAGATTGTTTCAGCTAACGAATGGGCGTTCGATCGCTCTTGTGACGACGAAATGGTGGTGGAGATCGGCGGTCGCTGGTGTGATTACCGCCTGTATTTCGTTTGGCAACAGGAGCTGGGTGCAATGCAGTTCTCTTGCCAATTCGACATGAAGATTCAGCCTCATCGCAAGGTTGCCGTGTTCGAATTGTTGGCCGAGGTCAACTCCCGCATGTGGCTTGGACATTTCGATATCTGCGGCGAAGAAAAAACTCCGATGTTCCGGCAGACTACGCTGTTGCGCGGCTCCCATGGTGCCAGCGTTGAACAGCTTGAAGACTTGGTTGAAATCGCCTTGTCGGAGTGCGAGCGCTTTTACCCGGCTTTTCAGTACGTGATCTGGGGTGGCAAGTCTCCGTCTGAAGCGGTGTCGGCAGCCCTGCTTGAAACCGTCGGCGAGGCATGAGCTTATGCCCCTAACTCTTCTTCTGGTCGGCTGCGGCAAAATGGGCGGCGCTCTGCTCGATGGCTGGCTTGCCGCTAATTTCGAGACGCGGGTGGTGGTGGTCGAGCCCAACATCGCGCCATACATTGCGCCCAATTCCGCCGGAAACGCTCGGGTGCTGCGTTGCGCTGGCGCCGATGCCTTGCCTTCGCGCCTTGCTCCTGACGTGGTTGTCTTTGCGGTCAAACCCCAGATGCTGGCGGCCGTGGTGCCCGATTATCGGCGTTTTGTCAGGCCGGAGACGGTGTTTCTGTCCATCGCCGCTGGCAAACCGATAAGCTGGTTCGAGAATCAGCTCGCGCCTGCGGCGGCGGTGGTGCGGGCAATGCCCAATACCCCGGCTGCGGTTGGCCGCGGCGTTACTGTAGCTTGTGCAAACGGTGCTGTGACCGAAGACCAGCGCGAGCGCTGTGAATCGCTGATGCGCGCGGTTGGCGATGTTGCCTGGATCGATGACGAGGCGTTGCTGGATCCGGTCACCGCCGTATCGGGCAGCGGTCCGGCCTATGTGTTTCTGGTAATCGAGGCACTGGCTTCGGCCGGAGTCGCAGCCGGGCTACCTGAGGAGCTGGCCATGCGGCTGGCTCGGGCCACCGTGGCGGGGGCGGGCGAACTCGCACATCGCTCAATCGATCCCGCCGCCATGCTCCGCCGCAATGTCACCAGCCCGGGCGGCACCACCCAAGCCGCCCTTGAAGTATTGATGGCACCCGACGGCTTGCAGCCCTTGTTTGACCGCGCAGTGGCGGCGGCGACCAAGCGATCCCGCGAACTGGCCGGCTAACTCTACGCCAGCTGACCCAACTCCTGCCGACCTCAAGCCGGGGAGCCTTGCGGCCACCCCCGGTTCCGTAATTTGCGCCCCAGTTACTCCCTGTCGCCCATCAGCTGGAGCAGCATTACGAATATGTTGATGAAGTCCAGGTAAAGGGTCAAGGCACCCATGACCGCGAATTTCATGGTGGCCTCGTGGCCTTGGCCCTCGCAATAGACTTCCTTGATGTTCTGGGTGTCATAGGCGGTCAGACCGGTGAATACCAGAACGCCGATCACCGACACTGCGAACTGAAGTGCGCTGGAGCCTATGAAGATGTTGGCGATTCCGGCGATCATGATGCCGAACAACCCCATCATTAGGAACGAGCCGAAGCCGGTAAGATCCCTCTTGGTGGTATAGCCCCACAGGCTCATGGCCGCAAACATGCCAGAGGTAATGAAGAAGACCCGCGCGATGCTGGTGCCGGTGAATACTACGAAGATAGTGGCCAGAGACAGGCCCATGGTAGCGCAGTAGGCCCAGAACACCATCTGGACTGTACTCGCTGACATTTTGTTGATGCCGAAAGACAACACCAGGATGAAGGCGAATGGCGCTAACATCACCACCCATTTCAGCGGCGTTGCAAACAGGACCATCATCAGGTCGTGACTGGTGGACGTGAAGTAGGCAACCAAGCCGGTTACCACCAGACCGATCATCATAAAATTGTAGACTCGCAGCATGTGCTGCCTCAGCCCCTCGTCCACATCAGCGCCTTCCAGGGCGGGATTGAACGTTGCTGTCCGGCCGTACAGATTCTTGTCCATGGGCATTACCTTACAGTAGGGTGGATAGGGATTTCGGGCATATTATCGCCCTCTCGCAATCCTGCGTCAAGCTGTCACAATTCCGATCTATCCGTATAGCACACCCCTGAATATCGTACGGTCCGACCCGGAGTAGAGGGGGGCGCTAGAAATTTCTTTTGCCACTTTGACGATTCCGTTGTGCGGTGCTAACCTCTGAGCGGTGCTAAACTCAGTGAGGTTCGGACTTGCCTCGTAGCCATAGCGTGGCCGGTTCCGTAGCTGCTCAGCAGCGTCATCATAAGTAACATAAGTAACATAAGTAACCTAAGTAACATAAGGAATTGTCCGATGCCGGTCACCAGTTCGAAAGTTCCCTCCGTTACCTTTAAGACTCGGGTACGTAACGAGGCTCTCGGCGGTCCTAACCCGTTTGAGTGGAAGAGTGTAACTACGGACGACGTTTTTAAGGGCAAGAAAGTTGTTCTTTTCGCCCTTCCCGGTGCCTTCACACCGACATGTTCGACCCGCAAGCTGCCCCGCTATGAGGAGCTGTATG